>SYKU01000151.1 GCA_005808865.1 Acidobacteriota bacterium
CGATATAGCCGCCGGACTTCAGCCAAACTTTTGGACGCAGGGCTTTTTCAAGCTCCTGTGTGACGTTGAAGGCGTCAAAAATCGGCGTCGGACGCGTGTAAAGTTTGACGCGGCTCACAAGCGCGGGCTGAAAGCGTTGCACGAATCCAAGAACACTCTCGTACACCTCTTCGTTGTCCACCCAGACGGTCTTGAAGTTCGCGGTTAGCTGATCGCGAAGGATTCGGGCCACCAGATCGAGATCGTGATGAATAAGAAGCGGCGCGGGCCGTTTTTCGGCCTTCTGACGTAGATCAATCCAAAGATTGTAGAGGAACATCATGTCCGCTTTCAGTTCCTCTTCGGTCTTGCGCTCTCCGGCCGTGCGAACGATAAAACCGCCGGGAATGCCCACGTGATGGGTCTGAAGGATGCGCTTGAGTCTGGACCTCTCGTCATCGGACGGAATCTTGCGCGAAACGCCGATGTGATCAACCGTCGGCATGTAGACGACGTAACGGCCAGGAAGTGCTATGTGAGACGTGATTCGCGCGCCCTTCTGTCCCAAGGGTTCCTTCGCGATCTGAACAATGATTTCCTGGCCCTCCTTCAGAAGGTCGGAAATACTTGGGAGGGGTGGTCTATCCGCACGGGCAGAACCCGGATCGGCGGCCCGCACCTCCCGAACCGGTTCGGGCGCCGTCCTTTCCGGCGGGCGATTTTCGTTTTGACGATCAGGGCGTTCCTCGCCCGGCTGCCCTTCACCGCCGCGGCCCCGGCGGCGTGAGCGGCGGGAAGCTCTGTGCTGGTAACGCGCTCCCTGTTCCCGCAACTGAGCGGTCAGACTGGTTGGCGTGCGTGCAGGTTCCAGGCCCTCCGGTTCGCGGATCTCAAGTTCCGATGGCGCGTCATCTTCGTCCGCGGACTCCTGTGATTCGACTCGTTCCTCGCCCAAGGCGTCGACCGCAGGGGCTTCCACGGCTTCGGCTGGCTCTGGCGCAAATTCCACCGGCAAGGCTTCGGCGACCGCCTCGACCATCGGTTCTGTCTGGGGTTCTGGCGCGGCCTCCTCAACGGGTTCGGGAATCGACGCCTCGGCTTCCGGAATTACCGCTTCTTCGATGCGCTCCGAAATCAATTCGGGAGCAGGGGCACTTGCGGATTCGAACACCGGCGCTGGCTCGATTTCGGCCGTGGCATCCGGCTGCGAGCCTGGAAGCTCCTCATCACGTCTGTACTTGGCGAGCGACTCACCCGGAAGGACAATGGGCTCCGACGCCTGTGGGCCGTCGCTGCTGAAATCCGCCGAGAACGACTCCTCAATGGCTTCGGCGATGGCTGCCTGATCCTCGGGCCCTACTACGGGTTCGGAATCGATTGCACCCGGACGGGCATATTTCGATTCAGGGAAACCACGGTCGCCTCCGCGGCGGCGGCGGTTGCGCCGGCCTCTGAACTGGCCGTCACGGGGACCGCGCTCTCCGTCCCGGGCTTGTCCGGCCGGGCGCAGCCCGGACTCGCTCTGGGTTGGCGTGGAAGGAGCCACGGCGGGAAGAACTTCCCGGGCTTCGGAAACAGGCACCGTGCGAGACTCGCCGGGCTCTCCTTCCGCAGCGGGTTTGACAGTGATGCCGAGCACGGAATCTTCCACGCTCGTCACAATCTTGTCGTACTCGTCGTTGTCTTCGAAGAAATCGGAGACGTAGAGAAATGCGTCGCGGTCGAGGCCGATATCGACGAACGCGGACTGCATTCCCGGAAGGACGCGCGTCACGCGCCCTTTGTGGATGCTTCCAGCCAGCGAGTATTCCTTCTCCCGTTGGTAATAAATCTCAACCAGTTGATCGTCTTCGAGAAGTGCCACCCTGGTCTCGTGGCGGTTCGAAGCAACCACTAACTCTTTGGACATCCAATTCCCCCGGAGGGCCGGACGGAAACTCATACCGGAATGAGACTAGCGCGCTACGCCAACGGGCAACGCCGGGACCGTAGCGCGTAAAGGAAAGTAGGGCCAAACGCCGCATACTCAACCACAGCCTTTATTCCGGGAGCCGAACGGCTCCTGCCAAAATCTTTAAGATCAATTCACAAACCGCCGGAGCCTGACATTGTTCACAAGCCCAAGCATCAAAAACGTCGAGAGAAGGTTCGATCCGCCGTAACTTAACAGCGGCAATGGAATGCCCACGACGGGCATCCTTCCCACCACCATTCCCACATTTACCAAAACGTGAAACAACAGCAGCGCCGCAACCCCCATGCAAAGGTAGACTCCCGCGCGATCCGCGGCGGTCTGGGCATTCTGTACGATCTGCATGAGCAACACGAAATACAGAACCAACACAAAAACCACACCTGCAAATCCATGCTCTTCCGCGAAAGCGGAAAAGATAAAATCCGTATGAGGCACGGGCAGGAAGCGCAATTGAGTCTGAGTCCCTCGCGTCACTCCCTTTCCCCACATTCCCCCGGCTCCGACCGCAATTTTCGATTGGATCGCCTGATAACCGCGTCCTCTGGGATCGCTATCCGGGTTCAAAAACGTCTCGACACGACTCTTTTGGTACTCCAAAAGCGCATTGCTGTACCATCCAACGGGCAACAGAACGGCCAGCAACACGGCTGCCACCGCCACATACTTCCACCGCACACCCGTCAGAAAGCATCCCGCCCCCAGGACGGGCAAGTAGGTCAATGCCGTACCCAGATCCGGCTGCAGCATCACAAGAATCATAGGGATGCCCACAAGACCGGACAACTTCACCAGGTCCCAACCCTCGAGTATTTCGGCTCGTACTTCCGTCAGATACCTGGCTACTAGCAATACTATCACTAATTTGACGAATTCAGAGACCTGGAAATGAAACGAGCCGATCGGTATCCAGCGCCTGGAGCCGAACACGAGCTTTCCGGCAAAGAGAACCGTCACCAGCGTAACGATAGAGCCCAGGTACAGGAGTGGCACGTGATGAAGCATCGCGTGGTAGTCGATCGAGGTTGCCACCCACATGACGACCAGGCCTATCGCCAGCCAGAGGATCTGCTTCCACCAGGCGTCGCGCCACACCGTGCCGTGGGTGGCGCTGAAGATCTGAAGCACGCCAAGCGAGCAGAGAAGGACGCTAACTGTGATCAAGGGCCAATCAAAGTCGCGGAATGACAGATGGCGGGACATTTAGCAGTGGCTTCTTCTTTTTGGAATCTCTGAACCTTCGCGCGAGACTCTGATGTGGAGACTACAAGGCCGGGTTCGCGACCCTTTGCCCGGAGGATGCCCGAGTTGCGCGACTATGGGCAGCGCTCGCTCGCGGCCGGCCGATCTCCGCCCGGGATGGATCTCTGGCGTGCCCGCTCCAAAGCGGCGCACGGAAATCCCGTTGGCAGGCAAGGCTCCCAACAAACCGCAGAAGCCCTGGAGAGCATCGCACCGATGGGACATGGCGCTCACTGAGCAGGCGCCTTCGCACCAGGCTGACTCACTTGCGCCAAGGCGATCCGGGAGGGTGCGACTCGTGCCTGCTTGTCGAAATACACCTTCATAATATCCCGGACCAGTCCAGCGGCGAGTTGGCCGTGTTCCGCGTGCTCGTAAAGTGCCACTACAACGATTTCGGGATCTTTCCGGGGAGCAAACCCGACAAACCAGGCATTGTCCTTGAACGCCTCCTGCCCCGGCTTTTTGCCCTTCAGAAATTCGTTCGAAACAAGTTGGGCTGATCCGGTCTTACCGCACACCTCGATGCCGGGAATCCGGGCGCGGATGCCCGTTCCGCCCAAATTTACTACGCCGAACATAGCGTCGATCACCTTCCGCACGTTTTCGGGATTGAGATCGACATGGCGCGGAGGCTCTGGTTTCTCCGTACGTACCAGATGTGGTTTGTACCAGTTTCCCCCCACCGCGAGGCCCCCGATGGCGTGGGCCAACTGCAGCGGCGTTACGGTAAGAGCGCCCTGCCCGATCGACACCGAGATCGTCTCGCCGGGATACCATTTCTGCCTGAAGGTACGCACCTTCCATTTGGTGGACGGAACCAGGCCTGCCTCCTCGTGCGGGAGATCAATACCGGTGCGGCGCCCGAGACCCGTCATCTCGGCGTACTGGGCAATTGAGTCGATGCCCAGCTTGTTTCCAAGATTGTAGAAAAAAACGTCACAGGAGTGAACGATGCCGTTTATAAGACTGATGGTCCCGTGGCCACGCTTTACCCAACACTTGTGATAGTGCCCGAAGAAACTCGCTCCGCCGGAACAACGCACGGACCAGTTGTCATCTATTGTGCCCATCTCAAGTCCGGCCAGCGCCATAATGGGTTTGAACGTCGAGCCAGGCGCGAACTGGGCCTGAGTGGAGCGATTCAGCAGCGGGTTATAGGGGTTGTTAACGAGTTCCTTCCAATCGGCGTTGCGGATGCGGAACGCGAACTTGTTCGGATCGTATGCGGGGCGGCTGACCATGGCGAGAACTTCGCCGTTGCGGGGATCGAGCGCGACAATGGAACCGACGCGGTCCTGCATCACGAGCTCGGCCACTGCCTGGATGTCAAGATCTATCGTGAGTTGCAGGTTCCTCCCCGCGACCGCCTCTTTCATCGCGATCAGTTGCCGCTCGCGGCCGCGGTTATCGACCACAGCGCGACGCTGACCATCGACGCCGTGAAGTAAGTCGTTGTACTGGCGCTCGATCCCGGCTTTCCCGATCACGTCTCCCTGGTCGTACCTGGCGAATTCGGGAAGATCAAGCTCTGATTCACTCACTTCCCCCGTGTAGCCGATCAGGTGCGCCGCAAACCCGCCTCGAGGGTAGAGGCGGCGCTGGGCGCGAATGATCTCCATTTCAGGGAAAAATTCAGGGTCCCGGTGAGATTCGACGAAGGCGATATCGGCAGGGGTCATCTCCGATTTCAGCGTGATCGGTTCGTACTTCGGGCGCGACCGGTCGAAGCGGTTGAGGCGCGTGATGAGATCGTCGTAGTCGAGATCGAGCCCGTCGACAATCGGTTTGAGGTTGGTCCGCTTAAGAGTTTCGCGCGAAAGTATCAGGGTGTAGGAAGAGTGGTTATCGACAATCACCCGCCCGTCGCGGTCGAGAATTTTCCCGCGCGGGGCAGGCACCGGCAGCGCCCTGATGCGATTACGTTCCGCACGCTCGTTGTAGAGCTCCGGATTCTGAATCTGCAGATCCCAGAAGCCGGAAATGAGAAACAGGAACACGGCAACGGCGAAGTACTGGCAGAACGCAATCTTTCCGGCGAAGAACTTCGTGTCGTCCCGCTGAAGGGGGACGAGGGGATCGCGCGGCTGGAACTCTGGATCTGCGGAACTCGGGTTCACGTAGGGCGTTAGCCTCTGATTCCGAGTCTATCGCAAGTCGCCTCTCGTTCAGGGGATGCCGAGAATCCAGCCCTCTATCTCCGCCGTTCTTCGGTCCTCTTCCGTCAAATCGGGATTGAAGAAATTCCTGAGGTTTCCGCAGCGATCGGTCTGGCGCATCCATGCCGCGATGGAATAGGCGTCGTGTTGATCGGAATTCCGGTCCTCCCTGGCGAAACTGCGACTCCATAGCGCTGGATAGACCTCCGCCGCAACTGACCGGCTGGATGGAATCTCCCAGCCATCAAACGGCCAGAAGTGGATCTTCCCGGCATCCTTACTCCGGAGATACCGCAGCCATGGGAGACCCGCGTGCGTGGACTTCGCGACTGAGCCCGGCACATCGAAGTGGAAGACGGATTTCGCCCCGGCACGAACCTCCGCCAGACGCCGCCACCGTGGGCGACCGGTTCGCGCCGCGCCGTTGCCGCAGGTCCCGTCGCGCACGGAGTCTACCTTGTACTTGTCGGTGGGCCAGTGGCTGACGAAATCCTCCAGAAACCCATTCCAATTGACAGGCAGATCGTATCTATTGAAGTACTGCAATGGGAACGAAAACCCGTGGTCAATGCCGACGAGAGTTTGCGTTTCCTCCGAAAGCCGCTCGAAAAGCCACTCCGCAACACCGCGGCGCGTCCAGTACTTTCGCGGGCTGGGTGGCGGACCTATCTCGCGTGGCGGCGTTTCCTGATCGGCCGCCACGTAAACCCGAAGACCTCTGAGGCTCGAATCCGCTGTCTCCGCTCCGGAGTAATCGATGCCGATGTAGCGCTCAAATCCCGGCATTCGGCCCTCCCTCGTCTAGAAGTGCAGACGAACCGTGTACTGCATTTCGCGACCACGGTTGAGTTGGTTGGTCGTGCGCCCAAAGGTAGCCGACGTGAACGCCGTCGCCGGATCGTTCGGTACAAAGCTGTTCGTCAGATTGTAGGCTTCGAACCGCAGTTCGAGTTTGAAGCGCTCCGTCACCTGGAAGAACTTCGACAGGGTAGTGTCCAGATTCCAGTTCCGCGGACCCGCGAGGTCGTTATATTGAAACGGATTGCTCCTCGGCGTGTAGGCAGGCTGCCGGTCGAATCCCGAGGTGTCGAACCATTTGCCGCGTTCGCGTGGAGCCTGTGGCGTTCCGGCAGGCGCCACTTGCGATGGGAACCGCAGAAGGGCGCCGGAGTTGTAGAACATCAGCCAACTCGCCGACCATCCGCCGAGCGCGAAGTTCGTAGCGCGGCCAGAGTTCGCGAGCCACTTGCGGCCCTTACCGAACGGCAGTTCGTAGGATCCCGCCTGCGCGATGCGATGCCGCGGATTATTCGAATCGAGCATGTCGGTCTGCTTTCCGAACTCCGAAATATCGTTGAAGAAATACGAATTCCGTTCACGGTTGAAATTGTAGGCAACCAGGAAGAAAAGCCCGCCGCGGAATGTCCGCTGCGCCTTTACCTGAATCGCGTGATACCGATTCAGGAAGCCGTCCGTATTCGTTTGTGTCAGTCCGGCGTACTGCGGATACGTGCCGAGGAGGCTTCTCCGCGTGACGGTTCGCTGATTGCGCAGTTGACCCGGGAACTTGTCCGGCGTGAGGTACTGGAAGAACGGATTGTTAACAGTCTGATCGAGCACGGCCTTCTGGGAGTAGATCAACGCCGGGTCTACCAGATTGAGCTGGAGATTGTAGGGCAGATTCCGCCCCAGATTAACGAAGTAGGTGATGTCAAAGTGAATCTGGCCCGGTAACTGGCGCTGGAACGATACGTTAATACGCTCGTTCACGCCCGGCCTGTAATCCCGCTGCTGCCAGCTTGCCGCCTGCCCCAAATTTGTGTACCGTCCAAGCCTGCTGCCCACCTGCGGAATCAGCGGATTCGTGGACGGGAACGGGTCGCTGAGCTTCGCCTGCGGAACGCCCTGCAACACAGGCGCGGCGGTCGAGAGCGCGTTGTAACCGGGATAGCTCGCGCTGCCCAGCAAGTCCGTCGTGAACACGGCCGGAATCACGTAGCGCGCGTATCCCACGCGCAGGCTCATGCGGTCGCTCAGCCGGTAAGCCATGCCGATTCGGGGCATGAATACTTTCTTTGGGGAGTCGAAACTCGACCGGGGATTTCCAGTCCCTACGAAGTTCCACGCGCCGGTAAAGGAATACGGCTTGCCGCGAAGAGCGGCGATGTCGGCGGGAATCGCCGGCGGGTTCGCCTGCATTTCGGGAATCGGATTCTTCAGATCGAGCGCGCGAGAGAAGCGGTCCTCGGCGTCGTAGATTCCGGTTTCGTATTCCCACCTCAATCCGAGATTGATGGTGAGATTCCGATTTACCTTGAAATCGTCGTGCATGTACCCGGCAAAGAAATCGGTTCGCGGTTTCTGGAGCGGGATGTACTGCGCCTGAGAACTGGAATCGATCGCGCCCAAAAGGAACGTGGCCCAGGCATCGCCCCGAAGACGCGTGTTTGGTGCAAGGAACGTGTCCGCCGTGAGCGCGGGTCCGAAACTGAAATTCATCAAATTGGGGCGCACCGAACTACCTCGCAAATGCCTGGCTTCCGCTCCCCACTTGACATAGTGGCGCCCGAAGTTGCGCGACACCCGTCCGCTATAGTTGAAACTCTCAGGATGCTGATACCAGTAGCCGCCTTTGCCAAAGCTGGCGCCGCCCACGCCCGATATCGACAGGTTCGGATAGTAGACCGAGGGAATGCCTTCCAGGTACGGTTTGTACCATCCGTTTGGCCAGAACTTCGCTAGGCCATCGGCGCCGATTTTCGATTTAGGCGCTTCATAATCGTCGTTTAGCGAGGCGTAACTAAAGCGGAAATTGACTACGGTGCGCGAGGAAGCGGTCCACACGGCGTCACCGGCGATGTTGCGGGAATTCATCACGCCGCCGTTGTCATCGGTGAGGGCCGGCGAGGTGTTCGGCGAATAGTTGTCCTGCGCCAGATCCGTCCGGAAGCGAGAGTAGCGTCCGAACACTTTCCACTGGTCGTTGATGTTCCAATCCGTACGGTTATTGACATTCCAGTTGTTGAGGTACCAGAAATAACTCTGCTTATAGTTATTGACGCGCGTGTTGCCTTCGCCCGGCGTGTTGGGACCCCAGATATCCTGCATGAACCTGAGCGAAAGGGGGTCCATTTGCGCGCGCGGTATCTGATTGCCGGGGAACGGCGTGCGCGTAGCGGAATTCGCCGCTGCGTTGAGCTGAGTCGTGAAGGGATCGAAGATCGCACGCAGGCCGCCATCGGGATTGAACGATTGCGAGAAGTTACCGCCACGTTCGAGATCCGTGGGAAGCGTCATGATGGCGTTCCGCGGATCCTTCGTTCTCCACTGCTCGTACGAGAAGAAATTGAACAGCTTGTTCTTGATGATCGGATTGCCGATGGTGCCGCCCCAGATGTGATTCTTCACGGCGTTCGGTGACCGGACGACCGAGTTAGTCACGGCGTTGAACGCGGGATTGCGGCCGAAATAATAACCAGTACCGTGAAACTCATTCGTGCCGGATTTCACGGAAAGCGACAGCACGCCGCCGGCGCTATGTCCGAATTCCGCATCGACGGCGTTCTGCTGCACGCTTACTTCCTGCGTTGCGTCCATCGGAGGCGCGTACGATCCCTTCGCGCCAAGCTGGAGGGGCGCGCCGTCGAGTTGAAGCTCGTTCTTCGTGGTCGTATTGCCGCCGACGTCCATTGAACTCGAGGACCACATATAGAATGGATTGCGTGTGGCGAGAGTGGCATAGCGGTTGACCACGGCGGGGTCGAGCAGAGCGAGGGTAAACGGATTGCGCGCGAGCACGGGGAGGTCCGTGAGCATCTTCCGATCCACCGTCAGAGCCATGGTGCCGGTATTGAACTGCACCTCGGCGGCCTGCGACGAAACGTCCACGGTTTCGACCATGTTTCCTGGGCGCAGCACCGGGTTTACGGAAACATCGCTACGCACCTGCACAAGGATATTCTGCTGGGTGTACTTGTTGAAGCCCTGCAGTTCGGCGCTTAGCGTGTAGGTGCCGGGGTCGACAAAATCGAAGAGAAATTGCCCGCTGGCGCTCGTCTCCCGGACGGTCTCGATTCCCTTGTTGACGTCGAGCAAGGCGACTTTCGCGCCGGCGACAACTGCGGCGGACGAATCGGTAACGGTTCCCTGAACCCGTCCCCGGTAATTCTGGGCGAAGGCTACTGCAGCCATGAGAAGAACGGCGGCGAAACGCATTGAACCTCCTCGGTGCTCGATTCGAAAACAACGCTACCTCACCGGAGGTCACGAGTCAAGGGGGATGAAACAGAAAGGAAAGAGCCGGCGGAAACGGGAGTGGCGACTGCGTCAACGGCCCATGTCGATGCCCAGCTTTTTCAATTCCTCTGCGTAGTACCGTTTGTGAAGTAAGTCCCACTCCTCGGTGCCTTCGGCGATCTCTTTCTTCTGAGACCGGACCTTGACGCGGGCGGTGTGATCGGCCTTGTCTTCAACGCTGAGGACGTCGGTAATGCCTTTGACAATTTGGAGCCTGACCTCGTTCGGGTCCAGCTTAAAGCGTAATTCGCGCGACTTGCGAAGAATTGCCACGAGCTTGTGGGAGGTGTCGGTGATCTTGTCCCGAGAGAGCTTCATGTGATCGCCTGCGTCGCGTCCGGACGCGCGGACGACTTTTCGCTGGGTGATGAGCGTATTCTTGATGCGGCGGAACATCTCAGGATAACTAACGCCCTGTTCCCGCATGTAGTCGCTGTACTCGCCTAGGATCTCGCGGACTTCGTCGTTGAGGCGATCCTCGGCCGTTAGCTCTTCGGTGATGACGTTCGAAACGATCTCGGCGACAGCGCTGGGATTCGCGGTCTCAATTGCGCCGTTGGACAGCCTTCCGACGATCTGGCGGGACAAATAAGCGACAAATTCCCTGGCGATCAGCATCCTATAGCGATTCGGCTCCTACGAATATCCTGGTTAGTTTAGCACACTGCCCGCGACTGCGGTTTTCCAGTGTCTCCGGGTTCCGACTAACTCCGGCGCCTCCGGGCAAAACGCCTCAGAAGGTCATCCGCAGACCCATCTGAATAATCCGCGGACCGCTCGTGGTGTCGATCTGTCCCACCCTGGCGGCGCTGATGTTGCTCCGAGGGTTTCCCAGATTCGCGTGGTTCAATCCGTTGAACATTTCCAGCCGGTACTGCAGTTGCCAGGACTCTCGAACCGGCAACCGCTTGAACAACGCGAAATCGAGATTATAGTTCCCCGGCGCGATCAGGGAATTGCGCCCCGAGTTTCCGTAGCTGCCGGGCGGGGGCAAAACGAAAAAAGACGGGTCGAAATACCTCGCCATCTGTTGATCCCGCCCCCTCCCGCTGTTCAGCTTAGGATTGCCGGTGAGATCGGGCCGCTGTGTGCCAGTCGCCGAAAGCGCGCGGTCCTGGCCGCTCACTACGGTGAAAGGCGACCCTGCCTGGAGAATGAGAATCCCATTGGCCTGCCAGCCGCCCAATAGCCATTTGCCTGCTCCCGTCTTCGGCCCGGGAAGTTCCCATAGGAAGCTGTTGACGAAGCGGTGCCGGACATCGAAATCCGACAGAGCCTTGTCCGGGCGCATATTCAGAGTGTTCTGCCCATTGAAGCCGTCCACGTCGAGCGACATGCCGTCGATCGATTTTGAATAGTTGTAGCTCGCGAGAATCGTGAACCCGCGCGTGAGCCGCTTGTTCAGCGTAAGCTGCAGCGCATGGTAGGTGGAATTAATGACGTTCTCGTAATTGATGATGCTCGCGAAATTCGGCGCGTAGATTCTTCGCGCATCGGTATTGGCCACCGTGGCCCCGGTCCGGAAGTTCGCGGGATTGAGTTCGCGGCGGATGGGAAGCCGCGTGCCCTTGGTCCCAATGTAGGCGGCGGTCACGACATAGCCGGGTGCAACTTCATGCTGAACATTCAGGTTCCATTGCTGGGCGTAGGGCGCGGCGAAAAAAGGATCCACGCTGAGACCCACCGTTACCGGTTTCAGGAATTGGTAGGCGGATCTTTGCTGTGGCGTGGACGGCGGTGAATACGGAAACGGATCCACCAGCCCGGCATAAGGGTTACTGAAGCTCTGCGGCTGTTGCACGGTGATCTGGAGGGAGTACGGCGGCGAGTTCACGAAGTGGCTCAATTCGTGGAATCGCGGAACATCGAAGAAGAACCCATAGGCGCCCCGGACGCTGGTCTTTCCGGTTCCCAATGGATTCCAGGCAAACCCGAAGCGGGGCGCGAAGTTGTTGATGTCGCTGCCTGTGCCGCCGCGGGGCACGTTGGCGTCGCCGGCATAAACCAGACCCGCGGGAGCCGTGGGGAAAGCCGTCGACTGCTGACCGGGCCGGAACAGGGTGAGCTCGTCGTTAGCCGAATAGAAAGGAAACTGCGGCTCATAACGGAGGCCGAAGTTAAGGCTGAGTTTCCTGCTCACCTTCCAGTCGTCCTGAACATAGAGCGAGAAGGTCTGCGCCCGAATCTGGTTGATGCGGATGGAGCCTTGTGTAAACCGCAGGGCGCGGCCGGTCAGAAAATCGGAAAACGCATTGCCCGTGAACTGACCATTGAATGTGAACTGGGGGTCCACCCCGTTGGCCGTCACGCGATCGCTCTTCGACCAGCGGTATTCGCCGCCAAACTTCAGCAAATGAGATCCCCGCGTCCAGCTCGCGTTTTCGAGAACCTGCTGTGTCGGCCGGTCGATCAGAACCAGATTGTCCTGGTTCAAATCCCAAAAGCCGGTCACGCCGCCGCGATAATGCGGCACCAATTCCTTACCGAGGGCATCCAGTCCGCCGCGATTCACCTTGACGCCGAAATCGCTATAGGAAGTGCCCTTGCCGTCAATGGGCAGCGGTCCCCGGTCGATCAGCGACTTGTTCCACGTATACTGCGATACCAGGAGGAAGGTGGGCGAGGCGGTCCAGGTGTGCTGGCCAGTCAAATTCGCGGTCCGGAAGGCCACCTCCGAGGTCAATACCGGCAGACCGGCCGTGGCAAGGTCGCGAGCCTGTGTCTTGAACAGACGGCCGCTCAATCGCTGGTTGTTGGATAGCGCATAATCCACCCGCCCCAAATACTGATCCGAACTGATGGATTCCGGCGGGTTGTAGATGTAGCGGTTCCCGCTCGCGTTTGGAAGCGGAACCTGCAGTGCAGTCAGAAACCTGACGGCGGCGGGATCGAATCGGTTCGATGGAATGATCGCGTTGGGGAAAGGCTGATTGGTGAGGGGGTCGCGAGGCCTCTGTGCCGATTGAGAGAAATCGCCGGACCGTTCGGCCGCCGTGGGCACCACCAAACCCGATCGCGTCGTGCCGGTCGACTGCCGCACTCCTTCATAGGAGCTGAAGAAGAACGCTTTGTCGCGAATGATCGGTCCGCCCACGGCCACGCCAAACTGGTTGCGGCGAAGCTTGCTCTTCGAAATTCCGAAAAAACTTCGCGCGTCAAGGGCATCGTTACGAAGAAATTCCCACAGCGCCCCATGCAGTTGGTTCGTGCCGGCTTTGGTCACCGCATTGACGACGGCGCCTGAGTTGCGCCCGTATTCCGCGCTGAAGTTATTCGTGAGAACGCTGAATTCTTCTAGCGCATCAGGGTTTGGCAGGACGGCGCCTACGTTCTGTTGTGGATCGTTGTTATCGCCGCCATCGAGCATGTAGTTGGTTGCCGTGCCACGGCCGCCGTTGACCGAGATGGCGTCGTTGCGGTTCAGCGATCCGCCGCCCGGCGCTGGCACCGCGCCGGGAACAAGCAGCACCAACTGCATCGGGTTACGCCCATTCAACGGCAATTCCTTGATGCGCTTCTCATCTACTACCTGCCGAATGGTCGCCGCCACCGTATCCACCTGCGACACGGCTCCGGTTACCGTCAGCGTTTCGCTGGTCGCCCCCACTTCCATGGTGGCGGTGATTTCGCGAGTCTGATCGGCCTCCAACTTGAACGTTTCCGAAGCGAACGTGCGAAACCCGGCTTGAGTAACGCTGATCCTGTAGTCGCCAACCGGGAGGCGCGGAAACGTGAAGCGTCCCGTCAAGTTCGACTGGGTTATCCAATCCAATCCCGTGAGTACGTTGTTTGCCTTCACACTGGCCCCGGCAATCACCGCGCCGGTGCTATCCCTGACCACTCCGACTGCCACGCCCGTGGCCTGTGCGTTCAGAAGGGATGACGACACCACGGCGGCAAGCAGGAACTTCGAAATCGCGATTTTCACGGTACGCCTCCTCACCAAGCTTCGATGTCCATAGCATACACGACGAACAGATGCGCGCGGGCAGCGGTCCCGTTAGACCTTACTTCTTCGCCCGGAGCCCAGTTGTGGGGTCCCTTGTAGGTCTTGAACTCCGCGGGAATCCCAGGCTAGACTGCTTGAGCCCGCAAGAATTCGCTGACCTGCATGGAGTGGAGAAAGCCCTGGTGCAGATGTACGCCAACTATCGCCCCAAGCCTTTTGCCTGCGGACTTGCTGATTCCTGGAACGTGGCTTTTCGAACCTTCCTTCCCGCGAAGAGGTCCCGGCCCGCGGGCTTCGCCAGCCGGTCTGGCTGGTCGAGAACTGGCTATCCGAGTTCCTTGGCGGAAAGAAGTAAACCGGCAATGGATTAGCGTGAACGCCAGGCCGTCGAGGGTGTTCTACCGCGGTATGAGATTCCGGATGGCCGGCCATCAGGAAGTTGAGTTTGATCGACGGTCGGCCGGCGGTCAACTTCGGGATGCTTCCTGGCCAGTTGATGGCTGGTTCAGGTTCGCATTCTTAAGAACATGTACAGCCCGGCGAGCGAGAACAGAGCGTCGGGCGACCAGGCGGCTAGAGCGGGAGGCAACTGATTCACGTTCCCGATCTGCTCAAACAGATGATTTACGCCCCAATACGCGATTGCGACGCCCAAACTGACGCCGATTCCGGCCATCGCGCCACGGTTTCCCACGAGAAACCCAAAAGGGACGGAAAGCATCGCCATGATGAGCGCGAAAAGCGGGACCGAGAACTTCTTGTGGTACTGGACTCGTAAGCGCACTGTGTCGAAGCCGCTGCGGGCCAGATCCTCGATGTAGGTCTCCAGTTGGCGGTAGTTCATCTGCTTCGCCTGCACCAGTTCTTTCAGGAAGTAATCGGGCGGCTCATCGAGCTCAGGAAATGTGTCCACCTGGAAGTTGCGGAAGTTCTTCTCGCTGATGCCGATGATGTCGCGCGTCCAACCGTTTTCGAAGACCCAGGTCTTCATGGTGGGCCGCCAATAGGCGCGCTCGGCCGAGATGTGGCGGCGGAGATGGAACGTTCGCGGTTCCAGTTCGTAGACGCTCACTCCCACCATGACGTTCTGCTCGATATCGAAATGGCGGTAGAAGTAGATCCGCGAACGAGTGCCGAAAATCCACTTCCGGTCGGGCCGCAAGTAGGTCTGCACGGGGCGCCCCTTGATTTCGTCGCGGATGGCGTCCTGCTTCCGGTTGGCCTCGGGCACGTAGAAGTGGTCGAAAGCGAACAAGCCGGCGCTGAACAGGACGCTGACCAGCAGGACCGGTAGAGTGATGCGATAAAGACTCACGCCCGACGCTTTGAACGCGATCACTTCGTTGTGTTTCGTGAGCACGCCAAAAGTCACCAGGACCGCCACCAGGACGCTGATGGGAGCAGTATCGTAAATCAGCTTGGGAGTCAGGAAAAAGAGGTATGTAAACACGCGCGAGAGCGCGATCTTGTTCCTGATGATGTCGCTCAGCAGGTCGAAAAAGGTAAATACTTCCGTCATGAGCACGAACGCCGTCAGGAGGAGCAGAAAGTAGGACAGAAAGCGGCTGAGAACGTAAGCGTCGATGATCTGGGGAAAAAACGACAGCGCTCCGAAAGGTCTCCTTCCCACTCCAAGCACGGGAGTGGCGTGGGAAAAGCGCGCCTTCAACCTGGCGTAGGTTCCGCCGGCGAACGCACGGATGAATCCTACCAGGTCGCGGTCTCCAGGGATCTCGAGCCGGGCCAGAAGAATGAGGCCAATGATCGCGAATACGGCGTTCGGCAGCCACGCCGCGACCTCAACCGGAAGCTTTCCCTGGCGGGCAAGTCCGGTCAGGCTCATGAACGCAAGGTAGTAGCAGAAAAACGCCAGGAAAATGCCCATGACGTATCCCGCCGACTTGCCGCCCTTGCGCGAAGACGCGCCCAGCGGAATACCCACAAACGCGAGCATGAGGCACGCGAGTGGGAGCGCAAGCCGTTGATGCAGCTCGATGCGCGCCTCAGTGCCGCCGCCCTTGCCGCTTTCCAGCGCGCGAGTATGCGGGATCAGTTCCCGCGTTCCCATCTCGCGGAACGCGCGCGCGTGCCGCTCGACTGGAGGGCGCGCGGCAAGCGCCTGATCTCCCCGGGGAAAGGTACTGTGATACCCAACGGAGTCCTTCCCGATTTCATGCGAACTCGCGTCGCGGAAGGAAAGCTGGATGCGGTTCTGCGCCGCGTCGGCGACGGCAATCGCTTCTCGCGCGACGGTGATGCGAGGACCATCGCCCCGGTCCTTCAGTCCGTCGTTCCGCTGCTCCGGCGGCGTCAGGTCCGCCATGAACACGTTCTCCCAAACCGAAACAGGTCCAGTAGACCGCCGCACCTCCCCCACGTACAAGACCCTGTTCGGAAACTGTTCCTGGAAGACGCGCGGCTGGATGTCGGAAGTGAGCTCGGCCGCGGCGAGCTTGTTCGCGATACGGAAACGCTCCCGAACCGCGAAAGGCGTGAGATAAATGGACGCCACCGCCGTCACCGAGGTGGCGAACACGGCGAACGCAAGAACGGGCACTACCACCTTGCGGCTGGACACGCCCGCCGCGCGCATGGCGGTGATCTCTCCATCGGCCGACATGCGGCCAAGACCGACCAATATCCCGACAAGCACGCCGAAGGGCAGGGAAAACGGCAGCACCGGCGAGATCGCAAGCGCAAAGAGGTACGCCACCGTCTTTGGCGGAAGCGAGCTCTTGACGATCAGCTCGAAAAGCCAGTCAATGCCTTGAAGGAAAATGACGAACGTGGCCAGCACCGCGCCGAGCACTGAACTCGACAGTATTTCCCGGAAAATGTAGCGGTGCAGAATCGACATCTGACGCCAAAACGTTTCAGCGAGCCGCGGTCGAAGCGACAACGGGCGCCGGCACAATCGGAAGCTTAGGATATTCCTGCTCGATCTTCTGCAACTCCAGATCGTCGATCAGCACCGAGGGGGCAATCACCGCGGTTTCCGATATGCTCGATCCAGCGCCCATGATCGCAAACGGGGCGGGATTGTCGAGAAATTCAAACAGGTAGCTCTCGTTGGACGCGGCCAAAATATCCTTGAGAGACCGCGCGTTCAGCCCTTTGAAACGCGTTCCCCTGACCAGTTCTTCGCGTCCGTCCGGATACACCCGATAAACCAGCAGCGGCAGACTGACCGGCTGTGAGGAACCCGTTGCCTGCCCCAGGATACGCCGTGCCTCGTCAAATGAGGCGGATGACGGGAAATCGAGTTTTCGCACAATGATGCCATAGGGCTTCCCGCGCGTTTGGCAGATTTCGAGCATCTGGATCTTCAGCGCCGCGGGCGCCACGGACTCCGAGACCTTGATAAACAGGTTGCCGAACGCTGCGGTGTTTGCTCCGAAATTGCCGGGCATCCGCGCGCGCCCGTTCGATGCGCGATAGCTTTTCACCGGCCGGCGGGTGAGCAGGAAGTTCTTCAACACTCCCTTTTCCACGAGAGTGAGAGGCTCGGGGGCGATGCCTTCCATGTCGACCGAATAGCGGCCGAAGAGCGGCCTGCCGCGCCATTCTCTTTGAGTGGGGTCGTCGACCACATCCATCCATTCGGGTAGAATACGCGCACCGATGCGGCCTTCGAGTTCGCTCGACGGGAATCCGCCCGGGCGGCCCGGTTCGGTGACCGGTTTCCTGGTCAACGCCAGATTCCGGCCAAGCACCTGGGCGAACAGTTGCGCCGCGGCCTGGGCTTCGAACAGGATTGGTCCGTTGTAGGATTCCTCGATGGGCGCCTTGGTCAACGCCACAACGTTTTCCGCCATCACCGCGATCTCGCGGCTCATGTCCGCGTCGGAAGGCATTTGCCCGAATTCGAGCGCATGAACCATGACCGAATCGCGCATCAGCATGCCGTCGGGCGCCTGGGCACTGGCTTTGCCTCGAACATACATGATGTTTTCAGGCGTGCGGACTTCCGAGCCTTCGGACGTTACCAGGTAATGGACGTTGCGAATAGCCTGGAATTCCACCAGCGAATTCGTAAGCCCCGGGAATTTCGCCGCGACAGCGGACAGGGCCTTGGTTTTCCCGATCCAGACTTCCTGATCGAAGGGTTCCGTGCGAAGGGGCTCAATCCGCCGGATAGGCTTCGCTTGCGAGAAATCCGGGATCACCTCGCTCTGCGTGACGTTCTTGAGCGCGGATCGCTTGCGCGCGATGGTCTGCACAGCCGATTTGTAAGAAGAGTCCGTCGCCAGCCACAGGTAGCGGCGCAGCACAGAATAGCTGTCGTCGAGCGGGGGAGACATATCCACCCGAACGCCGAATCCGCTGCCGACATAGTTTGTGTTGTCGAAATTGTAGCTCCCCACGCGCACATGAACGGAAGGCGAACGGAAGCGCGAGGGCGAAGCAGAGATCAACCCTCCCACGCTCGCCACGGCGCTGAAGGTGGTGGCATCGTCGAGCGAGTATTCGATGTAGTAGGGCTTCTCGAGGTTCTCGAACTTGATGGTGAGCGAACGTTTCAATTCGTCCCGCATCGCCCTGAGAATTGTGTCGTTATCCTGGGCAGACAGCACCGTTGAGAGGGCGAGCGCCGTCAGCCACTGGAAGGCTTTCAATTCGCACTCTCCTTTCCTGCCGGGGCGGGTAAAAGCGGGGGCCTGTCCTGCGATTTCGCCTTTTTCTCGATCTCGATCTCGCGGACCAGCAAGGCGGGCGACGCGGCGCTCACCGGCACGCTGCCGGACTCGGCGCCGCAATATCCGTTGAACACTTCGACCGTATCGGCCGTAGCAATAATCTTCGCGAAGCTCGCGAGCGGCGTGCCGACGAGATCGGCACCGCGTACAAGTTCGTCGGGACGGCCATCGGGATACACGCGGTACACCACGAGTGGAATCACTTTGAACGCCTGCAAACCAGCGCGCGAGGTTGTCGTATAGCCGCCCGTCACGCGATGAATGTAGAACCCGTACGGCTTGTTCTGCTTCCTGATTTCGTCGAGCAGCATGTCCCGCAGGCCCTTTCCGGGCAGCTTATGCGACGATTCGACAATCAGGTTGGACTGCCGGGAAACAATCTCCTGCCCAGGCTGCCTGCGGCCGTGTCCGTTCGAGCGGTCGAAGCCGCGGATCGGAGAGCGCGACATCAGGAACGTCTTCAGTACGCCGCTCTCGATCAGGGGAACGGGCCTCGCGGGCATACCCTCGTCGTCGAAATCATACCAGCCGTTCAGATCGATGCCCGCGATCCTGCGCTGCGTCGGGTCGAAGATCACGCTCAGAAACTCCGGCAGAACGGGTTTCCCGACGGCCTTGGTAAAAGTCTGACCCTCGGATTCGTCCTTCTGCCGGTGGCCCTCCACGCGGTGTCCGAAGATCTCGTGGAAGAACACGCCGGACGCGTGGCCGGAAAGAATGGCCGGACCCACGAAGGGATCGACCACGGGCGCGTTCAGCAGCCCTTTTAGGCTGGTTGCGACGCGCGTGATGGACTCGCGGATAGCGGCGTCGGTGGGCATCCCGCCCGGTTCCACGGCCTCGAAGGAGTCGCTGGTGGAGAGGTCCATTCCGTCTTCCGCCTTCGCGTGCGCCGTGATCATGATGCGCGCGAAGCCGCGGCCGTGCTGCAACCGGGTGCCTTCGGAGCTCACCATGAACTTCTTCTCCGTCTGCGCAAGCACCGAGATTTGCGACGTGAGAATTTCAGGGTACTTCTCGAATTCCAGGGACAGCCTGCGCACCCGCGCGGTCCATTCCGCGGTGGCGAACTTGTGCGTGGGGACGGCCTTGACTGCAACGGACGGCTTCTCCTCGGAGAAATCGTCGGAATCGTCTTCTTCCGCGACCTTCACCTGCTTGTTGGTGCGGATATTGATGAGGCGTTCGGCGGCCGCGCGGTAGGTGCGATCGGTTTCAAGCCACATCCGGCGCTGGATCGCCAGGACGTGGCTGTCGATCGCAATGGGCGCGCCGGAAGTAAAGTGTGCACGGTCGCCCCGCACCCGATGGTAATTATCGAGCTTTGGACTGCCGACACGAACGGTAGTATCGAGATACCGGCTTGTGCCTTGATGCTCGGAAGTCAACGTCCCAAGCGAAGCCGACAAGACGTTGGCTGTCTGTTCGGTTATGGTATACGAAAGGAAGTAAGGCGCGGGATCGGCCTTTTCCCGCAAGATGAGGAAGTTCCTGTCAAGTTCCTCACCCATGGCCTTCAGGACGGGTGAAGCTTCGGGCGATGGCTGTCCAAAAAGGCAAAATGAAAGCGAGAAAAACAGCGCGGAGCGGATGGATACCGTCACACGCAATAGGATAGCATTTGCGGTGAACGCCTTGCGCTGCCGGAACGTGAGCCGGGTGAGCCGCAGGCGCCGTCAAGCCCCATTCTTCTATGCCGGTGTAGGCTCGGCCGCGGGGACGGGGTGGGGCTTGATTCGCTGCAAGCGCGTCTGCAAGGCGGCCATATAGGTGTAGACCACGGGGGTCAGGTAGAGCGTAACCAGCTGCGAGAACAGCAACCCGCCCACCACTACGAGGCCGAGCGGCTGCCGCGCCTCTCCGCCCGCGCCGTATCCGAGCGCGATCGGCACGGCGCCGAGCAACGCCGCCATCGTCGTCATCATCATAGGACGGAAGCGGATCAGGCATCCTTCGTAGATCGCTTCCGTCGGAGACATGCCGGTCCGGTCCGCGTCCAACGCGCAGTCGATTTGCATGATCGCGTTCTTTTGCACGATGCCTATAAGCATGATCAGGCCGACAAAGGCGTAGATGCTCAGGTCCATCTTGAAGATGAACAGCGTCAACAGCGCGCCAAAGCCCGCCGACGGCAACCCGGACAAGATCGTAAAGGGGTGGATATAGCTTTCGTACAGGACGCCCAGGACGATATAGACCACCAGAATCGCGACAATCAGCAGGACCCACAGATTCGACAACGAACCCTGGAAGGCCTTCGCCGCTCCCTGGAATGTCGAGCTGATCTCGGGGGGCAGGACCTCATCGGCGGCCGCCTGAACCTGGCCCACGACATCGCCGAGCGAAGCTCCAGGCTTCAGGTTGAAAGACACCGTGACGGCGTGCAGTTGTCCGAAGTGGTTGATCGTCTGCGGCCCCGAGTCGAGTTCCACCTTCGCAAGCGTGTCGAGGGGGATCAGGCGTCCGGCATTGGACTTGAAGTACAGCAACGAGAGGGCCTTGGGATCAGCCTGGTATTCCGGCTTCAATTCGAGGAGAACCCGGTACTCGTTGATGGCCGCATAGATGGTCGATACCCAGCGAGGCCCGTAGGCGTCGTAGAGCGCGTTTTCAATCTGCGCGGCGGTCACCTGCATGGCAGCGGCTTTGTCCCGGTCGATCTCGACGTGTACCTGAGGCGTCGAGATCGCGAGGTCGCTCGTGACATCCTGAACCGTGGGCAACTGCTCCACCGCTTCGCGCATCTTTTCCGCGGCCACGTACAGTGCAGCCTTGTCCGGGGACTGCATTGAGAACTGATAAATGCTTTTCGTCACCTGTCCGCCGATTCGTATCGTGGGCGGGTTTTGGAGGAACACGCGCATGCCCGGAAACCCGGTAAGCTTCGGGCGCAGGTTTGCGATGACCTCGTCCACGAGCATGGCTCGTTCGGTTCGCGGTTTGAGGTGCACCACCAACTGCCCGTAGTTCTGACCGCCGAGCGTGGATGCTGCCGCTCCGCCGACGCTCGAAACAAGCGAGTCGACGTTCGGATCCTGCTGTACAACCCTAGCGATCTCTTCCTGATACTTCACCATCTGCTGAAAGGATGTGCCTTGCGCCGCTTCGGTAATGGCGAGAAGCTGGTCGGTGTCCTGATCCGGAATAAAGCCCTTCGGTATCTTCACGAACATGTAGGCCGTGGCGGCAAGCCCAACGAGCGAGAACAGAACGGTAGTGACGCGGAACCGCAACACGACCTGAAGACTGCGGTCGTAGACGCGCAGCATGGCGTCGAAGAAGCTCTCGGTCACGCGATAGAACCAGGAATGTTTCTGATCGTGAGTGGAGCGGAGAAAGCGGCTGCACAGCATGGGCGTCAGCGTGACGGAAACGACGCCCGAAATCAGAATCGCGACGCAGATGGTGATAGCGAATTCCTTAAACAACCGCCCGAGCACGCCCCCCATGAACAGGACGGGAATGAAGACGGCGGCGAGGGACAATGTCATCGAGACGATGGTGAAGCCGATTTCCCGCGAACCCTTGATCGCGGCGAGCATCGGCGCTTCTCCGTTCTCGATGTGCCGGACGATATTTTCGAGCATCACGATGGC
>SYKU01000152.1 GCA_005808865.1 Acidobacteriota bacterium
TCACCCACCGGGACGATCGCCGCCTGATACAGCAAAATGTCGCCCGCCATCAGCACCGGATACTGGAACAGTCCGTCGCCTATAGTCTCCTGCGCGGCCGATTTCGCCTTGAACTGCGTCATGCGGGAAAGCCAGCCCATGGGAGTCACGCACGTCAGCATCCACGCCAGTTCCGCGTGAGCCGGCACGGCGGACTGCACCACGATAGACGAGTGCTCCGGATCGATCCCGGCTGCCAGATAAATGGCCGCGATCTCTTCGATCTTCGCGCGAAGCCGCGCCGGATCCTGTTGCACCGTGATAGCATGCAGATCGACTATGCAAAAAATGCTCTCGTAATCGTACTGAATCTTCTTCCAGGTCTTGAGAGCGCCGAGGTAGTTGCCGATGTGCAAATTGCCGGTCGGCTGCATTCCGGACAGGACGCGTGCTTTCATAGAGGATGACCTCTTTATCGTAAGCGATACGCGCACATGCAGACAAACTTCGAACTGACAATTGAGAAACTCGTTTACGGCGGCGACGCGCTTGGCCGCGTGGACGGGCGCGTGGTCCTCGCACCCTTCGCGCTGCCCGGCGAGACCGTTTCCGTTTTGCCCGAGTCAGTGCGGTCCTCGCTGTTGCGCGCAAAAGTGGATAGTGTGCTTGCTCCTTCGACGAAGCGCATCGAACCGGCCTGCTCGTATTTCATGCGCTGCGGCGGCTGCCACTATCAGCACGCCTCCTACGAACTCCAGGTCGATTCGAAAAAGGACATTCTGCGGGAAGTCCTGCGCCGCATCGGTAAGATCGATTGGACAGATGAGATCGACACTGTTTTAGGCGACGAGTGGGGTTACCGCAATCGGACGCAGTTTCGGATCGAAGGTGATGAGATCGGTTTCAGGGAGGCTCGCTCACACAAGCTGTGCGGCATCGAAGCCTGTCCCATTTCTTCGCCCAGGATCAACGAGACGCTTGCGGTGTTGGGCCGCATGATGCGTGACTCGCGCTGGCCCCGCTTCATCAAATCGCTCGAATTGTTCACGAACGAGACCGAAGTGCAGGTGAACGTTCTTGAATCGGACCGCCCCGTGGCAAGGCGTTTTTTCGACTGGTGCGCGGAGGGCATCCCGGGAGCGGCCGCGGGTTCGCTCGATTACCGCTGTGGCCCCTTCCTGTTTCGCGTAGGAAACAAGTCCTTCTTTCAGGTGAACCGGTTTCTCGCGCAGAGCCTGGCGGACGTGGCTGTCGGCGACGCGCGCGGAGAGACCGCGCTTGATCTCTACGCCGGAGTCGGCCTGTTCTCGCTGGCTCTTGCCAGCCGGTTCACGCGCGTGACCGCGGTCGAATCGGGAGCAGGCGCAGCGCGCGATCTGAAACACAACGCGGCATTGGCGGGCCTCCCGGTGGAGGCTGTTCAAAGCGACGCGACGCTCTACCTCGAAAAGGTGGACCACGCGCCAGACTTCGTCATGGCCGATCCGCCTCGCTCCGGTCTGGGTAAGACCGTCGTCCGGGAGTTGATCCGCCTCGCTCCCCGCGAGATCGCAGTCGTAGCGTGCGATCCAGCGACACTCGCGCGCGACCTTGCCGAGTTGCTCGCAGCCGGGTACAAGTTAAAGAAACTGACCGTGATCGACTTGTTTCCGCAAACGTTTCACATTGAGACCGTGGCCAGACTGGAGTGGGAATGAGATTCGTAGCGTTGTTTCTTTTCGCCGGCGCCGCATCCGGTGCGATCGGAGTAACGAGGGACGGTAAGCCGATTCCAGCGTTAATCGGCGATGGTGATCTCGACTACAACACGCGAAAGACCCGCGTGCTCGTAATTGGGGGCCTCGATGGTCCCGTGCGACAGGCGTTCGAGTGGTTCCATTCTTCAAAGGCCGCAGCCGCCTATCGTAAGCGTTTTACGGTCTCGGCGATCCCCGACGCAGCGCCCGGTGCGTCTTATCCGCCGAAAGGCGAAGCCTACGGGTCCGATCCGGAAGCCCACTACATGTGGCGTTGGATCGGGACGCATGCTCCGGATGTCGTCCTGATCGCGGGGGGCAATGCGAAGCCGGACGATTTGGCCTCGCAACTCCCACGCACCGCGGCGGCGGGTACGGGGACAATTCCCGCCGTTCGCTTACGCGCGGCGAACGCGGCGTTTCTCCGGAAATTCCTCTCGGAGTGGAAGGGCGGACTGTCGCCGGCGCGCGTTGAAATGCAGCGGCGGCTTTCCCGCACGCCCTCCGAGGTGGCGCGGCAATTGAGCGCGAAGTACGGACACGATCTGAATGAAGCCGTGTATATTCCGGGAGTCGCGCTCATCGGACGTCTGCGCCTGGGCGCACTGGCCGACGTGGAGAGTATCGTCGCCCCCTATCTCGACGGACGGAAGAATTCGCTTGAGAAAGCTACAAGCAGCCACCTTTCCGGGCACCTCGTCTTCGGCGAGCTTGCGAAACTGACCGGGAACCCGCACCATATCAGCCGCGCGCGCGCCGCAGCCGATCTTGGTTTCGACGCGCAAGGCCGGCCGAAAGAATCCATGCCGATGCACAACGAAATGAGCGATTCGCTGTTCATGGGTTGCCCCATCCTCGCGCAAGTGGGCGCGTTGACGAAGGATACGAAGTACTTCGACATGTGCGTTCGTCACATGCGTTTCATGCAGAAGCTCACTTTGCGGAAAGACGGAATCTACCGGCATTCACCGCTCGACGATACGGCGTGGGGCCGTGGCAACGGGTTCCCCGCCCTGGGCTTGGCCCTCAGCCTTGCGGACTTACCGAGGGACCATCCCGGCCGCGCGGAAATGCTTGCGTCGTTCCAGGCGCACATGGCCGCTCTCCTGCCGCATCAGGACGCGACCGGCATGTGGCGCCAGGTGATTGACTTCGACGGAAGTTATCGCGAGTTGACGGCGACCTGCATGATTGCGTTTGCCATGTCGCGGGGGATCAAATCCGGCTGGATCGAGAGAGAAAAATATGCGGCTGCGATCGAGAAGGCGTGGTACGGAATCAGGGCGCGAGTCGCAGCCGACGGTGGATTGATCGACGTCTGCACCGGCACAGGAAAGCAAGCAAACCTGAAGGCCTATTTTGACCGGACGGCGATCCTGGGACCCGACCCGCGCGGCGGCGCGATGGCCCTGCTGATCGCCACGGAACTGATGGATTCAGGCCGGTAGGCACTCGTGCGTGCCGCACCGGCGCTCATGCCGGGATTTGCGACAGGAGCGCAGCCTGACGGTAGCCGGCGCTATCTCCAAGTGGGGTTGACGAACGCGCCGTTCGCGGCCACATCCCAAACCGCGACACGCGCCCACCTCCAACCGGGCGCTTCCACGTTCCAGTCGAATGTTCTTGTCCCGAATTCCCGGGTGCTTTCGAGTGGAATAACCTCGGTGTGCGTGTTGGTCCCGTCTCCCCATACAATCTCCGCGAACTTCAAAGGGTAAGTCCAGCGCACGTCCGCGCGCGCCACGATCCCGCCAGAAGGGCTTGCCGCGATCGAAACTGACGGCAGCAGAATCTCGCCGGTGGTTGTAAAGTACTCGCCGCGAGCCAGACCCTCCAGATACTTCCCGTAGTCGTCCCACGCAGGCTGCGATGCCAACTTTACGTAGTTGATGTTCATATGGGCATAGAGCTCATGGGTGGAGTCGAGTTGGAACACGTCCACCTCGCCGAAGATGCGCTTCTTCAACCCCCAGTTGTTCATGTCGTCGAGAAGCTTGAGCGAGCGCAGTCCGGCGCGGCCCGTGGAAAGATCCGACGGCATCGCTTTCCACCCCGCTCCCAGGTAGCGTCGATCCTTGAAGTGCTCCGTCTCGCGGATCTTGTCCGGAAACCCCGTCGAACCCTTCGTTCGCGGATGTGTCTGGTACATGTAGCCGCCCTCGGCGCGAACCATCTGAAGCAGTTCGGCCTCGTTGCCGATGCGGTAGTACGGTCCGTATGCAGGATGGCTGCCCCGCGGTTCCTCGTTCGGGCCTCGCTTCATGAACCAGTTCACCGGCTTGGGAAAGAACAGGGACCAGTGTCCGCCCAGATGCACGTTCGCCTCCTCCGAGGGCAGCAGGAGAAATTCCGAGTCGGACTGCGAACGGCAGGCCTTGAAGAACGCCGCGAGTTCCTCAAGCCGCAAATCGGTGGTATCGGCGGGGTGTCCATCGCCGTGAAAATCCATGATCGCAGCGGCATTCACGCCCATGGCTTTCAGGACAGTCTTGAACGGAGGAGTCCAATCGAAGCCGTTCTTGAGCGCCTGCATGGTATAGGCAAAGTGCCAGTGCGGCGCGAACGTCTTGTACCCGTCGAGCTTCGGGTAGCGGTCGCTGTTGGTGTAGCGAAGCGTCTGATCGAGCGTGGCCCCGGCGTCGCCTCCGCTCGGCAGCAAGAAGAGAGTCATGCGTTGAGAAGTGCCCGGTGGGGCGTTCATCCACGGATAGAACGGTGTGTTGTCATCGGAGATCTGACGGACGCCAAGAAAGATGTCCCCGCGATACGACGAGTGCCAGGTGTGCGCGAGGTTGGTCGTGATGTCGCGGGCGAAGTAGTATTGGTGTGGCGTTGGAAACACGGCGACGCTGCCGCGCTCAAGGCGGGCGGCGATCGCGCGATAGCGGGTCGCGACGGCTTTCCTGTGCAATTCCGGCGCCTCCGTGCGAAGCTTACCCGACGTATCGTAAAAGACTACTTGCGAATCCATGTCCCAGCCGGGCTTGCGGTCCCGGTCGTTCGCCATTCGAATCCCCGCATCATAGAAGTACGCGGTGTCCGGTTCGCCTGTGGATGCGACGGCCTCCTGCTGAATCAGGCGGCTTCCGGGGAAGAACGTGTACGCCACGCCGCCGCGAAACGGCCCCATTGTCAAGCCGTCAAAGAGCAATTCAACGCGGTCACCTAACGTGCGCGCCTTCGCCGACGTCAGCTTGAGCACGCCGGTGAAACGCCGCGTGCCTTCGGGATGCGTCGTAGGATTGTCGAAGAATGCATCCCAGCCGCCGCGCCGCTTTCCGGTCTCGACCCAGTACATCGGTCTGGCCCGTTCAACGACCAGTTTCCCGGCCACGCCAATCCCGGTAATCAGGGGACGCACGGGATCGAGCGAGAACTCGGCTCTCCATTGGCTGCCTGTTTCGTCGGGCCACGCGACTGTAACCGACTCCCCGGTAGCAGTGACGGTCACTGGACCGGGACGAACGCCGGTGGTATCGATGGGGACTACGGCGGCGGTGCAAACAGAAACGTACAAAAGCAACCACGCATCTCTGGCGATCATGTGAGGCATCGTATCATGGCGGGTGCGGGAGGCGGTTGATTTTCACCACCGGCATTTTCTCGAACCTGACCGGGCATGACCCGAAGACCCAAAATGACGTTATGATGAATTCTGCATGGCGCTCGATCCAGATGGTGCAGGTCCTCTACATTCTTACGCGCTGGTGGCCTACATTCCCGATCCTCTCGGCAAGTTCCTCGACGATCTACGCAGGGATCTGGTCGAAGGCTGCATGCCAAATGCACATGTCACCGTGTTGCCCCCGCGCTTGTTGACTACACAACCGCCGGCCGCGATCGAATATCTGCGCCCGCTGCTTGCCCGGTGCGCGCCCTTTGACGTTCACATGGGCGATGTCGAAGTGTTTCCCGTCAGCGACGTTATCTACATTGGCGTCGCGAAGGGAGGCCTGGAACTGCACGGGATGCACGACGCACTCAACGGCGGCGTGGTCGAGTTCAAGACGATTTTTCCCTTTCATCCGCACATCACGATCGCCCAGGAACTGGCCCTGGGCACAGTCGACGGACTCCGGGCACGCGCGCAAAGCCAGTGGGCTGCGTTTCCGCATCCGCGAAGCTTCCGCGTGGACCGCGTCTGGTTCGTGCGGAATACCGGCGGCTGCCAATGGGAAGATTTGGAACAGTTTCAGTTGGTAGGCGATCCGCAGGCCGGCAGGTGAACAGAAATGGACGAACGTGCATATTTCAACGAGTCCCGCACCACGCGGCCGATGAAGCTCAACTGCCCTCACTGCCGCACGGTGAACAGTTACGATCTGAACTGGCTGTTGCGAAAGAAGAAGGACCGTGTCCCGCCGGGCGGCGACGAGCGCGACCGGGCGAAGTTTCAGAAGGCGCAGAGCTACATGCTCCTGCTTGACGACAAAACAGGCTGCAAGAACATACGCTGCCGAAGGCCGTTCGATATCTCCGGCGTCAAGACCATGGCATTTCTCGGCGAAGAAACGGGCCTGCCGAGAGACGAATAGACCGGCCGAACGCCGGTCAGACAAACCGTACGAACAGGTACACCACGGGAATTGAGAACAAGCTGCTATCCACGCGGTCGAGCAGGCCGCCATGGCCCGGAAGCAATGTGCCGCTATCCTTCACACCCGCACCCCGCTTGATCGCGGATTCAGAGAGATCGCCCAATTGCCCGGCGGCATTCGCGGCAACAGCCAGGAGCGCGGCTTGCCACAGCGGAACGTGCGGCAGAAAGCGCGGAAAGTAAAGAATCGCTACCAGGACCGATGCCGCCACCGAAGCAATCGAGCCTTCCCAACTCTTCTTGGGACTCACGCGCGGCGCCAGTTTGTGCAACCCAATTGCCCGCCCGACGTAATACGCAGCGGCGTCGCCCGCCCAGTTCAACCCCAACGCGAACAGAAGCCAATGCGGGCTTGCGGCGCGCAGCGGCACCGCGAATTGCCACGCTCCGAAAACGTACACAATCCCGAATACGAACGTGGCCGCTTGTGGCAATGCAGCGGACAGATCATCGGACCGCATCGCCACGGTAATGGCCAACAGTGCCCCGAGAGTCACCAGGGCGAATTGCGCGCCGGGCAACAGCAACAGCGTGAGTCCAGCGGCCAGCCCGGCGACGAGGACGGATCGGCTGCCGCCTGTAATGGTCGAAAACTCGTGATAGCAGATCGCCGCGACCGTGCATAAGGCCGCTAGAAAGCACCATTCGGGCGCCCGGATGACGGTCCAAAGTATAACCGGAATGAGAACGAACGACGTCAGCAGCCGCGTCATCGAAGAGACATGCCGGATGCGGCGATAAGATCCTCGTCAGCGGCAACCACTGAGACAGGCGCCGCGCTCTCGCCATCCGCTTCGAGGCCCAGTCCTCCATAGCGGCGGTCGCGCCGCTGGTAGGCGACGATGGCCCGCAGCAGATCCCCGCGGGTGAAATCCGGCCACAATGTGTCCGTGACGTAGAACTCGGAATAGGCGATCTGCCACAGCAGAAAATTGCTGATGCGCATTTCCCCCGAAGTGCGGATCAGCAGGTCTGGATCGCAACAGTCCGGCGCATAGAGCCGCCGCGAAATGGCGTCTTCGTCGATGCGCAGCGAGGAGAGCCGATCTTCGCTCCGCGCTTCTGCGATAAGAGCATTGACCGCATCGGCGATCTCTGATCGCCCTCCGTAGTTGATCGCCAGGTAGACGCGCAGACCGCGGTTAGAAGCAGTCTCGGCGATCACTTCCTCCAGTTCCTCACGCACCCGCTCGGGGAGTTCTTCAACCCGTCCGATGGCTTGCAGCCGTACTCCGTTGCGCTGAAGTTCAGGCAGTTCCTTTCGCAGATAGTAACGCAAGAGACGCCAAAGCGCCTCGACCTCCGCCTTCGGCCTTTTCCAATTCTCCACCGAAAAGGCGTATAAGGTGAGGCATTCGATTCCCAGACGCGCGCATGTCTCAACCGTGCTGCGTACCGGTCCCACGCCGGCTCGATGGCCCGCCACGCGTGGCAGCGCGCGCCGCCGCGCCCAGCGCCCATTTCCGTCCATGATAATGGCGATATGCGCGGGCAACCGGTCCGGATCGATTGCGGTCGCGAGATCCCAATCCCTATCGTCGGGGTTAAGGGATTCTAGTAGGGCCTTCATGAGGTAACTCTTTATACTAACACCGCAGGCGCACCGGGCCTTTCAGTCCCGCAGACTCCCAGCGGTTCGCGCCGTGATGATCCAGCGAAGCACTCCGCGGGGCCGGGCGCCCATGCCGGAAACGTCGATCCGCCCGAGCGAGCCTTTCTTCACATCCACCCGCAGGGTCGGCGCATCAAGCAAGTAGGCGTATACCGCGCCCAGCAAAGGCTCATGGCCTGCGAGCAGCACCTGAGGCGCGTCCCTGTGGATGCGAAGCTCGTCCCAAACCAACTGAGGCGATGATTCCGGCACAAGGGCTTCAGTCTCGTAAAGGTCGCCGGAGAAATCCAACTCTCCGGCTGCCATGCGGGCGGTTTCGACTGCGCGAATGTAAGGGCTGGTGATGATCGCGTTTGGCCGAACGCCGGCCTCGCGCGCGCGGCGCAGTACCTGCCGGAGTTTGTCCTTGCCTTCTGGAACGAGTCTGCGATCTGCGTCGCGCATCCCAGGCCCACCCTCTTCGGCGACGCCGTGTCTCAAAATGTAGATCTCCATCTGCTACGAGTATACTGGGAGACTTGCGAGATCAGGCAAGGAAAGCCGCCATCGGACTGACGTTCGCTTCGTGCGTCGCCGTGCTGTTTTCGATCGCAGCCTTCAACATCCTGCTCGTGGCGGTGCTCGCCGCGCTCGTGGTCGCCCAGGTCGAGGTGCGATTCTCACCCCTCAAGTGGCCGCTCGCCCTGCTCATTTTGGGAACGCTGATCTCGGCTGCTTTCTCGGAAGATCCAATGGCCGCCTGGCCCCAGATCAAGAAATTCGAAGTCCTGCTTATCCTGATCGCCGCCGGTTCCGCGTTTCGAAGCGCTCTGATGTTCCGGCGGCTGTTCCTCTGCTGGGCCGGCGCGGCGGCCGCCAACAGCCTCTGGAGTTTTGCCCAGTTCGCGGGCAAGTTGACGGCCGGGCGAGGCCCCGGGCAATCCTTCTACGAGTTCTACCTTCCGGAGCGAACTACCGGATTCATGAGCCACTGGATGACGTTCGGCAGCCAGGGAATGGTTGCATTACTCCTGTTGGGGGCGTTCCTGGTCTTCGGACCACGCTTGCGCGGACGGTATCTCTGGACCGCGATCGCCGCGGCATTCGTCATCGCGATGGGAGTCGTCCTAGGCCTCACGCGTATCGTGTGGTTCGGCACGGCGCTGGGATCGCTCTATCTTCTTTGGTCCTGGCAGCGGTGGAGCGTGATTGCCTTGCCGTTCGCGATGGCGGCGGGCCTGCTCGCGGCTCCAGACTTCATACGCGAGCGCGTGATCTCGATTTTCCAGCCCAACCACGCTCTGGACTCGAACGACTTTCGCGTCATCTGCCGCCGCACGGGTTACCGGATCATCGCCGCACACCCATGGTTCGGGATCGGGCCGCAGATGGTCAAGTTCCAGTTCAAGGCCTACCTGCCGCCGGATATCCCTCAGCCGCTGCCCACCGGATTCTACGAGCATCTGCACAACCTCTACCTTCAGTACGCAGCCGAGCGCGGCATTCCCACGGCCCTGGCGCTTGTCTGGCTGCTGGCAAAGGCGCTGTTCGATTTCCTGCGCGCGGTTCGGAAACTTCCGCCGGGGCCATCCGATCGACGCTTTCTTCTGCACGGCGCGGTCGCAGTCGTGACCGGTACGATGGCAGTGGGATTGGCCGAGGTGAACCTCGGCGATAGCGAGGTGCTGGCGATGTTCCTGATAGTGCTCGCGGCGGGCTATCAGGCCGCCGAAGCGGGGGAAACGTGCACGGTCGAGAAATAGTCCTGGTTGGCGGCACGGGCGGTATTGGCTCGGCCGCACTGGAGTTACTCCGGGCGGAGGGCGCTCGTCTGGTGGCGAGCTACCGCTCGAACGCTGCGCGAAGCGGTCAGTGGAGCCACGCAGCAACGATCCTACAGGCGGACATCACACTGGCTCCGGACCGGACGCGCCTTCTCGACGCTGCTCCGAACCTGTACGGGCTGGTAGTGTTCGCGGGTGACCCGGCGCGCGCCGCCCAGACCACGCCTATCGAAGAGGCGATGCGGCGTTCCCACGAAGTGAACTATCTAGGCCCGATCCTCATGGCCCGCGAGGCGGCGGAACACATGAGAGCCGCCGGGCAACCGGGTTCGATTGTATTGGTCTCGACCATGCAGGCGATGGCGCTGTTTCCAGGATCGACGGCCTATGCGGCGCCGAAAGCCGCCCTGCTCCATGCGGCGCGAATCCTCGCCAAGGAACTCCGCGCGTCGAACATTCGCGTCAACGTGATCAGCCCGGGCGTGACAGCGGCAGGCATGGCGCAGGAATCGATCGCGTCCGGCAAGTACGATCGCTTCCTGAATGAAGGCATCGTAAGCCGCTTAGGCCGCGCCGTGGACGTGGCCCGCGCGGTGCGGTTTTTCCTTGAGCCGGACAACTACGTAACCGGTCAGGCGCTGTGCGTGGATGGCGGCCTTACGTTGTAACGGCCGGTGCGCATCAGCCCACCCGGTCGATCCGCAGCAGTTGCGGCCCTTCCCACCGCGACTTCCGGCAGGCCTGCGCGAAATCCGTCCAGTCGCGCTTCCAGTCCCCGGGGATTCGCGCGAACAGGCTTGCGTGCGTCACGGCGCCTTCGTGCGCCTTCAACTGGACGCCGCGACCGTACACCATGCAGATTTCGCCAACCGGGCGACGGCCTCCGACTGTGCCCGAACCCTCATCGAAGAAATAAAGCAACTCGCCGGGCAACGGAAGGTGGACCATGTTCTGCCGCGGCGCGGGCAGTGCATTCTCGAACAGCAGAAACACTTCCGCACCGGAGTACATCCCGTGAATCGTCCGGCCCTCGACCGGGAGAAGGCTCCAGATGTAGTCGCATACGCCGGGAGCTTCATCGTCGAGCATCTCCGCAACTACGCTCACACCCGCATCAAAAGTCAATCGAATCTGTCTCATCACATTGCGCTCCATCCACCATCGACGGGCAGCACCGCGCCGGTCACGTACGCGGAAGCATCGGACGCCAGGTAGAGAGCCGCATGAGCGACATCCTCAACCGAACCGATTCGCCCAAGAAACGTTTTAGCAATCTGGCGCTGGTAAAGCTCGCTGCCCTCCGCCGGTGAAATCCGTGTCCTAATCGCACCGGGGCAAATCACGTTCGCGCGAATTCCGCGAGGGCCGTAGTCATAGGCGACGCTGCGGGTAAATCCGATCAACCCCGCCTTCGTCGTCGTATAGGCGACGGAGTCACGCGCCGCGGCGATCGCCTGAACCGACGCGATATTGACGATCGAACCCGCGCCCTTGGCGAGCATGTGAACGAGCGTCGCGCGTGTGAAGTTGCGGGCGCCGATCAGATTCACTTCGATGGCGTTCCGCCATTCCTCTTCCGTGGCGTCGAGGAGGGCATGCCCCGGCCCCATCCACGCCGCGTTGTTCACCAGGACGTCGATCGCCCGCGTTTCCTGAACCAGCCGTTCCACCGCCGCGGTCGCCTCAGCCTGGGAACGTACATCCGCGCGATGGCATGGGCCTTCGATATCGACGGTCAGCACGCGCGCGCCCGCCTCCAGAAATAGCCGGGCAATGGCTGCGCCGATGCCGTGCGCCGCGCCGGTCACGAGCGCGCTCTTGCCGTACAAATCGATCATAGCCGCATCCTCACGATTGTGGTGCGCCCCAGATTCGCAACGTACAGCCAGTCATCGCGGAATGCCAGATTCGTTGGACGGCAAAGCAAAATCGCGTCCGGATCATGGACCCAGCGTTCGGGCTCTCCGCCGGAAGGGATTCGCCAGATATCGTCCGAGGCATAACAGGCCGCGTACAACGCGCCATCCGGTCCCAAGGCCAACCCGTCCGGAGTTCGTCCAACTTCCCCGGCTGCTACGGTTCCATCGAGGCGGAGCAGCCGCCGGGTATCGCTCTCCGCCAGGTACAGCGTTCCGTCCGGGCCGAAACACAAGCCGTTCGCATAACCGAAGGGTCCGGTCACCGACTTGACGCCGCCATCAGGCCGGAAACACAAAAGTCGGCCATTGTTTTGTCTCCATTTTCCGGAATCGCTCACCCAAAGATCGCCAGACGCGTCGAACGCGGGGGAATTCGGGCAGATCAAGCCATCGGCGAAGACTCCCCACTCGCCGGACGACGGATTCAGGCGCAGGACCCCCTTGGCGGAGTTGCATACGAACAGTTCGCCACTGGGCGAGAACGCCATGCCGAGCGTAAATCCACCGCACTCGGCGGCCACCCGATGCACCCCCCTCCGGTCGATGCAGTAGACCTGGCCTGCCTCGCCACCCGCCCAGAGGTTTCCGTCGGCGTCGAAGGCCAGACCTTCGGGGTGATCGAGGCCCTGCGCGAAAATTTGAAAGCGGGCGACGTCGATCACAAGCCGTCCGCGCTCCCTTCACGCCGTGGATCGGCCGCTCCTTCCATCCAGCCGTCCGCGTACTTCACTGCCATCGCATCGTTGTTACTCTCGCGGAATTCAGGCCGGTGTCCGCGTGCCTCAAGCAGACGCAGCGAATCGGGAGAGAAACCGTCCTCGTGATATAGCACGTCAGGTTTCCACTGATGATGAATGCGAGGCGCCGCAAGCGCCTGGCGCGCGTCCATGCCGAACTCGATCACGTTGAGCGCGATCTGCAACACCGCGCCCGGAATGGTGGGTCCACCAGGCGTTCCCAAGACGAGGGCGGTTTGTCCGCCGCGCGTGAGGATTGCGGGTGTCATGGACGAAACGGGCCGCTTTCCAGGTTCAATCGCGTTCACCTCATACTGCACCAGACCGTATTGGTTCGCCTCACCGGGGCGCGCGGCGAAGTTGTCCATGTTGTTGTTCAGCAGGAACCCGAGGCCAGGTACGGTGATGCCGCTGCCGTAGATGCGATTCAGCGTGAAGGTCAGGGCAAGTGCTTCTCCATCGGCGGCGGCGACGTTGAAGTGCGTGGTGTGCCCGAAATCCGGATCTCCGACAGCGCGCACGCGCTCTTGCACAGCGCCGCTCATCGCGCGCGCGAGAACATCCAGATAGGCCGCCGAGTTGTGACCCAACCGCTCGAGACCCCGACCCTCGAGCGCCTCAAACATGCGGATCAGACTGAATCCGCCGCCGCTGGGCGGACCGGCCGTCGTCACGCGATAGCCGCGATACGAGGTATTCAGCGGGGCCCTCTCGACCGCGCGGTACTCCCGCAAATCCGCGGCCGTAATCGCCCCGCCGTGGGCGGTCATCTGCGCCACCAGACGTTCAGCCGTTTCGCCGGCGTAGAATCCGTCCTCGCCTTGCGCCGCAATCCGCTCGTGAGTCTCGGCCAGTTCGGGCTGGCGCAGTACTTCTCCAGGGTCCTTCAGCAAAATGCGCGCCGACTCCGGATCGCTCCGCAGGAACGCCGCATTCCTTGCGGCCGCGGACCGCTGCCAGCTCACCGCGTGTCCCTCGCGGGCGATCCGGATCGCGGGACTCACCAGGCGCGCCCAGGGTAGCCTTCCGTGCCGCCGGTACAGATGCCACAATCCGCGAACGGTTCCAGGCACGGCCGCCGCGAGCCACCCGTCAGTACTCGAAACATCTGGTGCACGGAACATGTCGCGTGTCGCCGCCGCGGGCGCGCGCTCTCGAAAATCGAGGAACTCGAACGCTCCTCCGGAGGTGCGGTGCAAGGAGTGCCCGCCGCCACCGATGCCGCACATTCCCGGATGTGTCACGCCGAGGACGAAGGCGATGGCGATGCCCGCGTCGGCAACGCTGCCACCCTCGCGAAGCACTTCGACACCTTCGCGGGTGGCGTGCTCATCCGCGGTTGCGACCATGAACCGGCGGGCGAACCTCACCTGTCCACCCTGTATCGCGCGACTTTTTCCTCGTCCAGTTCAACGCCCAACCCGGGCTTTTCCGGCGCGAACGCGACGCCGGCTCGAATGTCCAAAGGCTCCGTGAGTACGTCATCCTCGTAGAAGAACGGCAACAGAATGTCGCAAGCCCACGTGACGGCGGGTGTCGATACCGCAAGGTGCAGCATTGCCGCACTGGCTATGCCCATTTCGAGGTTGCTCCCGATCGTACAAGGGATACCCGCAGCTTCCGCGATTGCGGCAATCTGCCGCGCGTTGCCGATGCCGCCGCTCTTTCCGACGTATATGGAGAACACGCCGGCCGCCCGCGCGCTGATCAAAGCCAACGCATCCTGCGGCGTGTAGAGGCTCTCGTCCGCGACCACAGGCACGCGGACCGCGCGCTTCACTTCAGCCATGCGGTCCGGATCTCCTGGAGCCACGGGCTGTTCCACAAATGCGATGCCGGGCATCTCCGCGACGCGCGCAATCGCTGTGGGAACGTCCCAACCCCCGTTAGCGTCCACGCCGGGCTTTACGGCGACGGCTCTACAAACAGCTTCCACGCGCCGCACGTCGCCTTCCGTGCCTACCTTCACTTTCATTTCGCGAAAGCCCTGCAAGTAGGCCCACTTCGCGATTTCCGCCGCTTCTTCGGGAGCGACTCCGGAAATCGAAAACTTCGTTGGCACGCTTTCGCGCACCGCTCCCCCCAGCAACCGGTAGACGGGAAGTGCCGAGGCCTTTCCGAGAATATCCCACAGAGCCATCTCAAGCGCCGCTTTGGTGAAGAAGTTGCCCGCCGCTCCCAGGCGCAACCTGCGTGATAACGCTTCCACGTTGCGCGGGTCTTCACCCACCCATAACGGCTCGAAGTACGTGTGAACGAGATGCGCCGCCGTCACCTGATCCTCGCCGCTCCAGCGGGGCGTGCACGAGACTTCGCCCAACCCCGTAATGCCTTCGTTCGTGTGAACCTTGACAAGAAGAAACGGCGATACGTCATGCACGCCACGGCTCCCGCGGATCATCCGGCGCGGGTTGAGCGGAACCCGGACGGGGATGGTTTCTATCCGGACGATGCGCATCAGAAGATGAACTTCAGCCCGAACTGCATTTGGCGCGCGGAATCCGCGGTCGTGATCTGACCTGTATTCAGTTGCCCGATGGTTGTGACGGGGTCTCCCAGGTTTACGCGGTTCGGCGCGTTGAAGAGTTCCCAGCGAAACTGGAAGAAGCGCGTGTCCGTTACATGGAAATCTTTCATCAGCGCGAGGTTCAAATTGTGCTGCGCCGGTCCGTCGATCAATCCGATCCCGGAACCGCCGTAGGCGAATCGAGCCGGCGCTGCGAAGGCCGCCGGGTTGAACCACGCGTTTACTCCCGGATTCGCCGAGCGAATCTCACCAACAATATTCGGCCGCGTGTTGAAACCGTTGCCGAGCGTCGCGCCCGGCGCAGTGAACGTGAGGGGCGTGCCCGAGACGAACGTATAGATCCCGGTAACCTGCCACCCGCCCGCAATCAGATCGGCGGCTCGCGGAATGGCGGTTCCGAAGCGGCGTCCCTTGCCGAACGGCACTTCCCAAATGCCGTTGATGGTCATGATGTGGCGGCGCTCAAGCTCGCTGCGGCCGCGGTTGTAGCCAACTGGAGAGAAGGGGAGCGGGAAGTCCATGACGGTTGCCCCATTCTCGTCGATGTTTCGCGCGAAGGCGTAGGAGAAGATGTAGCCGAAGCCGCGCTGGAATCGACGCTCGGCCTTCATCTGGAGAGCGTTGTACCAACTGCGCCCGATGTTCTCGTACAGGCGGACGGTGCCCAGGCTCGGGTAGGGCTTCGCGGCCTGCAAGTTGGCGTAGGTCCCGGGGGGCACTTCGTTGTAGTCGTTGCGGGTAATCAGGTCGCGCCCGCGGTTGCCCACGTAGGATAGCGTGACGACGGATTTGATCCACGGCGCCATCGTCTCAAGCGCGATGTTCCACTCCCGCACCTTCATCGGCTTCACGTCGTAAGCGGCAGCGGCGATCGAGGAAGCGATAAAGGCCCGCGGATCGGCCGGAAACGAGGTCTCCCACCTCTGCAGCGTCGCGCGGGCGAAGGCGACCCTCTCAAAAGTCCAATACGGCGGGCCGATCACCTGCGAGCCCGTGATGTTGCCGTTGTAGTTGCCCGTGAACACACCGTATCCGGCGCGCAGAACGAGTGAATCGTTGCCAAAAACGCGCCACGCCGCGCCCAACCTCGGCGAGAAATATCCCGATGCCTCGAACAGGCCTCTGGGAACATTGGCGTCCTTCGCGGAAATCCATAAGTCCCGCGTCGCCGGTGCAAGAAAGCGCGTGGTGGTCTGCGCCGACAAATCGACATTACCATCCGCGTTGGTGGACGCGATCGCTTTGCCCAGCCTTGGAATGAAGGTCGCGCCCGTGTTGCGCACGAGGCCCTTCTCGTGCCAATAGTCGTAACGGATGCCCACGTTCAAACTCAGATTCGAGTGAATCTTCCAGTTGTCCTGCGCGTAAAGCGCGGAGTAAGGTGAGTGAGCCATGCCAAAAGCATTCAGCGGATAGTTGCGCTCATTATTGTTGAGATATCCCAGGAGATAGTCAGCGAAGGCGTCGCCGGTGTACTGTGTGTTGAACGCAAACGTGCCGCGCGGCGATGCCGACGAGTGGTAGGCCAGCGTTCGCCGCTCATTGAAGTTGTATCCATAGCCGATCGTGTGCCTGCCCAGAATATGGCTCATCGAAGCCTTCGTATCCATGTTCTGCCGCCGGAAGCGGCCCGGAACCTGCGCGGGAAGCGAGAACCCCGTGTATCCGGTGAAGGTCACGTTCGGCAGGCCGATCGCGCCTTCGCGCCCCTCCGTGGGAAAGCCCTGAATGCCGGCGCGCTGCGTCAGATTGTCTTTGCCTACGTTGCCGGAATCGACACGCGTATCGGAGAAGATGAAGCCGCCGGAAATGGTGAGCAGAGTCTTACTGTTGATAGTCCAGGTGTAACCGAGCGCCACGTTGTGCTGACGCAGAGTCTGTGTCACCTGAGCTATGCGCTGTAGGAGGCGTCTCGGCGAAGTGAATTGAGAGCCAACCATTTGGGGACCCCGTTATCATGGGGTGAAACTGAAACTTTGCGGAGTCGCGAGCTTCGCAAGCCAACCGCATGGAGGCCACCCAA
>SYKU01000153.1 GCA_005808865.1 Acidobacteriota bacterium
ACCGCTTGCCGATAATCTCGCTGATCTTCCCCATCGCGGCTGCCTGCTCGGCGAGCTTTACGTCTTTCGACCCATCCTGTTTGCCGACGCCGCTGCCCGCCGCGTTCACGCTGTCCGATTCCGAACTCTTCCCGCCGCTCTTGCCGTTACTGTCTTTCGCGTTCTCCGAGCTTTCTCCTTCCTGCCCGTCCGCTTCCGCCGACTGCTGTCCGCCCGCTTGCTTCCCCTGCCCCTGTTGACCCTTCTGTCCGTTGTTCGCTTTCTCGTTCTTCGATTCGCTGCCTTGTCCCTTGCCCTGAGACTTCTCGGCCTCGCTGCCGGGCTGCTTCATGCGCGACATCATATTGTTCATCGCGTCGCGCAGCTTCGACAACAGGCTGTTGTTGTCGTTCGAATTCGAGCCCGCGTTCTTCGCGCCCTTGTCGGCCTGCTGCTTCCCTGATTTTTCACCGTTCTGTTCGTTCGCGTTGCCTTCCGATCCGGAACCGGGTTCGCCTTCCTCGGCTGCTTCCCCTGGAGAATCTTCCTCCGCGTTCTCGCCCTTTGTGCGCGCGCCGGGCTTCGTCTTTCCATCAACCGCGTTTTCCACGTCCGAGTTCACATCAGGCACATCAATTGTTTCGAGCACGTTGTCGGGTGCGGCGTCGAGCTTCGCGGGATCGCCCTGCTCGGCGAGATCGAGCGGCACGCCAATCACTTCCTTCAAATTGGGCGCTTTCGGCAAGCGGTTTTTCGCTGAAGCCCGTTTCCTCTCGTTGATTCCGTACGGATCGAACAGCACGGCGGTGATTGGCCGCTCAAAGTCCAGCCGTCGCGCAAACCCGTATCTGAGCGCGAACAAACTGAGTGCCGCCGCCACCAGAAAACCCGCCGTATAGACAGAGCGCGGCATGGCGAACGGCATCGCCAGCTCGAGGGGCACTCCGGCGAGCGAGCGTACCGCGGATTCGATTTGCGCCTTGCGGACGGAGGCGTCTGCTCTTCGCTCGCCGCCTGAAAATGCAAGAGCCGTCGAAACGGCGTCGTGCAGCCCGGCGCGAAAATCCACAAGCTGCGCCACTCTGTAAAGGGACGGCATGCGCCGCGCGGCCCGCCACAGGCCTGCGCCAAGACCACCCGCGGCCAAGGGAAGCAACCAGCGCCAGTCGAGAATTTGCGTTCCGAGGAGAAGCAACCCGATGATTCCGCCAGCGGCCAGGCTCGCCGCAAAAACGGCCTGCGAAAAAACCTCGTTGAACAAAAACCGGCGTCGCGCTGTGGCTACGAATTGGGTAACGACTTGAACGGGATTCACTCCGCCTCGCCTTTCATTTTCATCATCCCAGTATTTCGGCGGGCGGGCAATTTACCCCTGATGGAGGTTCTTGTGGATTGCGTACAGGGCAAGCTCCAGACGGTCGGAAACGCCGAGCTTATCGAAGATGGTGTGCAGATGGTTCTTGACCGTCTGCTCGCTGATGAACATCTTCTCGGCCATCTCTTTGTTCTTGAAACCCTGCGCGACAAGTGCGACGATTTCCTTTTCGCGCGTGCTGAGGGGCGAACGTTCGCGGTCACGGCCCCCAGGCCCCGGAGGGGAACTGCTCGGAGACGCGAACTGCCGCATCACCGCCGCCGTAGTGTGGGAATCGAGCCAGATTTCTCCGTTATGCACCTTTCTGATGCTCTTGATCAACAGGTCCGTCGCGGTCTGCTTGAGAACGATGCCGCAGGTCCCGAACTTCATGGCCTGCACGTATTCGTTCTTGTCGTCCGATGCGGTCAGGACGATGACACGGGTGCGCTTCTTGGCGGCTTGCAGTTTCTGAAGCGTGGTGAGGCCGTCCCATCCTGGCATCTTCAGGTCGAGCAAAAGGATGTCAGGATCATACTCGTCCACGATGTCGAGAACTTCCTGCCCATCGCGCGCCTCGGCGACGACACGAAAATCCTCTTCGAGGGAAAGGAGTTTCCGCAGCCCGTCGCGGAAGATCGGGTGGTCATCGGCGATAACGATGCGGATGACCCTCTCCTCAGACCCCGTCTGGTTTGAGTCGGTTAGCGAACCAGTGCTTTTTTCTTCCATACCACACCATTAATTGGCGTTGGGTTCAATTGTAAAAGGTACTAGAGTACTATGTCAAACACTGCAGGCCCGCCAAATGTAAAATTATACGAGCGCTACAAGCTTTGCCAGTCGAAGCTAGGGTGATTCCAGGTAGAGCCGCCGTCAATCGTGACAGTCTCGCCGTTGACGTAATCGGCATACTCCGAGCAAAGGTACGCGGCGAGGTTCGCGAGTTCCGGATGGCGTCCGTGCCGTCCAACGGGAACGGATTTCGAGATTCGACGCGCGGCCTCTTCAGGCGTTCCGAGCCACAGGCGGGCGCTCGCCCCTTCAGTAGGGAACGAACCAGGCGCGATGGCGTTGGCGTGAATGCCGTAGCGGGCCCATTCCACTGCGAGCGTTCGCGTCATGGCCTGTACACCGGCCTTCGCCGCGGCGGAGTGGATCGTGCCCGGACTTGCGCCCGAGGCGTAGGTAGCAAGTATGCTCAGGATCCGTCCGTACTTCTGAGCCTGCATGTAAGGGAACGCGGCGCGGCTACAGAAGAAACTGCCGTTCAGAACGATATCCACGACGGATCGCCAGCCGTTTGCACTGAGCTTCTCGGCAAGGCAAAGAAAATTTCCCGCGGCGTTGTTGATCAGGATGTCAATCGAGCCGAAGGTTTCGTTCGCGGTCTTCATCAGCGCGTCCACCTGCTCGGGACTGCGCACGTCCGTGGGAACGGCGAGGGCTTGTCCGCCGGCGGTTTTGATCTCCGCGGCCGTGGGATCCAGATGCTCGGCGCTGCGGCTCGCGATCACGACGCGTGCGCCGAGTTCGGCAAAGCGCAAGGCAAAAGCGCGCCCCAACCCAGTGCCTCCACCCGTGATTACTGCAACGCGGCCTTCGAAGATTCTGTCTCGGAACATGGCAAACCAGTATACTATCAGGGGCTTCCCATATGAGCGCAGACCAGACGGAGGAGATAGAATATCAGCGTTCCTGGCGCCGGCTGCAGCAACTGGGACTGAACTCCTACGAATCGCGGTCTTATATGGTGTTGCTGGGGCACCCGCGGTTTAAGGCGCTCGAACTCGCCGCGCGCGCGGGAGTGCCGCGTCAGAAGGTTTACGAAGTGCTCGACAGCCTGATGGAGAAGGGCTTCGCTCAAATGGTGCAGGAGAAGACGAAGCTGTTCTCGGCGGTTTAGCCCGGGCTTGCGATCGCGAGCTACCTGGCTCGCCGCCGCCAGGCGATCGAGCACGAATTTCTGGACCAGACGCGCGCAGCCGATGGCCTGGTGGACGATCTTCGAGCCGCCTACGTTGAGGGTCAAGGCGGGCGCGGCACGCTCGATTATCTGCGGATTGTGACGGAGCCCGCGCAGACCGCAGCCGAGTATCGCAGGATGCTCGCGGAGGTGACGGGCGAGTACCTGGAGTTTTCGCGCCCGCCCTATGCGGTCGATCCGCTGGACGAGCAACTGGTGCGCCAGGCTCGCACGGCGGGAGTCACGTGCCGGCTACTGCTCGAATCGGCGGCGCTCGACGCCACCTACCGCCAGCGCCTTTCAGAGTACGTTGCGGCGGGAGTCGAAGTGCGTCAGACGGAATCGCTGCCCATGAAACTTGCGCTGTTCGACGGGCGCGCAGGGATGATTGCGTTACTCGACCCGGTGGTGACCCGGCCTACCTGGACCTCGGTCGTCTTCGATCACGAGGGCATGGGCCACGCGATGAGGGGCCTGTTCGAGGACTATTGGCGGCGTGGGACGACGCTCGGGTAGTTCCCCAAAGTTCTTCTGAGCGTCGGTTGAGCCTTGGTCAACAGCTTCGCGCACGTCGTTTGCGGATTCGTATTCGCTCTTGTCTCAACCCAAACCGAGGCTGTCTGGAGAGTCAGCCTTTCGATCGGCCCACGCTATTCGCCATCAATCGCTCAGTTGGTCCGCGAACTGCGAGACTGACAGCCGTGAGCCGTCCTTGTACCACGTGCATGTAAATTCGCCGCCATGCACATTGATGTATAGACCCCAACTGATACTGATAAGGATCGGTAGCCGTTGCGAAAAGCTCAACCTTCTTTTTGTCGCAGGGGTCCGCCACAGCGTCCTTTTTCATCTCAATCACAAGCAGATTGTTCTTCCGGCCCTTCAACCCTCGATGGTGCACGATGATGTCCGGGAGTATGGCGTCAGGCTGTTTGCGAATCCGAGAGGGTCTTGCCGCCGCTTCCGCGCGGCAAGCAGACAAGCACCCGCGGAAAACGAGTTTTGAATTCCAGCGTTCGAACGCGTTCAGCTTCCAGAACCCGCAACCCTGCCGGGCAGCATTTGCGTTGCGACGGCCGCTACAGCGGCCATGCCTTTGCCGGCCCAACGTTCTGCCGCCCCCTCACCACCTGAGCGTGCCGACAATCTCCCGCACGCCGGCCACTCCCTCGCGCGCCAGAAACTGATCCAGTTCGCGCGCGATTCGCGCGGTGGATGCCGGGTCCCAGAAGCTCGCCGTGCCCACCTGTATGGCTTGCGCGCCGGCAATCAGAAACTCCGCTGCATCCTCACCCGATGCGATTCCGCCAAGGCCAACCACCGGGATCCTGACCGCCTGGGCCGCCTGATAGACCAGCCTCAGCGCGATGGGTTTGATGGCCGGACCCGATAGCCCTCCGAAACCGGCTCCGATCCGCGGACGCCGGGCGCGCGCGTCGATCGCAAGCGAGATAAACGTATTGACGAGCGAAACGGCGTCCGCGCCCGCTTCCTCCGCCGCCCGGGCGAGCGGCTCGATTTGAGCCACGTTGGGTGACAGCTTGACGATGAGCGGACGCCGTGCGACGCGCCGCACCGCGCTCACTAATTCGGCGAGCGAGACCGGGTCGCTCGAAAAGAAAATCCCGCCGTGCTTCGTGTTCGGACACGACACGTTCAATTCGTAGCCCGCCAGCCCCTCGGCATCTTCGAGCACTCGCGCCACTTCCACGTAGTCTTCGACGGCATAGCCGAAGATGTTCGCGAACACCGGAGTCGCGAATCGCCGCAGCGCGGGCAGTTTGCCGCTCACAAACGCCCGCACGCCGATGTTCTGCAAGCCGATGGAATTGATCATTCCGGCTTCGGCCTCCCAGAGGCGCGGCGCGGGGTTGCCTTCCATCGGCTCTCGCGAGAGGCCCTTCACGACAAGGCCGCCAATCGCTTCAATGTCAACCACGCTCTCCAGCTCGACGCCATAGGCGAACGTACCGGACGCGGCAAGCACGGGATTCCGCAAAGGGATTCCGCAGAGGGACGTGGCGAGACGGCTCATGCGAGTGGCCGGTTGCCGGGCGCCGCTACTGGGCGCACCAGCCGCCGTCGATCAGGATGTCGGTGCCTGTGATGAACCCCGCATCTTCCGAGCACAGGTAGACGGCCAGTTGGCCGATTTCCTCGACGCGTCCCCACCGGCCGACCGGAATCTTCGACAGAAATTGAGCGTTAATCTCCGGGTTCTGCATGAGCGCGGTATTCATTTCCGTGCCGAACGGGCCGGGACTGATCCCGTTTACGGTGATTCCGTCCGGCGCAACCTCCAGCGCGAGCGCGCGCGTGAGGCCGAGCAAGGCCGACTTGCTCGACGAATAGGCGGCGCGGCCGGGCAGAGACACCCAACTCATGATTGAGGTCATGTTGATCACCCGTCCGTACCCCCCTCCCTTCATGTGCGGCACAAACGACCGGCACATAAGGAAAACGCTGGTCAGGTTCGTGTCAAGGACGCTGTTCCATTCATCCAGCGTGAATTCGGTCAATTGCTTGCGCACGTTGATACCGGCGTTATTGATCAATATTTGAACAGCGCCACACTTCGCGAGGACTTGTTGTTCGAGGCGGCGCACGTCGTCCTCTTTCGTGACGTCCGCCAGGAACACATCCGCCGCGCCGCCTGAAGCGCGAATGCCACCGGCAACGGCGTTCAATTGCTCCTCGTTGCGTGACGCGAGCGCGACGCGTGCTCCTTCGCCGGCCAGCGCGAACGCCATCGCCTTTCCCAGCCCCTTGCTCGCGCCGGTAATCAGGGCCGTCTTTCCTTCGAGCTTTCGATTCATGTTTTCTCCCACTTCAGTTTACCCGGTAGCGGTATCATGGCTACGGAGGTTCTTGTGTTCAGACGACTATGGACATTCGCAGCCCTCAGCGGGCTGGCATGCAGCACTTTATTCGGAGACTTCAGTTACGAGCAAACGGCCAAAGTCACGGGCGGGATGGCCGCCATGGCCAGCCGCTTTACGGGTCAGGCCGCGGAGCCCACCACGACAAGCGTGATGGTAAAGGGCAACCTCATGGCTAACGTGACGAAAGGAGAGGCAAGCCTGATTGACCTTGACGCCGAAACCGTCACGGAGATCAGCTTCGACCGGAAGACCTACTCGGTGATAACGTTCGCTCAGATGAAAGAGATGATGGAGCGGATGACGCAATCGAAGAGTGGACAGGGCGACTTCAAAGTGTCCGCGAAAGAGACGGGACAGTCGAAACAAATCGGGAGCTTTACTGCGAAGGAACTCGTCATCACCGTGGAGTTCGATGCGAAAGACCCGGCCAGCGGAAAGGCGACCAGGATGACGATGACGAGCAACATCTGGCTCGCGCCGAACGTGCCTGGCTCCGGCGAACTGCGCGCCTTCCATGAAAAGATGGCAGCTAAGGTTTCGTGGGCGCAAGGAGGCGACATAGGCCCCGGCGGCGCTGAAATGGCGCGCGGCATGGCCGAGATTCAGAAGCAGGTGGCAAAGGCCGATGGCGTGCCCGTGCTGACCGTAGTGAAGACGACGGGCTCCGTTGATGGCCAGGCGATGCCCCAATTGACTGCCGAGCAGCAAGCCCAACTGAGCGACGCTCAGAAGCAGGCCGATGCGGCGATGGCGCAGGCGCGCGAGGAGCAGGCGCGCGAGGAGCAGGCAAAGCCGGCGCAGGACGCGCCCGACGGCCGCTCCAAATCCGCGATCGCCGGAGCGCTTGGCGGACGGCTTCCCGGCGGCTTCGGCGGGTTCGGGCGGAAGAAAAAGAGCGCCGAACCTCCGCCGCAGGCGTCCACGCCCCCGCCCCCCGCTCCGCCTCAGCGCGCCGCGCGGGCCGATGCCGGCGCGATCGATACATCGGGTTCCTTAATGGAGATGACTATTGAAGCGAGGGGCTTCTCCTCGGCGAACCTGGACGCGTCGAAGTTTGAAGTTCTGGCGGGTTTTAATGAGGTTGATCCTCAGTTCGGTTCACCGAACCGGTAGCCCGGCTTCAACTAACGGGAAGACACGGAAAATATGAGCGAAGCTATAGTTCTGTCGGGAGGCGGCGCATTTGCCGCCTACGAAGTTGGTGTCATGAAAGGGCTGTTCGAGAGGCAGCCGGAACTGCGGCCGGCAATTTACACAGGCGCGTCGGCCGGTGGCTACAATGCAGCGATCATGGTTGCGCTGGAAGGGTCCGGACCGCGAGCCGCCGCCGAGCATCTGGAACAGGTCTGGCTGGAAAGGATAGCGGCGCATCCGCGAACCCTGGAGAACGGCGTGTTCCGTCTTCGGGGCGATGTTCCCAGATACCTCGATGCCTTGTTCTCTCCGCATCCGGCAGTGGCGCCGTTCATCGAGATGGCCGACGACGCCTCGTTCTTCGCACAAGACGTTTTGAATCGAGCAACTCACGCGTTGTTTTCGAGGGCGCCGCTGCCGCGCCGGGCCGTTGAGTTGGTCGACCTTGCCGCTTTCTTTTCCTCCGAGCCGATGCGAAACCTGATTCGGGAGACGGTCGATTTCGCGAAGATCCGCTCTTCGGACGCCAAACTTTCAATCGCCGCGACCGACTGGTTGAGCGGTGAGATCAAGACGTTCCGGGGGGAGGACCTGACCGACGAGATCGGCCCGCTCGCCATCGCGGCCTCCGCGGCGATTCCCGGTATTTTTCCGCCGGTTGAACTCGGTGGCCGTCATTACGCGGACGGCGGCGTCCTGGCGAATACGCCGTTGGCTCCGGCAATTCGCTTGGGCGCGGATGTACTGCACGTCATCTATTTAACCCCGGATCCGAGCGACGTCGTGCTTCCGGGCACGCAAAGCACGGTTGGCGCCATAGAACGTCTGTTAGTTGTTGGGATCTCCGGCAGGGTCATGGCGGACATCGATAATCTCAGACGTATCAACAAGATTATTCTAGACCGCGGCTCCACTCTCTACTCTCCGCTGACCGTTCACCGCTACCAGCCAGGGAAGAGTCTGGGCGGAGTGCTTGGTCTGCTCGACTTCCGCCGGAAACGCATCGTCGAGTTGATCGAGAGAGGCTACCAGGACGCCATCGCTCACGACGGCAAGTATTGCGAGGAGAATGGCTGCGTGCTTCCCGTGCGGGTCGCCCACGCGGCGACTGCGCGGAACTGAACCGGAAAGATGCCGCGCCCGGATGCTACAGTCGAAGTGTGTTCCCCCGCGTAGTCTGGATCGTTCTCGATAGCGTCGGCATCGGCGAAATGCCCGATGCCGCGGAGTATGGAGACGCGGGGAGTGACACTCTCGGACATCTGGCCAGCCGTCGCGCGCTGAAACTCCCCAACCTCAGCCGCTTGGGGTTGGGAAACATCCGGACACTGGAAAATCTGCCGCCCGCGGCGCGGCCGGAAGGCGCATTCGGCCGCTGCGCTCTCGCCTCGCCGGGCAAAGACACTACGACCGGACATTGGGAAATGGTGGGCATTCAACTCGACAAGCCCTTTCCGCTCTATCCGCACGGTTTCCCGCGCGAAATCATGGACGAGTTCGAAAGGCGCTCCGGGCGCTCCTCGCTTGGCAACCGCGCCGCCTCCGGAACGGAGATCATTAAGGAACTTGGCGCGGAGCACATGCGCACTGGCTCGCTGATTGTCTACACGTCCGCCGACAGCGTGTTCCAG
>SYKU01000154.1 GCA_005808865.1 Acidobacteriota bacterium
AAAATCCGGGAACGTTCGGGTTCGAGCGACAAAATGTTGATTCAACAGCTCGGCATTCGCGACAAAGTACGCTCAGCAGCCAAACGACGCCCCTCTGCTGTCAGAATGGATGTCCGAACTCCAGAATTTTGCAAGAGCCTCAAGGGAGTGGCCGCCGTTTGGCGGCACCCGAAAGCGCGCCCACGCGAGGCGAGAATGGGCGTTAAGGTAGAATGAACGCCGTGACGAGAATGGCGCCGAACTTCAATTTGAAAGACAGCCGCAGGGAATTTCTGAGCCTGGGCCTGGGCGCGACCGCCGGCTTCGCCGGAGCCATGCAATCTGCGAAGCGGAAGCCGAACTTTCTTGTCATCCTGGCTGACGACATGGGCTATTCCGACGCCGGATGCTACGGCGGCGATATCGATACACCCAATCTCGACCGGCTCGCCGCGCAGGGCCTGCGCTTCACGCAGGGCTATTCGACGGCGCGGTGCGGTCCGTCGCGCAGTTGCATTCTCACCGGGCAGTACGCGCAACAAACCGCGTGCGACGTGATGACGCCGGGGCTCGTCCCGGAGTGGACGCGGTTCGCTCCGCAACATCTGAAGCCGCTCGGGTATCGAGCTTATCATTCGGGGAAATGGCACATTCGCTTCAAGCCTCTTGCGGCCACGGGCTTCGACCATTCCTACACCCTGCTCGATCAGGACAGGTTCTTCTCGCCCCGGTCAAGCCTGCTTGACGATCAGCGTCTGCCCGCCGTAAAGCTGACCGATAATTTCTACGCCACGACTGCGATATCGGACAACGCCATCCGGTTTCTGAAAAACCACGCTCAGGAGTATCGCGACGATCCGTTCTACTTCTACCTCGCCTTCACTTCGCCGCACTTCCCCCTTCACGCGCTGAGCGAGGACATCGAAAAATACAGAGACCGCTTCAGCGAAGGTTGGGACGAAGCCCGGCTGAAACGCTATGCGCGCATGCGGCAGATGGGTCTCGTGAACTGTTCGCTCGCGCCGATGGACACAGAAATCTGGCCTGGCTGGAATTTGCCGGCCGGGGAGTTAACGGCGCGAATCGGACCTGGAGAGGTCACGCGCGCCGTGCCGTGGCGGAGCCTGACCACGGAGCAGAAGAAGTTCCAGCGCACGAAGATGGCGATCCATGCGGCCATGATCGACCGCATGGACCGGGAAATCGGCCGCGTGATGGATCAGTTGAAGGCGATGAACGCTTTCGACGATACCGTGATCGTATTCGTGTCGGACAACGGCGCAAGCGCCGAACAGTTGATCCGCGCCGATGGCCACGACCCGGCCGCCGTGCCCGGCTCCGCCCTGTCGCATCTCTGTCTCGGCCCGGGGTGGTCGAGTTCATCGAACACTCCGTTCCGGCTACACAAGTCATGGGTGCATGAGGGCGGGATTTCGTCGCCATGGATCATGCATTGGCCGAAGGGCATCCAGGATCGCGGAAAGCTGCGCCATACGCCCTGCCACCTGGTGGACCTGCTGCCGACGGTGCTCGAACTGGCAGGCGGTTCGCCACTGCGGGTGCCCGGCGCGCAGCCTCTGTCGGGCCGCAGTCTGGCTCCGGCGCTCGCGAAGGATGTACCGGTCGTGCGCGAGTATCTTTACTTCAATCACAACAAGAACCGGGCGTTGCGAGCCGGAGACCACAAGCTCGTGGCCATCGGCGAGAACGGACCGTGGGAACTGTACGATCTGGCGAAGGACCGGAGCGAGCAGAAGAATCTCGTGCAAAGCGAACCGGAGCGTGCGAAGAAGATGGCGGAGCAGTGGAAACGGGTGGACGACGCTCTTGTGAGCACGCGCGAAGCCTCTAATGCCACCACCATGGCCCGCGTGAATCCGGTCTAATCTGTTTCAGGCAGCGGAGCCGCTACGCCCGTGATCGCGTTTGTGTGGCCGGCGAGAGAGAAATCCTGTTCTGACTTGGGGGAAGGCCGGCCATGAAGCGGCGCCGGCGCAACTCGACCGTGCTCAGTGCGCGGATGTCGTTTCCGGGAAGATTTCGGGCGGGCGGGCCCCCGGCGGCACGGGAGCCAGAAGTTGTTCCTTGCGGTAGACGAGCGTCGACGTGTTGAAGCTGGCTATCTCGAAGCCGTGGCCGTGCGTTACCGCGTCTGTTGGGCAGGCCTCAACGCAATAACCGCAGAAAATGCACCGGCTGTAGTCGATGTTGTACGTTTGCGCGAACCGCTCGCCACCGCTGATGCGCACCATATCGGTGTTTTCCGACGCCTCAATGTAAATGCACTGGGCCGGGCACGCGGCCGCGCAGAGGAAGCAGGCGACGCATTTCTCAAGACCGCTCTCGTCACGTTGCAGCACGTGGACGCCACGGAAACGCTCCTCGAACTTCGGGGGTTCGTCCGGGTAGTTCTCCGTCACCGTGGGAGACATCATCTCCCTGAAAGTGACGGACATCCCCTTTGCGATGGCGGCAGCGGTTTCGAGGATCTCCTCAATCTTGTTTGGCATCTAAGTTTCAGGATAACGCACGCCCCCACCGGGGGCTAGTTCTTCGACCCTCAGCCGGGCTTCCACTCCGGCACATGGTCGCCCTTTTGAAACGCTTCCGCGCCCATGCGCTGCGCCAGTTGCTGCAAATCCTTACGCGAGAAACCGCACGAAGTCCATGAGATTCTCCCGCCCGTTTCCACCAGAAACATCGACGGCACGTTTGAGATTCCGTACGCGTTGCTCGCAGCGTATTCGCCTTCCTCCGGGTCGAGCAGCGTCGGCAACGAGATTCCGAACTCGGCGTGGAACTCCCGGGTCTCGACGCTTGAGTCCTGCGAAATGGCGACGATGCGCGGTGCGTCATCGGCGCGGTTACGATTCATGCGTTCGAGGAATGGAAACGCCAGTTGGCAGGTCGGGCAGGAGACCTTGAAAAAGGCGATTACGACCGGGCCGGACGAACAAAGATCGCTCAGCCGCGTCGCTCGCCCTTCGAGATCCCGCAGAACGAATTCCGGGGCGCCCACGCCGGCATCGAGCATCTTCCGCTGCCTTGTGGCCACGGTTTCTTCTAGCGTCTGCCGCCGCGCGGCGGACGCCGGTCGAAGCTGCCCGGAGGCTGCGGGGGACTCGGCATTCCGGCCGGGTAGATCACCACCTGCCGGTGAGAACCCATGCCCGCGCTCTCGCTCCGGAGAGCCGTTTCATTGCGCATCGCGAGATGGATCACGCGGCGCTCCCTGCTGTTCATCGGGTTGAAGGTGAATGGGGTGCCAGTGCGCTTTACGCGGTCCGCGGCGGCCGCCGCGCTGAGCCGCAACTCTTCGATCCGCAGCATTCGATAGTCGTTCGCGTCGAAACAGAGCAGCGCGTGGTGATCGGAGGGCACGCCGAGAGCTTCCATCGTCACATGTTCGAGCGCAAGGAGAAGCTCGGCTTTGTTGGAAAGAAGCAGATCGATATCCGGTCCTGTGAGTTTCACCACCAACTCAGGATCTTCCACCTCGGGGTGCGCCGATTCGCCATCGACGATTTGAAAATCAAGCCTGAAACCCGCGGTCTTCAACAACGGCCGCAAGAACCGCTCGATTTTAGGACCCGTGGTAGCAACAGTATATTTTCGCTCGCGCACGCAGTTTATTTCCCCGACTTCTTCTTTTTTGTCACTTCGACGGACTGGGCGGCCACGGATACAGTCGAGGTCTTGTTGAAAAACAACTGCTGCGCGATGCCAACCAAGTTACCGGTCAACCAGTATAGCACCAGGCCGCTCGACATGTTATAGAACATGAAGCCGAACACGAGCGGCATGAACAGCAGCATTTTCTGTTGTGCAGGGTCGCCTGTGGTCGCCGGAGTCATCTTCTGCATGATGAACTGAGACGCGATCATTGCGACCGGCAGAATGTGAATAGGCAGCTTTTCCGGAGCGGAGAGGTCGCTCACCCATAGCCAGCTTGCATGGCGCATTTCGATTGCCACAGACAGCACCTTGTAGAAGGCGATAAAAAAAGGTACCTGGAGCGCCATCGGCACGCATCCGCCCATAGGATTCACGCCATGCACTTTATAAAGCGCCATGACTTCCTGGTTTTGTTCCTGCTTCTTAGGATCTCGAATGCCCACGTTTTTGTACTTTTCGTTAATCGCGTCGATCTGCGGTTTTAACGATTGCATTTTCTTCATCGACTTCATGCTGGTCAGCTTAAGCGGGAAAAGCGCGAAATTGATGAAAACGGTGACCAGGACGATGGCCCATCCGTAGTTTCGAGTGTAGCTGTCGGAGACCCAATGAACGGCCAGAAAAAGGGGTTTAGCGATAAAACTGAACCAGCCGAAATCGACGGCCTGTTCCAATTTCGGGTTGACGGCACGAAGGATATCGATATCCTTCGGCCCCACGAACAGCGAGAGCGCGTTGCGTCCCTCCCCGCCAACGGCCGCGCCCACGAAGCTATCCTCCTTCGGTTCGAATTTCGTCGAGACCTGGTCGCTGACCGTCAGAATTTCAACCGAGCCATTTCCGATGGGCAGAAAGACCGCGGCGAAAAACGTATCCTCGATTCCGGCGAAGGAAAACATTCCGGCGGAAACAACGGGGCCGTCCTTGGCGGCTTTGGCTTCTTTTACTTCAAGCGTGTTTGTCGCGGAATCGAAGTAAATGCTGTGCTGGGTTCCAACGGCATTCAACACGGACATGTCGCCAAATCCCCCGCGCCACGCGAGTAGATGCGGCACCGGCGCCCCGCCCTCGAAAACCTCCGACGAAACCTGCGCGAGGTAGCTGTCTTTGCGGAAGCGGAAAGACTTTCGCGCCATCGCACGGCCGCTCGAGAATTCGAAATCGACGCCCATCCCGTCCGGCTGCGGTTTCACGGCATAAAGCGCCGAGTTGAGATCGGCGGAAGGCTTCTGGTTGCGAAAGACGAGCGATAGCGGATTTCCGGCCTTCGGCGCGGCTGCGATATTGACAAGTTCAAGCGGCTTCTTGTTCTCGTCCAGGTATTTCTTGAGGGTCCAACTCTTGACCGTCGCGCCGCGGTTGGTGAACTCGACGCGGCAGACATCGGTGTCGAGCACGAAGATTTCCTCTTTCCCGGCAGCGACCGGCGTGGATTCGACTGGGGCCGCCGGTGGAGCCGGCGTGGACGGCTTCGAGTTTGCCGCAGCCGGGCTGGTTGCGGCAGGCTCGGATTTTTTCGCGGCCGGTGGCAGCGGCTGGTCCTTATAGAAATAGGGTGTGAGGAACAGCACCACTCCCATCAGGATGAAGGCTATCAGGAGCCGGTGCTCGGTCGAAAGCTCGAACTTCTTTTTCGGAGGGCCAGCCGGGGCCGGAGATTGAACGTCGCCGCTGTTGAAATCGGACATTGTGTTTTAACGAACCGGGTCGATGCCGCCCTCGTGGAACGGATGGCAGCGGGCGAGACGCTTGACGCCAAGCCAGACGCCTCGGGCCGCGCCGTACTTCACGACTGCCTGGTGCATATAGTCGGAACAGGTTGGATGGAAACGGCACGCCGATGGGAGCAGCGGCGACACCGCGTACTTATAGAGCCGCAATAGGCCAGTGACTAGCCGGTGCATTTGAGGAACAGCTTTTCCACTTCGCGCTCGATCTCCGCGAAGGAAGCGAGAAGAATCCGGGAGCGGGCATTGAGAACGATTTCCCAACCGCCGCCAAGTTGAGCGAGGCGCGGACGAAGAGCTTCGCGGAGACGGCGTTTCATGCGGTTTCGAACAACGGCGCACCCCATGGCCTTCGTTACGGTGAAACCGACTCGAGGCGGAGCGGACGCATAGGCGAGATTCCGGGCGGGATCGCGCAGGCAGAATGCCGCGAAAAAGGGCCCGGAAAACCGTACGCCCCGGTCGTAAACTTTGCGAAAATCCTTCGATTGCAGGATCCTTGCACTTTTTGGGAAACCCGCGATGAGGTTACCTCTCGGAACTCACGGTTAACTTCGCGCGCCCTTGCGAGCGCCGGCGCGAGAGAACGGCGCGGCCGTTCTTGGTCTCCATCCTGGAGCGGAATCCATGAACTTTGGCGCGCTTCCGGTTGTTCGGTTGAAACGTACGTTTTGGCATCTGATTCTCCGGGCCGAAGAGACCGAAAGTCCGTCGTGGCCCAAATGGTTGAAATTACAGTATAAGGCAGTGGGAGGGCGTGGAACAAGTGGGTGTGGGAGCGGCGGGTACGGCGGGAAGCGGATCGGCGGGGGATATCAACTCCGACACGCTGACCGGACGAGCGCAGTCACACCTAGCGAAAAACCGGTTCTGCTTGCGAACATCCGTCACCGATTAGCGAAGCGAAATCGGCGAAGTGTGGAACGCCTGCGAGTAGCTCGAGTTCCCGCCATGCTTGACAGGTCTAGGCTCCGAAGTGTACAAACAGATTGATTCCATGAAGACGCTCCAGGAACGAATCACGATTGCCGTTGCAGCGGGTCTGCTCCTGCCCGGTCTGTGGGTTCCCGCGCCCGCGCAGACTCCCCCGCGCGCGCAGGCTCCCGCCTACCGCGCCCCGCGCGGGGCCGACGGCAAACCGAACCTTAATGGAGTTTGGCAGGCTATCGGTTCCGCACACTGGGACATCGAAGCCCACGCCGCGCGAGCCGGATCCGTCGTCTCGCTTGGCGCGGTGGGCGCGATTCCGGGCGGATTGGGCGTTGTCGAAGGCGGCAAGATACCGTACCTACCCTGGGCCGAGAAGAAGAGAAAGGAGAACGCGGAAGGCTGGATGACGCTCGATCCTGAAGTAAAGTGCTATTTGCCAGGCGTGCCTCGTGCCACTTACCTGCCCTTCCCGTTCCAGATTGTTCAGACCCCAACTCACATCCTGATCACCTACGAGTTTGCGACCGCGAGCCGCATTGTTTATATGAACCGGCCCGATTTCGAAAGCCCGATCGACACCTGGATGGGGCATTCGCGCGGGCACTGGGAAGGCGATACATTGGTGATCGACGTCACAAGTTTCAACGATCAGACATGGTTTGACAGGGCGGGAAATTTTCACAGTGACGCGCTTCATGTCGTCGAGCGCTACACGCCGGCCGGCCCCGGCGCGATTCGTTATGAGGCTGCCATCGAGGATCCGAAGGTCTTCACACGACCCTGGAAGATCAGTCTTCCGTTGTACCGGCGCCTCGAAAAGAACGTCCAGTTGATCGAGTTCAAGTGCGTGGAATTTGTCGAAGAGCTGATGTATGGAAATCTGAGAAAGAAAGCGGGCAAATAATATGAGACAGTCACTCGTTGCTTTTCTCGCCCTCGTATCCCTTTCGTCATTACCCGCGGCGGAGCAACCCGCGGTCAGGCGAACTGCGTGGGGCGCGCCGGACCTCCAGGGCATTTGGGATTTTGCAACCATCACGCCTGTCGAGCGCCCGGCCACCCTTGCCGGGAAAGAAGTGCTCACCAGCGAGGAAGCGGCTCAATTCGAAAAGCAGACGCTCGAACAGCGCAACCCGGATCGCCGTGACGGCACGCGCGAAGCCGATGTCGGTCGCGCCTATAACGAATTCTGGTGGGATTTTGGATCGAAGATTATCGGCACCAGACGTACCTCCCTGGTTGTGGACCCTCCGGACGGAAAGATCCCGCCACTGACGGAAGAGGGGAAGAAAAAAGCCGCGGCGTTGGCTGCGACGCGCTCGGGATTTGCGTCCGGCCCTGAGGATCGCAATCTTTGGGAGCGCTGCCTCGTCGCCCCCAATGCCGGCCCACCGATGCTCCCGAGCGCGTACAACAACAACGTTCAGATCTTCCAGACTCCGGACTCCGTTATCATTTTCAATGAGATGATCAACGACGCGCGCATCGTACCGCTAGACGGCCGCCCGCATGTGCCGGAGAACATCCGCCTTTGGCGCGGTGACTCACGCGGACGCTGGCAGGGAAACACTCTGGTGGTCGAGACCACGAATTTCCGGGATGACGGCGCCTTCCGTAACGCGACCGCTTCGATGCGCCTCGTGGAACGCTTCCGCCGGGTGGATGCCGAAACGCTCCTCTATGAGTTCACGGTGAGCGACCCGGCTACGTGGGCCAAGCCTTGGTCCGTGGCCCTGCCCATGAAAAGAACCGCGGGTCCGATTTACGAATACGCCTGCCACGAGGGGAACTACGGAATGGTCAATCTCCTCTCGGGCGCCCGCAAACTGGAGAAGGTCCAGGGCGAATCTTCGAAGCCCGATTCTTCAAAACCTAGGTGAATCCAATGCGAACGGCAATTTTCGCGCTCTACTTCCTGACGATCATCGCGGCTGCCCCTCTGCGCGCCCACCACGCTTTTGCGGCCGAATTCGATGCCAACAAGCCGGTCCGGCTCGAGGGTACGGTTACCCGGATGGAATGGATAAACCCTCACGCCTGGATCCATATCGACGTAAAAAAGCCGGATGGCACGGTGGAGAAGTGGATGATAGAAGGCGGTACGCCCAACACGCTGCTGCGCCGCGGCTTTAACAAGAACTCCTTGCAGATGGGAACTGTAATTATTGTGGACGGTTATCAGGCCAAGGACGGATCGAGCAAGGCTAACGGCCGGGATCTCACGCTCCCGGGCGGGAAAAAGTTGTTCCTCGGGTCCTCCGGCACCGGCGCTCCACGCGACGGCCGCGATCCAACCGAGTCCAAGCGCTGATACTTGATGGCGCCCGATTTCCTGCTGTGGCTTGAAAGGACGACTGGGAGCATCGCACTGCATGAATCGTTGTGGGTCTACCCGATCGTCGAGTCGGTGCACGTCCTGACCCTGTGCCTGTTTCTTGGAACCGCTGTGATGGTCGACCTGCGGTTGCTTGGCGTTGTTCTCAGGCGGGTACCCGTATCCGAGGTTCTGACGCGGCTCCGGCCGTGGATGATGGCGGGCTTCGCGGTAATGATTGTCTCTGGAGGACTGTTGTTCTACGCGATTCCGGTGAGGACTTACCTGAACATTTTTTTTCGAATCAAAGTAGCCCTACTCGCTCTCACCGGGATAAATGCCTGGATTTTTCACCGCTCCATTTATCTCAGCGTCGCGGAATGGGATCTTGCCCTGGTGGCGCCGAGGCGTGCGCGCGCGGCCGGCGCAGCCTCGCTTTTTCTGTGGGCGTTCATCGTCGTCGCGGGGCGCATGATCGCTTATAACTGGTTTGATCCCCCAGAGGTGCATTAAACTGCTTCCCTTTTTTGAGTGGTGCGAAGCCACCTCGATCGGAGCCGCCATCCGCAACTCGCAGTGGCTGTTTCCCGTGATCGAATCCTTCCATCTGCTCGCGCTGGCTCTGATTGGTGGAGCCGTGCTGCTCGTCGACCTGCGCCTTCTCGGACTCGGTCTGCGAAGCCGGAGCGTTGCCGAACTGGCTCGCGAAGCCGAGCCTTGGCTCACCGGCGGTCTCTCGGTCATGATCGCTTCCGGCGCACTGCTTTTCACTTCAGAGTCCATCAAGTGTTACTACAGCCCTGCGTTCTGGGTCAAAATGTCGGCGCTCCTCCCGGCGCTCGTCTTTACGTTCACCTTGCGGCGGAAGGTCGCTTCATGTGGCGAGGGTGCGATAAGGTCCGTCTGGCGGATCTTGACCGCGGTAGTTTCACTTGCCCTCTGGACGGTCGTCGGAACGTCGGGAAGGTGGATTGGCTTCTCGGGATAGGCTGTGCGCGACCGTCACAATGGACACTCCGGCAGAATCGCGGCATACGCACGCCGGCGTGAACAGGACTCGTCCCGGCTCTTGTATCGCCCCTGAAAACAGTCTCCGTCACAACTGTCGAGTCCGCACGCGGGAGGGTATGCGCCACAACCTTCAAAGTGAACAATATTGGCGCTAGCGTCCCTTTTCTCTCGTAGCGTCGTCCCAGTAAAGCTCATGACAGCGCTGGCACACCTCGTACACCTGCCCGCCGGCATCGAATAGCTGCTCGGGATTTTTGGCATCCACCGCGCGCACGGCGAGGAGGGCCGCGTCGGTTAGCGCCCGGGCGTTGGCGTACCACTTCTCCCTGTCCTTGGGCCTGTCTCCAATCAGGAGCAAATTCCCGGCCTCGGCCAGCGTCACCGCGTTTCTTCGTACCTCTGCCCAATCCTCGTCGTTGCCAGGCGCGATTTCCTCCGTGCCCTCGATGGTCTTGATCGTGCCGACCGATTCGAAGATGACCTCGGCTGCGGGGTGAACGGTCGACTCCATTAACTGCCGGACCGTGGCTACGGGCTTGAAAGGTAGCGGGCGCGTGCACCCAGTCGCAAGAACCGCGAAGGACACAACCAGAGCGGTCCATATAAAACCATGCCGAACCTTCATGCGGGCTCCGCTTCGGAATTCACAGACCGGATCAAGGCGTGAATGTAGCCATAGCCGCAAGCAAACGCCTGCAACCCGCCGGGATCGTCCGGATGGCGAGGCATGTGATCGGGGCAGATGGAACCGGAAAACTGCGTGTCGCGCAGAATTCGCATCACCCGGAAGAAGTCCATGTCACCTTCGTCGGGGTAGACCTCCGCGAAGTTGTGAAGGCCGCCGCTGATATTGCGCATGTGGATCTGGTGAATCTTGCCGCGTTCGCCCAGGTACTGAACAATCGGCAACACTTCCGATTTTGGATTCTTCAGCCCCTCGCCTGCTGTCCCAAGACACAACTGGAATCCGTTGTATGGGCTGTCGACGATGGACTCATACCGCCGGATGGCGTCGAATACCGACGGAGAATCCCAGTTGTCCGCACCCTGGTAGCCGAAAGGAAGCCCTGGCGGGTCGTAGGGATGGCAAGCCATGCGGACGCCGCTCTCCTTTGCCGCGGGGATCACCCGTTCGAGGAAGCGCGTGATCCGCTCCCAGTACTCTTCCGAACTAACGCGACCCGACGACCCGGTGGGGAGGTCGCGCCAGTTGTTCTCGAGTTTGAAGGCAGCGTAGGTTGAACCCCCACGGCCCGGCCGGGTTTCGTTTCTGCGGATGGGGATCACGGTCCAATGGTAAGTGATCACGCGCACGCCCACCTGGGCGGCTTTTCGGATGTTTCCCACGACGGTCTCGAGTTCACGGTCGCGTTCCGCGCCCCTGGGTAGCGTGATGTAGGTGGGTTGCATACGGATGGCTTCGAAGACCACGCCGTAGCGGTCGCAGTTATCCTTCATTCGCTTCAGATTATCCGGATCCCAGCCGCCGCCCTCGCGGCGATCTGACACGCTGATGGTGAGGTGCCTCACGCCGTGGCGCAGGTTGTACTCGAGGTTGGCTTTCGCGGTCATGTCCGCGCCGGGTCCGCCGGCGACGCTATGGTAGTCTCCGCCGGTGTGCATGAGCGTGTTGGGTCTTGCGGGACGCGCTGTCTGAGCAATTGATGCTGTTTGGCTTAGGGTGCCGGCCGCACCCGCCGCTACTGCGCCCTTTACCAAGGTTCTTCGTCGCATGGTGGAAGTCTCTGGCGTTCATCATACACCGCGCGCTCGGCGCGCGAGCGAGAGCAGGTAGAGCGCCCGCGGCCGCCTGGAGTGCGGAACCTCGCAATGCTCTGAACTTTGAGGGCTTGACCCGGCCCGGTAACTTCGGGATTCTTGACCGGTCGGGCAGAGGATTCCAACATCGGCGCGATTGCCGGCGTGAAAACACTGGTTGCCGCCGCCGGTCTCTGCCGGTCTCGCCTTTGATCAAGGGCCCTACCGAATCGCAGTACTCACAAGCGGACTTCAGAGTCTGCTCCGAAAACAGCGGGAGAGTACCCCTCACTGGCGCGGCATCGCTCGCTGAATCTAAAAGATCGAGTGACGCAAAACTCATCTCATTGAACGTGAGCGATCGTGGCCGCGGTCATGCCGAGGCCGGATGGGCATCTACAGCGCCACGTTTCGGCGGCTTTTGGTTCCTTGCCGGAGCGTGATCAAAAGGTTTCTCCATGCCCGGAATATCAGCTCCTGGAAGTCTGGATGCCTGCTGGAGACGGTCGGCCGGCGGAATCGCGGCTCTTGGCCGGGCCAAAGCGTTCACACGGGCCCTACGAACTCTATGAGAAATGGAATATTGACTTACGCGGGGGGAATCCCTCAGAATAAAGATTCCGGCTGCTCCCCGGTCTGCTTCACGCTAGTGCTCTGGTTGCCTGTTCGCTCAATAGCCCACTTATGACGAACCGGAAGTTTAGCCTGCTCAACGCGTTTTTGTTTCTGGCCGCGATGGCCCTATTTGGCAGTGTGCTCATGGGCGCACAGACGCAAGCCAAAAAGAAGACAGCCGCCAAGCCCGGCGCGAAGAAAGCTGTTGCCTCCTCTTCCGCCAAAAAAAAGAAGAAGAGAGCTGCCGGAACGGGCGGTTTCTGGACAGAGCCGACGTTTGCGGACTCGACGGCCGGCGACAGCGTCGATGGAGAAGACCTGGATGTCCGGCGGGCGGCAGTCGAGTCTCTCGGCAGGTTCAACGGGTCAGTCGTCGTCGCCAACCCGGAGTCGGGGCGAATCCTGACGATGGTCAACCAGAAGCTGGCGCTTGGCGGCGGATTCCAACCTTGCTCCACGATCAAGATCCCCGTCGCGCTCGCGGCGCTAAGCGAAGGCATAATCGATCGCAATACTCCGGTTCGCCTCTATGGCAAGACCACGCTCGACCTGACGCGCGCAATCGCAAAGTCGAACAATCCCTACTTTGCGAACCTCGGCATCAAGCTCGGTTATGAGCGCGTCGCTTACTACGCCCACCTGTTCGGGCTGGGCGAAAAGGCGGGTCTCGACATCGAGGGCGAGCACGCCGGGCGCTTCCCCAAGGCTCCGCCTAAGAACGGGGGAGTCGGCATGCTCACAAGTTTTGGCGAAGAAATCTCCCTTACGCCGCTCCAACTCACCGCTTTTATGTCCGCGATCGCAAATCAAGGCACGCTGTATTACCTGCAATACCCGCGCTCCCATGCTGAGGTGGAAAGTTTTGCTCCCCGTGTGAAACGCCGGCTGGATATTCAACGATTGATCCCCGAGGTGCTGCCCGGCATGTTTGGGGCAGTCGAGTTCGGCACTGCGCGCCGGGGCTTTCAGGCCGATGTTCCCTTCGCGGGTAAGACAGGCACTTGCAGCGAGGCCCGAACTCATCTGGGCTGGTTTGGATCGTTCAACGACTCAGGGCCGAACAAACTCGTCGTCGTCGTATTGCTGACGGGCGGCAAGCCGTCGATCGGCCCGCAAGCGGCAGGTATCGCCGGCGAGGTTTACAGGCGTCTGGCTGCGAACAATTATTTCACCGGAAACCACACCGCTTCCAGGCTGACAGGAAGCGGACCGGAGGCTTCTATTCAGGCTTGTTGCGGTCAATGACCCGCTCCGCCATCGCGTAGCGTAGAGCGTCCAGCCCCTGGCCGGTTGCGCTTGAGATCTCGAAAAACGGCAGACCTCGCGATTCGGCTAACTCTCTCAAGGACTCGATTCGCGCCGGGTCCTGGGCAGCATCCAGTTTGGTTGCAACAAGCAGCATCGGTTTCGCGGCGAGCGCTTCGCTGAACGCCGCGAGTTCCTGCATCACGATCTCAAAATCGCTTACCGGATTGCGGCCGCTCTCTTCGGAAACGTCAACCAGATGCGCCAGGACCCGCGTGCGTTCGATGTGGCGAAGGAATTGTATGCCGAGACCATGGCCTTCGTGCGCGCCTTCGAT
>SYKU01000155.1 GCA_005808865.1 Acidobacteriota bacterium
GAAGTCGTCGAGCCACCGGGACCTTTCGCCGTCAGTGTGTAGGTAGTGGTCTGGTTCGGAAATACGGATCGGCTGCCGTTCGCGTCGACCGCGCCAATTCCAGGAGCGATCGAGACGTCCGTCGCATCCGTCGTTTTCCACGACAAGGTGGAAGACTGGCCGCGCTCGATTGAGCGGGGCTCGGCCGTAAGTCGCGCCGTTGGGGCCTTGGGCGGCGGTGGGGCCGGCTGCTCTACCTTCGGCGGAGGAGGCGGGGGCGGCGGCGCGGGACCTTTCTTTTTGCAACTGGCCGCGAACATCGCCAATGTTACCGCCAAAACGATGAAACTCATCTTCTTCGTAGTGGAACTGCGTTGACTCAACATGAACTCTTTCTCCTAAAAAAATTAACGTCGGTTTACTTGCCCCACACAGGGGTAGAGTTGCGGCCCTGCGTGGTTAATTTCTGCAACTGGGTACCGTCCGCGAGCATGGTCCAGATCTGCGAAGACCCGCTGCGGTTTGACGAAAAAACGATATGCCGGCCGTCTGGCGCCCAACCGGGGTTCTCATTACGGCCCGCGCCATGAGTCAATTGATCGACTCGACGCGAAGCGACGTCCATCAAGAACAGGTTAAAATTACCTGGCTCGAAGCCCCGTGTCCATGCAAACGCGATCAACTGGCCGTCGGGGTGCCACGCCGGATTGGCCGCCTCGCCTTCTCCGGTCGTCAGCCTTTCAACGTTTGCTCCGTCCAGATTCATCTTATATATCTGCTGTGGCCCGGACCGTCCGGAAACAAAAACCATCTCGGACTGATTCTTCGGGTTCACCTTGGGTTCCACTTCTATTGCGCGCGACGTCGAAATGCGCCGCAAGTTTCCGCCATCCACGTTGGCCGCGTAAATCTGTGCGTACCCGCTCGCCGTTGACGAGTATAGGACTTCTTTGCCATCAGGCGTGAAATCCGGCGTCGCGTTCATGGATGCAACTTGATTATAGAACGGCAGGCGTCTGCCCGTCTCCACCGAATGAAAATAAATCGCGGGGTTGCCCTTGGCAAACGTGGTAAAGGCGATCCTTGTTCCATCCGGTGACACGGCAGGCATAATGGAAATGGAATTATACGACGTCAAGCGCTTCTGGTTCGACCCGTCCGGGTCCATCGACCAGATTTCCTTCGAACCCGTGCGATCCGACACAAAGTATATCTTACTGTTTAACAGGGTCTTTCCGCCGAATTGAGCGATAATATCCGCCGCAAATTCATGGGCCACCCGTTGCGCGCCCGCGGCATCGATCGCCCCGAAGTAGCGTTTGCCCAGCACGTGAGCGGCGGATACGTTCGGCTGAGCCACGTTGTAGAGCCATCCGAACAACACGAGTTGATCTCCCTGAACGGCGGCGTATCCGAACACGAGATAGTTCGCGCCGACCGGCGGCGCCGACCAGTCCGTGAGCCACGGTCCCTGCCTGATAGGTTTCGGCGGGTCGTCTGAAACTGGAACGCGCGGAACCGCGGCACGTCCCTTCTTCCCTCTCGGAACAGGGGCCGGCGCGGGCGGCGGCAGTGGAGCCTTGAAATCCTCCGGCCTCTGCGGGACCTCCACCGGGTACATGGCTTTTGCCGCCATCTTGAACAGGCCGGAACTCTCAAGATCGCCGAACAGCGTCTGGTTCAGGACGTTCATGTGATCCGCCGCGCCGGCCGCGCCCCGGAAATCAATCACGGCGATCACCGGACGGTCGCCCTGTGTGAGCTTGATGAGGATGTCGCTCTGCTGCGCGACGAGGCCGATCCCGCCTGCAAGGGTCAGCAGCGAGGCGCTAAGGGCGAATGTGTTTTTCTTGGTCATCTCTTCAATTGAAACCAGAACTCGATTGTCGCATCGTCGCGCTCGTACCCGGCGGGAAGCGGTGGAAAGGGGCTCGCATCGTAGACCGCCCGCTGCGCCGAATCGTCGAGCAGCGTATTGCCGCTGCGCTGCACCACACGCACATTCGCCGTCGAGCCGTTCCGGCGGATCGTGAAAGTCACAATTACCGGCGGGGCGGTCTGGATTCGCGCATCCACGTCGTTCGTTCGCCATTTCTCCGCGACACGCGTTCTCAACAGGTCGACATAGGAGCCGAAGCGGTTTCCAAACGGAGTCCCCGTGCCCACGCCCACTCCGCCGGATCCGGTCTGCCCGATCATGGGCGACGAGAGCGCGCGGCCGGAAGCGCTGTAGACCTGATTGGGAGCGTCGTCTTTCAGGAACGACCCGCCTTTGCTGAATCGTTTCCTCCGCGGGGGATCAGGCCTTCCCTTGATTGAAATTCCGTCATTCGGCGCGGGTTTCGCGGCGCGAACGGGCTTCGTCTTCTCGGCCGGGGGCGCGGGCACCGCGGAGTCCGTGTCGTTCGCTACGCGGCTCACTTCACCGCCTCGCGACGGCAGCGGAATCTGCTTTACGATATTGATGCCGACCGCTCCGCCCCCAAGTGAATTCGGGTCGCCCCAGGAAACCTTTCCGCGCGCACTCAGATATCCATAAACCAGCGCGAAGGCCAACAGTGAGAGGTGCATTCCGATCGACGCAAACAGAGGTGTTCGTATCGAATCCTTCTCATCCAGAATGACCGCGTGCGCTGCCATCAGCGGCCCTTCTCATCCGCGGCGTCGACCGGCTGCGTCACGACGTTCACCGGAATCCTGGCTTCTCCCAGCACACTCATGACCTGCGCGATCGGGTCGAAAACCGTCTGTTTGTCGGCCCTCAGATAAACGCCTTTGCCTGTTCCGAATCTCTTCTGAATCTGGCCGGTCAGTTCGTTGTAATTCACCTCTTTGTCATTCAAGTAGAGTTTCCCCGCGCGCGTGATCGTCACGACAGGCAACTCTTGCGCTGTGTCCTTGACCTGGCGGACCTTCGGAACCTCAACCTCGATCCCGAACTCCATCACGTGCGCCGTCAGCATGAAGATGACGAGCAAGACGAGCACGACATCAACAAACGGCGTGACGTTCATTTCGGAAAGTGACGCCAAACCGTGGGATCTTCGCCGCCCGCCGCCTCCACCGCCGTTTTGTGAGAATGCCATCGCTAGTCTCCGCGGCTCCGCTCCGCCATATTCATGAACTCAAGCGAAAAATCGTCCATGCGCGCGCCCATCTCTTTAATCGAATGCCCGAAATGGTTATAGAAGACGGCCGCCGGGATTGCCGCCGCGAGACCGGCCGCCGTTACCAGCAGCGCTTCGGAGATGCCCGGAGCAACCACGCGCAGACTGGCGCTGCCCTGCTGTCCCAGATCGTGGAAAGAACGGATGATGCCGAGGACCGTCCCGAATAGCCCGATGAACGGCGTGACCGACGCGGTAGTAGCAAGCCAGTGCATGTTTCGCTCAAGCTTGGCGATTTCCTCGCTGATGCCCAATTGAAGCGTTCGCTCGATCGACGCCGGATTGCTCACGCCTTGGCGCGTCTTCATTTGGCGCTCCACTTCCTCATAACCGAAGTCGAATACCGCCACGAGCGGCGCCGGCCGGAACTGCTCGCTCGCGGCGGCGACGCCGTCGAATCCGTTGGCCTTGCGAAACGCGCGAAGAAATCTCCGGTTGGCGTCCCGGGCGGCACGAAAGCCGCTCCATTTCGAAAAGACAACTGCCCAGGACAACAGCGAAAAGCAAACCAGCACGGCCAGGACCGTCTGCTGTAGCGGGCCTGAATTGACGACCATTTCCAAAATGTTAAGTTGCAGCAGCAGCGCCGGCGCGTTTGGAATCAAATGTCCCTCTCCAGTCTTCTATCATACAGACGCTTGAGGACCCGAGGAAAGACGAATCGAGAATATTAGGGCGGCCCGGCCCCTATTTCTTTGTTTACATCCTCGCAGTTGTCTTGTACTGTGGGTGTGCACTAGAATCGAGAATCACGGAATTGGGGGGTAGCACGATGAAAGTGTTGCTGTCGGTCGTTCTTATCTGCGCCGCGTTCACACCGGGGAGCCTCGGGCAGGACGTTCGCCAAATGGAAAGGTCGGGCGATGTCGCCGGGGCGCGGGCCGCCTTGGCGAGCGCCGTCCAGAGTTCTCCGAACGACGTCCGAGCGCTTGCCGGCTACGCCGAGTTTCTGGACCGCTACAACGACCCGGCAGCGCGCGCGGCCTACGGCAAACTGCTGGCGGCTCTGAAGAATGCGGGAAACGCAGCGCGAACGCAGGCGGTTGCGAGGCGTCTGGCCGAACTCGATCTGCTGGCCGGCGATCGCGCCGCGGCGGCAAGAAGTCTCGATGCATTTCGCGCCGCCAACGGCAGTGGACTCGCCCTTCCGGACGCACCCGCTTCGTCCGCGGTTGACAGTCCGGGGATTATCGAGATTCCGGGACCACTTCGCTCCTTCGCACGGATGGCCGCCGTTTCAAGCGACCTCGGCCCCGACGATTTACTGGCCGCGCTTGCCCGGAACGTAGTCACCAACGGCTATCAGGCCTCGCATTCGAACGATGCGCTCGAGCAGACGGAGTACCTGAAGCTGGTGCACCGGTATCTTTCGCAGGCTCGCGAACTCGACAAACTGGCGGGCGAAAAAAGGGTTATTGAAATCTCCAGTTGCGAATCGAAGGAAGCCGGCGATCTGCTTCGCATCATCGGCTACCGAATGCGCGGCGGATGCGGGAGCGAAGTGGTCCTTGAGACCGTCAATGCCAGCCGCGCGTTTCTCACCACGGATTCGGGTTTCCCGCTGGCAAACCTCGAGCAGGCCCTGCGCACCAACCGCCCGTTTACTTACGACTATCATCCGACCCGCGCGCCCGTGATGTACGGCCCCGACTACTGGCTGACCGGCAGGGAAAAGGGCACCGAGTTCATCGACAACTTCCTTTCAGATCCTTCCCTCTGCCGCCTGTATCTGGGGCTCTCGAAGCTCGACCGCGATACGGCCGCGGAATTACGCAAGGCAATGCCCGCTCCGCGCATCAAGGCGTACGCGCATGTGCTTGATTTCTTTGGCGGCATGTTCGAGATTCGCGAAGGAAAGGCCCTTGTTCCCGGCGGAGAGAAGACGGCGGCGGCCTGGGCGGAACTCGCCGGAGCGCCTCCCAGCCAGGGCGCGGCGTTTTTTGAAAAGCTTCTCGCGCGCGACGATGGATGGCTCGCGAGTCTGTTCGACGCCATGTCGAGAATGAGCGGCCCCGCCAGGGATTACCTGACGGACCCCGTACGCCTGAAACGCTTTTACACCGCTATTCGCGGCCGCGTCACCAGCCCCGGTCCGGCCAGGCCTGTGTTCCGTTCAAACGCCGATATGATGCTGCTCACCACGCGTCTCCGCGTGGAGGCAGACGGCCGCGCTCACATTCCCGGCGGACTCGAGGTCTGGAAAAACCTGTTCGTCAATCACCCGCACGGGAAATACGACGGCAAACTTACGAAATCCGCTGTCGGCTGGAAAGAACCGGAGGATGTCCTCGAAGCGCTCTTCGGCCTTTCCCGGAAAGCCGTCGAAAACGAGCCGCTTAAGATTTTCATGGCGGTCTCCGACCTCGATCGCAACCGGGCGAAGCCGCTTGAGCCCGATACGGTCGACAAACTCGCGCGTAACTTCAAGGCCATGGGATCGCAGTACGCGATCTTCAACGACGCGCCGGTGGTCTCCGACAAGACGATCGTGCAATTTCTGGATACCGCGGTTGCCATCGGCAAAATTAAGGACCCTCTGCTCCGCGCGGACACGGCCGGCACGATGCAGGCGCTGATCGGTCTTTGGCAGATTTTTTCGCGCCAGGGAATTCTGCCCGCAGCGTCGGCGGATTCCTCACTCTCCTCAATCATTGGCTCGTTCGCGCAGATTCGCGGCGAGCGGGAACTTTTCGACAGCGGCCGCAACTGCGTCAATATCCTTCTGAAGGCCACGGGCTCCAAGGAAGGTGTCTCTCCTCACGACCGTCTCGTCGACCTGATATCCGGCACCGGGAACCCTACCGATATCGAAACCCACGAAACCATGGTGAAGGACGCCATTCGCGTGCTTGAGGCCCAGCACATCGTATCGTTGAAAACGCTGTTCGATCTCGCCGATCACCTGGAGAGCCTGGGCAAAGGCGAGAAGTTGAACACGGCCCTCGTAAACCGGTTGGCGTCGCGCATCTCCGAAATCCAACTCCCTCGCGCGGCCCTCACCACCGTTGAAAAGAACGCTTACGCCTTCGGCTACTGGACGGAGCGGCACGTCGAGAATCAGCGCAAGGTCAACCTGCGCGCAACCATCGACAGGGCCGCCGGAAACGCGGAGAAACTTAAGGACGCGCGTGCCCTCATGGCTCCCTTCCTTCGCGATACGCTTGTGGCGTTGAATTATGCCCATTACGCGCCGCCGGGAGCGCAGATTCTTTACACCAATCCGCTATTTGTCCGGGGGCACGATTTCCTCGGAGTTCAGGGATCGAACCACACTTGGCGTTCCACCGAAATGTTCGGCACCGGCTGGCCATCAAACGGCGGCGGACGCCTGGTGGGGTCGCTCTCCGGGCTGGCGTACGCGCTCGCCGAAGCGGAGCAGAACTTCCTGATTCCTTCCCAGACGCAGGCTCTGATCTGGGCCGACCTGGTGCCGCAAATGATCCTGAGCGCAAAGATTCCACGCTGGTGGAACACCACTCCGGCGCAAATGCACTGGATCGGGCTGCACATGCGGTACGGCAAGACGCTGCTTGCCGAGGCGGCGCTCGATTCCACCCAGCGCGCCGCGTTGCTCGAGACGCTGTCGGCTTACGCCGCGCCCGCGCGGACACGCGCGATCGCAAGGCTGCTTGACGGGGGCGACGCCAGGGGCGCAGCCGAAAACATCATGCCGGCGGAACTCTATGCCGTGGCTGTGGATACCGTGGCTCGCCGGAAAGGCACGGCAGGGCCGCTGCTCTCCGAGATCGCCCGCCTCCGCGCCGAGGTTCCCAATCAGGTATCGAACGAAACGATTTCCCGCGCCTTCGGCACCCCCAAGCCGACGCTCGCGAATTCTTACCGTCCCGAGTTACTCAAACTGAGAACGTTTCCCACCCTGATGGGTTACTCCAGCAGGATCATGGCGGAGAGTTGGGAATCGAACACGCTTTACTGGGTTTCGCTTGCCGATGAGGTTCACGCGTCCCCGGGTCAGCTTAATGTTCTGATCCCGGAATGGACCCGCCGGGTTGTCGAGCGCATTTTCGCCTCTCACCTGGAGGATTGGCCGGCCTTGTTGCGGTCGTTGAACATCGTGGGTGAAGATGTGAGAGCGAAGTCACGGTCGGGCGCCGCCGCCGAACAAAAAGCGTCGCTGCAATAGAATCTGCAATAGAACTTAGGAGAAAACCGCGTGAAGCTCATATCGAAGCTGGGAGTGGCTGGTATGGTTTTGGGTTTGGCGGGGTCGGCCGCGTGGCTGATCGCGCAGGAGGAGCGTCCCATCTTCCGAGTGAAAGTGGACATGGTCGTCCTGAGTTTTACCGTCACCGACAGCAAGGGCCGCTACATCAACGGACTGAAGCCCGGCGAATTCCGCATCCTCGAAGACGGCATTCCTCAAAAGTTGAACACCTTCGCGGAGGGCAACAAACCGGCCCTCCAGATGATGGACGATGGCACTTCGAAGACGCTTGCCGGGGGGACCGAAGGGCCGTCGAAACCCGGCATCGATCCGCGATCCGACGCCTTCGTCGGCACCAATGTCTTCGTGCTGTTCGATACCAGCAATTTCATGTATCGCGGCTTCGTATACGCGGAAGACGCGATCGCCGATTTCATCCGCGGCCTCGACCGCGCGGATTCGGTGGCGATCTATACGTTCAGCCGGAACGTGAAGCGCAACACCGAACTGACGAAGGAAAGGAACGACGCGATCGTCGGACTCCGGAGTTCGGTAGTGGGCGACGACACGGCGCTCTACAACGCGCTGCTGCTGACGCTGCGCGACGCGGCGAAGGTGCCGGGACGCAAGGTCATCATTGTGTTCTCGAACGGTCCGGACAACGCCAGCATGGTGGCGCCCGACGACGTGCGCGCGGTGGCGGAGGACGAGGGCATTCCGCTCTACGTCATTTCGACGAACGAAGTGAATAAGGATCCCATTTCAAGCAGCGTATTCCGGCGCATCACTGCCCGCACCGGCGGCAAGGCGTATTTCGCGAAGAGCTGGCAGAAGCAGGTGGAGGCATTCGAGTCGATCCGCGAGGATCTCGGGAACTCGTACACGGTTACGTATTACCCGCAGCCGAACCCGAACGAAGGTTTCCGCAAGATCGCGGTCGAGATCACAAGCGACGTGGGGAAGAAATACCGGTTGAGGTATCGGCCGGGGTATAGGCCGCGAAGCGGATTTTGAGTAAGCCACCGTTCCAAATTCCGCGAGGGTCGAGAAGGGGATGCCCAAATCAAGAGACCGCTGCTGAGGTGGGCAGAGGTCCTTCTGATGGGGCAGCGCGTGGGCCGAGCCGCTCGAATCCGGCTGGATTACAGCGCTCGTGTTTCAGTGCTTTGTTGTGAACGCTAAACATTGATCGCACACGAAGGCCTATCCGGCCGGCTCCAGATTCAGAAACTGCCGGTCCTGCACCTTCTTCCGCAGCCCCAGGCTCTCAAGGCGAATCCGCATGGCCTCGGTCGATACCTCGAACTGCAACCTCAAGGACTGGGTGACTCTCGACGAACTGGGTCTCGGAATCCACCTCGTCAAGGAGAACCTCGTC
>SYKU01000156.1 GCA_005808865.1 Acidobacteriota bacterium
ATGGGCACCATGGACATCATTCAATATGCTGGCGGTAAGCCGGCGAATTTCCTCGATGTGGGCGGCGGCGCGAGCGCCGAGCAGGTCAAGAACGCGTTTCGCATTCTACTCTCCGCCAAAAACGTGAAAGCTGTCCTGATCAACGTTTTCGGTGGCATCCTGCGGTGCGACACTCTGGCCACCGGCGTGGTGGCGGCGGCGCGCGATTTGAACATCGGTATACCCATCGTTGTGCGCATGGAAGGCACGAACGTTGAGCAGGGCCGCAGGATTCTCCAGGAATCCGGTTTCAATTTCGCGGTAGCCCAGGGGATGCGCGACGCAGCGGAGAAAGTAGTGGCGCTGGCCGTCTAACGCCCGCCGGAAATCCAAAATATGAGCGTACTTGTAGACAAGAATACACGCCTGGTTGTGCAGGGCTTCACCGGCAAGGAAGGCACGTTTCACGCGCAACAGTCGATCGCCTATGGCACGAATGTGGTGGGCGGCGTCGTGCCCGGCAAGGGCGGCTCCAGGCATTTGGAACTCCCGGTGTTCGACACGGTTGCACAGGCGGTAAAGGAGACTGGCGCGAACGCATCCGTGATTTTCGTACCCCCGCCGTTCGCTGCCGATGCGTTGATGGAAGCCGCTGACGCGGGCATCGCACTCGTTGTGTGCATCACGGAAGGCATCCCGGCGCTCGACATGGTGAAAGCGTGGAAGTTCCTTCAGGGCAAGTCCACGCGCCTGATAGGACCGAATTGCCCCGGCGTGATCTCGCCCGGCAAGTGCAAGATCGGCATTATGCCAGGACACATTCACCTCGAAGGTCATGTCGGCGTCGTGTCGCGATCGGGCACTCTTACTTACGAAGCCGTTGGACAGTTGACGAAGCTCGGAATCGGCCAATCGACGTGTATTGGAATTGGCGGCGACCCAATCATCGGGACCAACTTTATCGACGCGCTGGCGCTGTTCAATGCCGATCCGGACACGCACGCGATCGTGATGATCGGCGAAATTGGCGGTAACGCGGAAGAACTGGCGGCTGCCTTCATCGAGGAGAACGTCATGAAGCCCGTGGTGGGCTTTATTGCCGGGCAGACCGCGCCGCCGGGACGCCGCATGGGCCACGCCGGTGCGATTATTTCCGGCGGGTCGGGCGCCGCGCCTGACAAGATCCGTGCCATGGAGAACGCGGGTATTACCGTGTGTTCGACGCCGGCCGACATTGGGGAGAAGATCAAGAGCCGCTTATGAGTGTGGAAAGAACATTTTCGATTATTAAGCCGGATGCCGTTGCTGCCGGAAAATCCGGAGCGATTCTCGCGAAGTTGGAAGGCGCAGGTTTTCGCATCGTCGCGCTGCGCAAGATCCTGCTGTCGCAAGCGCAGGCGGAAGGGTTTTACGCAGTCCATCGCGAGAGGCCGTTCTACGGAAGTCTGGTCAAATTCATGACCGAGGGTCCGGTGATCGTGATCGCGCTCGAACGCGAGGATGCTGTAAAGAAACTACGCGAAGTAATGGGCGCAACCAACCCGGCGAACGCGGCGGAAGGCACCATTCGGAAATGCTTTGCGGAGAGCATCGAACGCAATTGCATTCACGGGTCGGACGCTCCCGAGACGGCGGCTGTGGAACTGGCGTACTTTTTTTGTACACTCGATCTGGGGCTATAGATGAGCGATTACGTTAGTTTGGAGTTCCGTTTTCTGGACACGCTGGGTATCACGCGGCGTCCAGTCGCGATTACGTTTCGGGACACGGTGCCCGTGGGAATCGCGAAGTTCACCGGCGTCCAGCCTTCGTCTTGCAGCTATTGGCGCATCGCCGAAGGCGGGCGCTCGTTCTACACGGTGGCGGGCGATCACTACAATTGCCCCATCGGGAGCTACACCCACAACACTCCACTGCCAAAGGACCGCGAACCGGAACTCATGCAGACGCTAACGCTATTGGGCGAGATCGGCTACGTGAAGATGGAGGAGATCCCAGGCATTTTCAAACTGCCGCAGCCTCCGGCATACGTGGTTTATTCGCCGCTGGGCGATGCCGCGGCCGAACCAAGCGTAGTGCTGTTTTCAGGAAAGCCCGCCCGCGTCATGTTGCTTGTCGAGGCGGCCACGCGCGCCGGCGCGATGTCGCCCCTTCCCCTGCTCGCCCGTCCCACGTGTATGGCGCTGCCGGCTGCTCTACAATCCGGCGTTGTAGCGAGCGCCGGATGCATCGGCAACCGCGTGTATACCGAGATTAACGAAGACGAGCTTTACGTTGCCGTCCCCGGCAGGGACCTGGAGCGCGTCGCGAATGAAATGCACGTGATCGCGACCGCCAACCGGACGCTCGCCGGGTATCATCGGGCGCGGCGTGAATCGTTGACTACCGCTTAACCGACGTTTGGAGGGCGTCCATGACCGAACGAAGGCGCGACTTTCTCAAGATGCCGCTCGCGGCCGGCGCGGTGGCGATCCCCGTAGGGCTTGCGCGGAACCGAGGGATTGACGAGTACGACCCCGGGAATATCAAGCTCGCGCATCGCGTCAGCGCCAGGATAACCGACAGCGACCTCCTGTTCATGCAGCAAATCGGTCTTCGCTGGGCGCGCGTGGAGTTCGGCGGCGCCGACGTTTCCTTCGACTTCATCAAAGACACCCAGGAGCGGTACGGGAAATTCGGCATCAAGATTTTTTCCGGCGTCCATTACGCCTACCGGACGCTCGACGTCCAACTCGGCCGGGCCGGCAGGGACAGGGAGATTGAGTCCTACCGCACCTTCCTGCGCAATCTTGGCAAGCTCGGCATCCCGGTTGCGAACTACGATTTCCATCCCGGCAACACCTATACGACGGCGGAAGTACAACGCCGCGGTTACACGGCGCGCGAATTCAACCTCGCCGATTTCCGCGCCAAAGTGGAGAAGCACATGTTCGACCGCGAATACTCGGCGGACGACATCTGGGCGAACTACACCTACTTCTTCAAAGCGGTGCTGCCGGTGGCGGAAGAGGCGAACGTGAAACTGGCGTTGCACCCGGACGATCCGCCCGTAGCGAAAATGAACGGCGTCGCGAAGTTGTTCACGCACTATGATGGCTACCATCGCGCCGAACAACTGGCCGGAGGGAGCAAGCACTGGGGCCTGACGTTTTGCATCGGAACGTGGTCGGAGGGCGGCGACAAGATGGGGAAGAACGTTTACGAGATGATCGCGGATTTCGGCGGCCGAGGCAAGATCGTTGACGTGCATTTCAGGAACGTGAGCGCTCCCCTGCCTCATTTCGTCGAGACGTTCCCGGATGACGGGTACATGGACATGTTCCAGGTGATGAAGGCGCTGCGGCAGGTGAAATTCAGCGGTTCCGCGGTGCCCGACCACGTGCCGTTGCTGGCGGGCGACACCGGCATCAGGCGCGCGGGAACGGCCTATTGCATCGCGAACATGCGCGCAATGCTTCGAAAAGCGAACCAGGAAGTTGGTTAGGGCGGCGGACAACCTCCAAATGGCCGGTAAGCCAAAAACGGCGGCAGCGCGCAAGGCGCTCGTAGGGTGGATATCTGCAAGAGTCTTACTCAGCGGTTCGACTCCGCTCCGCGTCCAGCTAAATTTTCACGAAGCGCCCGATCATTCAGGCGAGGTTTCCGCCTGCCGGCGAGATGCTGCCGCAACATCTCGCGATCCCCACTAACCCACGCTTCGAGGAACTGCTTACCCTTTCGTGTGAGCAGGACTCTGTACGCGTCCATTGGCCATCGCGGGCCTGCGTATGCCGCAACTCGAAAAGGAAGGCGCCCGGTTTTACCTGACGATGTCAGATCAGAACTCTTCGAGAGCGCGCGCGGAACGCCTTGGCAAGGACTACGGCGTAAAGCTCGCGGAGCATTTCCACTGCGAATCGGAAGAGTAGCCGCCGTTGGCGCGAGACGCCGCGCCGGGCGGTCCCGCCGGCGACGTGAATACAATCCCGTGGACCGGATTTACCAATCCACCACCGAACCGTCGTCCTCGTCATAAGCCGTCCGATACGGCTTGGGCTCGCCCACCTGCGCCATCAGCTTGTTCTCATCAATCGTGATGCCCAAGCCAGGCTCGGTGAGAATCGGACGATATCCGCCCACCACCGGCGGCAACGGTTTCGCCAGCAAATCGGCGTATTCATTGTCGCCGCGCTCCTGGATCAGGAAGTTGGGAACGGAAGCGGCGATCTGCAAACTCGATGCCAGGGAACAAGGCCCCTGTGGATTGTGCGGGGCGAGCGGCGTATAGTAAGCCTCCGCCATGCCCGCGATCACCTTCAACTCCGTAATGCCGCCCGCGTAGCAGACATCCGGCTGCAGGATGGTCGCGGCGCGCTTCTCCAGGATCTCTTTGAAGCCCCATTTGGTGAAGATCCGCTCGCCGGTGGCGATCGGGATATGCGTCTTCTTCGCCATCTCCGCCATGATGTCCACGTTCAAGGCCTGGACCGGCTCTTCATAGAACCACGGATAGTGCGGCTCAAGCGCCTTCATCAGGGTCATCGCCGTCGGCGGCTGCACAGCGCCATGGAACTCCACGCCAATGTCGACGTTCTTGCCCATCTTCTGGCGCAGTGCCTTGAACCGCTCCACCACCTCTTCTATGAACATCTGGCCTTCGTTGTATTTGTAGGGCCTGCGCTTGTTGTTGGACAGCAGCACCTTCATCGCGTTCACGCCCGTCTTCTCGCTAACAGTCCCATAAACCCGTACCCTGTCGCGCGTCGGCCCCCCCATCAACCGGTGTACCGGCACGCCGTACACCTTGCCGGTAATGTCCCACAGCGCCTGGTCAATTCCGCTCGAAATCGCCGTCTTAACCGGACCGCCCCGGTAGAACGCCCCACGGTGAATCGCCTGCCAGTGAAACGTCACGCGCGTCGGGTCCTGCCCCACCAGGTAGTTCCCAACCTCCAGCGCACCCGCCGCACAGGCCTTCGCGTCGTCCTTCAGCATCTCACCCCACCCGGTGATCCCGGCGTCGGTCGATATCTTCACGAACACCCACGAATTCTTCAGGACGAAGGATTCGATCTTCGTAACCTTTATCTTGTCCTTCGGGCCGATGGCCGCCGCGTCCGCGCGCAACACGCCGAACGTCGACTCAATCCCTAATATTCCCGCCGTCCCGAACGCGCCGCGCAATAGCGATCGGCGACCGAGCTTGTTGTCATTCACCAAAGTATCTCCTTAGATCAATCCTGCCAAGACGCGCCAACGCCACGTTCGGCTTCGAGAGGATGGCGCAGTTAGACGGTTATCACGCGCCACGTAAAATCAAGTCGAACCGCCTGCTCACCTCTCGCAGATAGGCCTCGTCGCCGCCCGGCAGTTCGACCGTCGCCGTGCCGTTGTAGCCGATCTCGAAAAGCGCCGCGTGCACCGCCGGCCAATCGATTTCCCCTTCGCGCAGAGCTACGAACTGGGCCTGCCGGTCCTTAAACTTGAAGTCCTTGATGTGCAGCTTGACGATGCGTTTCCCCAGCGTCCGGATCCAATCCTGCGGGTAGCCGTTGATCACCACGTTTCCCACGTCGAAGTACGCCCGCACCCACGGGCTTTTGAAATCGTCCACGTAGGTTGCGAATTCAAGAGGGCTTAGCAGGAACTTATTCCAAACCTCCTCGACGGCGATAATGACCTTGAGCTGTTGCGCCAGCGGAATGAGCTTGCGTATCTGCGCCTGCGAGCGAACCCAGGCGTCCTTGTAGCCCGTCTGCGCGTTCACCACGGCGGGGACGAGCAGGACCGTGTCGGCGCCCCACAGATGCGCATTCCGAAGACTCGCCTCCATACCCTGCATACTTTCCGACACTACAGCCGGATCCCCTGAGGAGAGGGGCGACTTCCAATGCGCCTGGTTCATCACGGAATGTATCTTGAGGCCCGTCTTGTCCGAAGCGGCCTTAATCTCCTCCGCTTCGCGCTGATCGGGCGTGGTAGGGCACTCAATCGCGGCGAAACCGCAGTCGACGGCGAGACGGAAGCGGTCGGCGAAGCTCATGCTCTTCGGCAGCATGCTGAGAAGCACGGCCTTGCGGATCTTGAGCGGCGCGGCTGGCGCGGCGCTTGAAGCCGCGAGCGCGGCCCCGGGTGTGAGGAGAAACTCTCGGCGGTTCATAAGCATATTGTACTCGCCGTGCTAGGCTACGGGAATGAGCCAGATTATTGCGACCGCCCACGCGCCGAAGGCCATCGGTCCGTACTCGCAAGCGGTAATGAAGAATGGCATGGCGTTCCTGAGCGGCCAGATACCGCTCGATCCCGCGACGGGCGGACTGGTCGAAGGCGGCATCGAAGCCCAGACGGAGCGCGTGATCCTCAATCTCTCGGCGGTGCTTGAGGCTTGCGGCATGACGCTTGCGAACGTCGTAAAAACCACGGTTTTCATGCGGAATCTCGAAGATTTCGCGGCCATGAACACAATTTATGCGAAGCACTTCGGTTCGAACCCTCCGGCCCGGTCCACCGTGCAGGCGGCGCGTCTCCCGCGCGACGTCCAGGTGGAGATAGATGCGATCGCGATGTAGCTGTAGCTGCCTGCCCTTCACCTCATTCGACAGGTAGTACGCGGCACTCCGTGCAACTTGAGGGCGCGAGCCCGCTCATACCCGCCTCGCGGAGTGGGAACGGCCTGCCAGGACGGGTGATAGCGTTAGATTCGTTTCTCGGAGACACTTGCCCTCCTCGCCGCTGCCGTCAGCCGCGCGGGGCGAAGCTAGGAAGCGCAATGGAGGCCGGAGACTTCACGCGAATGCGCATCCGGGACCTGACGATCGAGGAAATGGTCTCATCCGGGTGCCGCATCCGCCGCGAGAACTCATTCAATCAATCCGAGGTTCATGATTGAGCGCGACCCGAACGCTGTTTCGCGGACCGCCAAAGCCTCGCCTACCTCTCCGTTTCGCCCGCGCTCAACCTCGTCCACCGTTATGAGGCCCGCCTCCGGCTTAATCTCCAGTGCCCCACGGCCCCCCCACCTCGAAGCAGCCTGCGCCGGAGAAAGCAAGCCGCCACGGGACGTCCCGGCGTTACCCAGCCCGTTTTTGAAATCTCTCCCAAACCGGCCACATCCGCTTCGCCACCTCTCGGGAACGGAGGTAACAAACATGTCGATTCATATTTGCCTGCTAATCGACTCTCCTGTCACTCTGAAGCCCCGCCCATTCGTCCTCATTTCCGGACACCCCGCCGAGGCTTGAAAACCGCGCACTCGAGGAAGTTCCACTCGGGCGGGAGGCCGAAACCATCCGAAAACGGGCTTTTTTGATCATTCCCGGCCGCCGCCGGAGTGCCGGTGACCGCACGCCGCGCCAAGACCCTCGTTCATCTGTTTCGGGTCCTTGCCCTCGCCTCGCAAACCCATCCACTCTATCCGCCGGGCAACACGCGCTACCGCCGCGACAGCGTGTATCATGGTCGCACGACCATGCAGCGCCGGCATTTTCTTCTCTCCTCTCTTTCGGCCCTCCCGCCAGTCCGCATCAACCGGATTACGCTCGCACCAATTCAGGGCCAGTTCCATAAATTTGTCGCCATGAATGCGTACGACAAAGCGCCCAAGGGCCGCGCCTATGACGGCACGCTCGTGCGCATCGCTACGAATCAGGGCCTCGAAGGCGTCGGAACCATGTCCTATCCCGCCCCGGACGCGAAGTTCCAGCAGGCGGTGCGCGCACTGCTCAATGCGAATCCGTTCGAAATCTACGCGATGAATGACGGCCTTGTGGCCGGGCGCAAGCCTGCTTTCGCCGCTCTTCTCACCGAGTACAAGCACCTCGACGGCCCTCTGTTCGACCTTCTCGGCAAACTTCACCGCAAGCCTTGCTGGAAGCTGATGGGAGCCTCCACTCGCGAGCGCGTCGAAACCTATGACGGCACCCTCTATTTCAGCGACGTCTGGTTCAAGGACCGCGGCGTGGCGGCCGTGGTGGACGAAGTGGAGGAGGCTCTGCGCCAAGGGTACGGCGGCGTGAAGCTCAAGCTCGGCCGCGGCTCGAAGTGGATGGCGAAGGAGGAGGGACTCGCGCGCGACATCAACGTCGTCCATGCCGTGCGCAAGGCCTCCGGCCCCTCTCTCAAGATCATGGTCGACGCGAACAACGGCTATCGGGATGATTTCGAGGGGGCATGGAAACTGCTCGCCGAGACGAAGCGCGACGAGGTGTACTGGCTCGAAGAACCCTTTCCCGAAACCGTCGAAAGCTACACGCGCCTGCAGGAGCGAATGGAAAAGGCCGGAATGAAAACGCTCATCGCCGACGGCGAGAATCTCCGCGAAGCGTCCCAATTCGAGCCGTATCTGAAGCCAAACCGTCTGATGGACGTCGTCCAGCTCGATATCCGCACCGGCGGCTTTGTCGAGAATCTCAGACTTGCGAAAATGGCTGAGTCCGCGGGCGCGGTCACGGTGCCGCACAACTGGGGATCGCAGATCGGAGTCTTCATGGGTCTGCATTTTGCGAAAGTGGTTGCGAATGCACCGATGGCCGAGGACGACCGGTCAAGCTGCGACGCTGTAATCGCCGAAGGCTATTCGTTCGCCGGTGGATCTTACGAGGTTTCCGAACTCCCGGGCCTCGGCCTGCGTGTCGATGAAGAAGTCTATGCCCGCAAGTATCGATCGAAGGAGATTGTCATAAGTTGATGCCCCGCCGACTCGTGTTCGCGACCTGCCTTTGCGCCGGCGCCCTCACTTACTGTTCCCCAAAAAACCCGCATGCGCCGTCGCTTTCCCCCGCGGCGTCGCTGAAGAGTTTCCAGGTGAGCGAGGATTTCAGGATTGAGCTCTTCGCCGCTGAACCTGACGTGGTGGACCCCGTCGAAATGGTGTTCGACGAGAATGGCCGTGTATACGTGGCTGAGATGCTCGACTATCCGGACGACCCGCCGCCGGGCAAGCCCGCGCGCTCCCGAATCCGCATGCTCGAAGACGTGGACGGCGATGGTAAGTTCGACCGAAACGTCATCTTCGCGGAGCAGGTCCTCGAAGTAAGCGGCATGTACCCTTGGAAAGGCGGTCTCATCGTCACCACCGCGCCCGACATCGTCTACATGAAGGACAACGATGGCGACGGCAAGACCGATATCCGCAAGGTGCTCTACACGGGCTTCCCGAAGGTTAATCCGGAAGGCCGCATCACGAACCTGCGGCTTGGCATCGACAACTGGATCTACGCCGCCAACAACGGCGCGGACGGGCGCATCACGTCGCCCGATCACCCCGAGCGGCCGGCGATCCTCGTGCGGGGCGCGGACTTCCGTTTCCGTCCGGACACGGGTCAGGCGGAGCCGGCCTCGGGACCCACGCAATTCGGCATGAGTATGGACGACTGGGGCAACCGGTTTCTCACGCAGAACACCATTCACATCCGTCACGCGGTGGTTCCCTATCAGTACCTGCCGCGCGTGCCCATGCTTGAGGTGGGCGCGCTCTCGCGCGACATTTCCGATCACGGCAAGCCCGACGTCCGCGTTTTTGGGCTGACCAAGCCGCAGGCATGGAGGGAACAACGTACCGCGATCAGGCAGCAGCGATACACGGAGAACCAACTGAACCGCGTCGAACTGGTCGGTGGCTACTTCACGGCGGCAAGCGGCGGAACCGTCTACACGGGCGACGCGTTTCCCACGGAATATTCCGGCAACATCTTCACCGGCGACGTGAACGGAAACCTGATTCATCGCGACATACTCACGCCAGACGGTGTGTCGTTTTCCGCGCGCCGGGCCAGGGACGGCGTCGAATTTCTGGCGTCCACCGATTCCTGGTTCCGGCCCTGCAACTTCGCGAACGCGCCGGACGGCAACCTCTATTTCACCGATATCTACCGTGAGTTCATCGAGACGCCGGAATCGATTCCGGAAGCGATCAAGAAGGACATGGACTTCTGGAACGGCGACACCATGGGACGGATCTACCGCATTGCTCCGAACAAGCCGAGGCGGCAGGGAAATTTGAAGCCGGGACTCGGAAATGCGTCGATCGAGGAACTGGTGCGGCAGCTCGAAAACCCAAACGGGTGGCACCGGCAAACGGCTCAGCGCCTCCTGCTGGAACGCGCGGACCGGTCGGCCGTGGGACCGCTTCGCGCGCTGGCGGCTGCGAGCGCGAATCCGCTTTCGAGGTTGCACGCTCTCTGGATGCTCGACGGGCTCGGGTCTGTTGACGCGGCGCTTGTAACGGAGGCGCTGAAGGACTCCGATCCGCGCGTGCGCGAACATGCGCTGCGCCTTGCGGAGGCGTTTCCCGCTTTGCTTGACGCGGTGCTTCCACTCGCGAAGGACGCCGCTGTCAGAACGCAATTTCAGTTCGCGTTCACGGTCGGAAATTGGACCGGCAAAGATGCGCGCGTTCTGACTGCTCTAGGGGATCTGACTGCGCGCCACCCGGGCGACGAGATGTTTCATACGGCCATCCTCACTTCTGCCGCCGGATCTGCTTCGGATCTCTACCATCTGCTGGTTTCGCGAGGCCAGACGCTCGATGCAAAATTCGCGGTTCGAATCGCCGGACTGATCGGCGCGAAGCATGACGTAAGGGAGATGGCGAAGTTCTTCTCCGCGCCGCTGACTGTAGCCGGGTTGAATGGTCTCGCACGCGGCATGAAACTGGCCGGCGTGAGCGGTCTCGCGGTGCCGGGCGCGGAAGCCGCGCTGCTCAGGATCGTGAGCGGCAAGCCTGCCGCGGATCTCGAAGACTCCGCCTGGGACGCCGCGCGCTATCTCGACCTGCGCCAACTGGTAGGGAAGGCGGCGCTCGACGCCGCGGACGCGAGTCTCGCGCCAGCGCGGCGCGTCACAGCCATTCGCGCACTCCGGGGAGGCAGGTATCAGGAAATCGCTCGGGCGCTGCGCAAGGTCCTCGATTCACACCCGCCGGCGGATATTCAGATTGCGTCCGTCACGTCGCTCGCCGCATTCGACGATCCCTCCGTTGGGTCCACACTGCTGTCGTATTGGAAAAGCCTCAGCCCGGAGGCGCGCAACGTAGCCATTGATGCACTCATGAACCAGAAGAATCGCGTGCCGCTGCTCATTAAAGCGATTGAGGACGGCGGTGTCGAGCCCGCCGCGCTGAACGTCGCGGCGCGGGCGCGGCTGCTGGAATATCCGGACCGCGCGACCGCGGACAAAGCGCGGCGTTTGCTCGCCAACCAGTCGAGCGATCGCACGAAAGTGATTCAGAATCACCTCGACGCGCTGAAGCTTGCCGGCAATCCGAATCGGGGCAAGAAGGCGTTCGATGAGAACTGCGCGCGCTGCCATATGCCCCGTAAACAGGGCGGACGCGTGGGGCCCGATCTTTCCGGCATCAACAATAAGACGAAGGAGGAGTTGCTCACATCGATGCTGAATCCGAGCTACGCGATCGAGCCGCGGTTCACGAACTATCTGATTACGACGACGGACGGACGGATGTTCGACGGCGTCATCGTGAGCGAGACACCGGGAGCGATCACGCTGCGGGGCGGTTCGGAGGAAGGCGACGAAACGGTGTTGCGCCGCAAGGTGGCGGAGATTCGAGCCTCGTCGATTTCCCTGATGCCCGAGGATCTGGAGAAGTCGATGAGTAAGCAGGACTTGGCCGATGTGATTGCGTACCTGAGGGGGGGATTGTAACCTGCCTGACTGCGCGGCCTCATTTCCGTGACAATCCCTAAACCCGATGCGCCCGGATGATCCCCTTCGACACCCAATACGCAAGCGCCTGTATCGTGAGCGATTGATTCGAGCCTCCGGGATTCACCAGCAGGCTTCCGTCAGCGATGTAAGCGTTCGGCACGCCGTGAGCCCGCCCGGTGCGGTCCGTGACGGACGACCTGGCGTCGCTCCCCATGCGGCAACTGCCCAGTTGATGCGTGGAGATTCCGGCTTCCGATTCCTCGGCGATTTGCGGCTCGACGACGGAAACCGAGCCCGCCTCCTTCAACAGCTCGGCGCACCGCGCGGCCATGAACCGCTGCGCTTCCGCGTTGCGTGCGTGCTGCCTGTGGCTTGCGGCGGGGCGGTCCGTGAGGATTCTCGTCGCCGCTCACGCCGAGTCCGTATTCGGCTTTTTCGTAGTAAGGTTCAAGATCGTCGTAGGTGAGCGGCCAGTCTTCGAGGTTCGCGCCGGGGACGGCGCCAGGCAGCGAGCGCAGGCGAAAGGTTTCGGGACGGAACCTCCACGCCATCGCGCCATAGAACACCGATCCACCTCCGACCATGGCGGGAAGCGTCCCATGGAAAGCGGCGCGCGGATGGACGGCGGGCGTTATTTTATCGCGGTCGCCTCCCCCTGACGGTGCGTACTTCGCTCGGGTCGGGACCGAAGGGCACATTTCCGGCGCCGGCCGTCCACGAATGGCGTGCTTCAAGGTGGCCGAACGTCTTGAGCCACGGACCTCGTTCGAGAAGAGCGACGTTCCATCCCGCCGACGCCAGTTCCTTCGCGACGATGCCGCCGCCTGCTCCCGCGCCGGCAATGACCGCATCCAATGGTCTCATGGCTTCGCTCTATACCAGTTAGAATAGCGGAGTGGCGGCGCTCACTTTCAACGAAGCCCGTGCCTGTGTCATCGAGAAGGTAGGCGCGTTTTCTCGCGCCGAGACTATCGAGATCGAGCACATCGAGATCGAGCACGCCGCCGGCCGGGTACTGGCCCTGCCGCTCTGCGCCGACCGCGACTATCCGGCACTTGCGCGCAGCGTGCGCGACGGATTCGCGGTGCGCGTGTGCGATTTGCCCGGCGAATTTCGCGTCATCGGCGAAGTCAGAGCCGGCGAAATTTCCGCGCAGCGCGTGGGTCAGGGCGAAGCGATTGAAATCATGACCGGCGCGCCCGTGCCCGAAGGCGCGGATGGCGTCGTCATGGTGGAGCATGTCTCCCGCGACGGCGGCCGCATTCGCACGGACCGCACGGCGGTTCCGGGCGAGTTCATCAATCCCAGGGCCTCGGAGGCGCGATCGGGCGATGCCGTCCTGCCCGCCGGAATGCGTCTCGATTACTCGTCCATTGCGCTCGCGGCCACGTTCGGAGTTGCGATTGTGCCGGTCTTTGCCAAGCCGCGTGTCGCGATCCTGGCGACGGGTGATGAGATCGTGCCTGTCCGCGAGACGCCGCGCGAGTTTCAGATTCGAAACTCAAATGCATACTCGCTCGCCGTGCAGGTTGCGCGGGCGGGTGGAATACCGGAGATCCTGCCGGTTGCGAAAGATACCTCCGAGGACACCGCCAGACTGATCGAGCGTGGGCTTGATTCGGACCTGCTTCTGCTCTCCGGCGGTGTCTCCGCGGGGAAGTACGATTTGGTGGAGACGGTGCTTGCGGATCTCGGTGCGGAATTCTTCTTCGACCGCGTAAGAATCCAGCCGGGCCAGCCGCTGGTCTTCGGCCGCGCTCGCGGCGAGTTCTTTTTCGGGCTTCCCGGAAACCCGGCTTCAACGATGGTGACTTTCGAGATCTTCGCACGCGCGGCGGTCGAGATTTTGAGCGGCATTGAACGGCCGGCGCTTCCGTTCCTGCTCGCTCCCCTGACGGGGGACTTCCGGCACAAGACCGGACTCACCCGGTTCCTGCCGGCATCGTTGAGCGGCGACGGATCAAGCGTGACGCCCATCGCCTGGCAGGGGTCGGGCGACGTTCCATCGATCGCCCGCTCGAACGTGTACCTTGTGGCCGCGGCTGATCGCGCGGAGTGGAAGGCGGGCGAACTGATTCAGGTGTTGATGAAATGAAAGAGCTCTCGCACTACGATCGCACCGGACGCGTCAATATGGTGGACGTCTCGGCCAAGCCGGAAACCAGGCGTACCGCTCGCGCCCACGCCTTCGTGCGCATCCTGCCGGAGGTGCTGGAGAAACTGCCGTCGAATCCGAAGGGCGATCCGCTTGAGATCGCGCGCATCGCGGGGATTGCGGCCGCCAAGAAGACATCAGATCTGATTCCGCTCTGCCATCCTTTGATGCTGACGCATGCCGATGTCCTGGTAAGCGTGGAGCCGGAGGGTGTTCGCATTGTTTCCACCGCGAGCACGACGGCCCAGACGGGTGTCGAGATGGAAGCGCTGACAGCGGCGGCGGTCGCGGCTCTGACCGTTTACGATATGACGAAGGCGCTTGATAAGGGCATTGAGATTCAGGACCTCTACCTGCTTGAGAAGTCCGGAGGGAAGAGCGGCGATTTCCGGAGGAGAAAGGCTTGATCCGGGCAGCGGTGATCACGGTGAGCGATTCGACGAGCGCGGGCAGTCGCGTGGACCTTTCCGGACCCGCCGTGAAACAAAGTCTCGAGCGCCTGGGCTGGCAGGTTTCGGCGATCCACGTGGTGCCAGACGAGCGGGAAGAGATCGGGGGCCTGCTCAAGACGCTTGCGGATGGCGGCGAAGTTTCGGCGATTTTCACAACCGGCGGCACCGGCCTCGCGGCGCGAGACGTAACGCCAGAGGCCACGCGGGCCATCCTGGATCGGGAAATTCCCGGTATCGGCGAGGTCATGCGCGCGAAAGGCCGTGAAGCGACACCGCTCGCGGTGCTGTCGCGCGCGGTCGCGGGAACCAGGGGCCGCGTGCTGATTGTGAATCTGCCCGGCTCGCCGAAAGGCGCGGTCGAGTCGCTCGATGCTATCGTAAACGTAGTGCCGCATATCGTGGATTTGCTGGAGGGCCGGACCGGGCATCATTGCCCGCAACCGCCGGAACGCTCGTAACGTCGGAAAATCATGGTTGCCAAACGCGTACTGCCGCTTTGTCTGCTCGTCGGCCTCGCAGCCGCACAGGAGACGGAGACTCAGACGGCGGAAGACGTGAAGTTCCGGACAACCGTGAACTTCGTGGCGGCTCCGGTTACGGTCGTCGATAAGAACGGCGCCTACGTGAACGGCCTGGAGCCAAACCAGTTCCGGCTTTGGGACAACGGCAAGGAGCAGGACATCAGGGTGGACGTCAGCTTCCAACCCATTTCGCTCGTGGTGGCAGTGCAATCGAACGCCGCGGTGGAGTCCGTGCTGCCGCAGGTGCAAAAGATCGGCGGATTGATTCAGCCGCTGATTATCGGGGATCAGGGTCAGGCCGCGCTCATCGCGTTCGACCATCGCATCCGCGTGGTACAGGAGTTCACGTCAAACGCGGATCAGTTTACCGACGCCCTCAAGAAGATCAGGCCGGGGAGCACAAGCAGCCGGATGATCGACGCCGTGATCCTTGCTACCCGGATGCTCCGCCGGCAGCCTAAGGAGCGGCGGCGCGTGCTGCTGCTCGTGAGCGAGACGCGCGATATTTCGAGCGAGGGACGAATCAGGGACGCTCTGCTCGATTTGGAACTCGCGAACGTCAGCGTGTACACGGTCAACATATCGCGGGCCATTACCACGCTTACGCAGCGTGCGCAGCCTCCAAGGCCCAACCCTCAACTACCGTCCGCGCGGCCGATGCCTGCCGGAGTTCCTGCCACGCCGACATCGGTGGCCCAATCCGATCCAACGCAGGGCGGCGCGGGCAACGTCGTTCCGCTTCTGATTGAAATCTTTCGCGACGTCAAGGCGATTTTCCGCGACAACCCCGCCGAGGCCTTCACCAAAGGTACTGGCGGCACGGAGTTCTCCTTCGTGCGCCAGAAGGGGTTGGAAGAGGCGATTTCGAAGATCGGCGAGGAATTGCATAGCCAGTACATGATTACCTACAGTCCCAACAACACCGAGGAGGGCGGTTTCCACGAGATCGTGGTTTCGGTGATCGCGCGCAATGCCGTGCCGCGAACGCGCCCTGGGTACTGGCTCGCCACGGTCAAGTAGGCCAAGTGGGATATGGCCCTCCGGTTCCGTAAGAGGCGGCGTAGCGCGCTGCCAAGGGCCCGTCAGGAAACAGTCGTTGCAGTTGGCAGCCCGTGGGGCAGGCAATCGTTTTTTTGGGCCCGCAGTCTTTCCGGGGAAATGACGGCCACAAGCAACGATAGCCTGCCCCACAGCCACAACAGCTTCGGGTGCGGACTTGGAACAGTAATTTCCTGATGAGTCCTTATCTTATCCGCTCTTCCCAAGGCAGGGTCGAAAAGCCCTCCCACCCGTCGACTCCAGCGAACGGCCAGAAGCGGCAGACGACAAAAGACGATCGTCTGCCCCACCATGTTCCGCAGGTTTTCACAAAATTTCGCGGGCCGCCGCGGCCCTCCCCCAACCGATGGGAAAGCCTCTCCGTAACCCAACCAACACTGGAAAAAAAGAGTGAGAGTCTGGCAGTCCCATGAATACTATTCCCATATACAGACGAATTTGACTGAGGCCTCTGGCGGGGCTTGCTTGATGCGTGCGTGACGGCACTCAAAAGGGGAAGACTCATGGAGCATGCAAAGAAGACGGTCGTAGTCTGCGAATCGCAACCGGTTACCGTGGAGGGCGTGCGCAGATTGCTGCATGATTGCAGCGATCTGGAAGTGACGGGGTCGGCGACTTCGCTCGGCGCCGGCATGGAGATTGTGCGCTCCCAGGCGCCTTCCCTCGTTCTGGTGGACAAGGCGTTTGGGACGCAGGCGGTTCTCGATTGGATCGCGAGCCTGCGCATGCTGGGCCGCTCCACCGTGCCGGTCGTCTGGGGCATCACGCTTGGAGAGGCGGAAGCGCTCCGGATGTTACAGGGTGGCGCGATGGGCGTGATTCGAAAGACTGCGGCGCCGGCGCTGCTGTTGGAGTGTTTGCGAACGGCTGCCGCTGGAGCAACCTGGATGGAGGAGTCGATCTTTCAGGAATCCGAACGGCCGGCACGTCCCGGCGCGTCGAATCTGACGGCCCGCGAAAGACAGGTGGCGGAACTTGTTCGCCAAGGCCTGCGAAACAAGGATATTGCCGGACGCCTGGGAATCCAGACAGGGACGGTAAAGATCCACCTCAAGCACATCTTCGAAAAGACGGGTGTTCGGGGGCGCTACTGCCTCGCGCTGAATGGACTCAAGGAGCGGGGGGCGTTTTCGCTGGCGCACGCCTGAGACGGCCCCGTCCAGCGACGGAGCAAGCCCTCAATCCACGTAGGCGATGCAGTCGATTTGCAGCAACTGCCCCGGTCGACGGAATCCGGTCGAACCGAAGTACGAACGTACCGGCCTGTTCTTTGTGAAAAACGTATTGTAGGCTTCGTCCATGGGTTCCCAATTCTTTTCGGGATCGACCAGCGCCACCTGGACTTTCAGCACATTATCGAGGCTTGATCCAGCCTTTTCAAGAGACGCTTTCATGATCGTTAAAGCGTCTGCCGTCTGCTGCTTGGCATCTCCCGGCTTGGCTCGCCGCTCAGGGTACCAGCCGCCAATTCCGCTCAGGAACAAAAGGTGCCCGGAACGAATTGGGCCACCCGCCGACGCCTTTTTCGGCGTCCACGCTTCGGTGCTTTGAGCCTGGGCCATTCCACCGGCAGCCAATACCAGGGCGGCGGACCGGATTGCTTGCCGCCTCGAATTAGACCGTCCGTTCTCTGCCATCGAAAATGCCTCCAGAGGAAGCATACCACCGTGGGGCAGCCCACGTCAGTTTTCCTGGAAATAGGCTGTAACTCAAAGAAAATAAGCGAGTAATATTTTGGGTTAAATTGACGAAATACGCCTTATAATTATATTAGTTGCGGAGACCGCGTTGAGAAGAGATTCTACGGTAAAGATGCGTTTTGCCCAGCCTGGGGATCGTCCGTCCGGACGTGGACTGGACTTGGCACGGGTTCTGCTGGTTGACGACGATGTCGCCTCGCGCCTCACGCTTCAGACCGTGCTCGAAGCCGGAGGCTACGCCGTTGACGTAGCGGCTTCGGCAGCCGAAGCCATCGGCAAGTTGGATGAAGGGCAGTACGAGCTTGTTTTGAGCGACTTAGGAATGGAATCGCCCGAGGCCGGGATGAAAGTCCTGGCGCACGCGCGCCTCAAGGATTACAGGCCCGCCACGGCCCTTGTGACCGCGTACCACAAGTCCCTGGAACTTGTGGAAGAACCGCAGCGGCAGTTGTTCATCGAGACGGAGGATGTCCCAAGCCTTCTCGGGAAGGTCGCGGACCTGATCGGCTTGCGGGTGCTTCGCCGCATCGAGCGGTCACGCCGCCTCGCCTCTTTCGCCGCTGGCGCGCACTAGGACTAGGGAACCGCCGGGGACGAAGTCCCGGAGGCATTCACTTTTTTCGTCTGTTGGGGAGGGCGGCGGCGGCCCGCGAAATTTCAAAAAAACCGGCGGAACGCGGTGGGGCAGTCGATCGCCTTTTGTCGTCTGCGGCTCTTGCCCGCTCGCTGGAGCCGGCCGGTGGCGGTCTGCTCTACTCCAACCGGCTGATCATCGAAACCATCCGTCCCGCCCGCTCGCGGTCTCTCCGGAACGAATGGAACGCCCCTCCGCAAACGGTGCAAAGACCCGCCTGGTAGATCTGTCTCCCCGGAACGCCCGCCTGAATCAATTGCCGGTGATTTGCCTCCAGCAGATCAATGGATGTCCTCGCTCGCAAATCGCGCCTCTCGGGAAACAGGTCGGCGAACTGCCCGGCGACCTCCGGTCCCACTTCGAAGCAACATTGTCCGATTCCCGGACCAATCGCCACATGGAGATCTTCGGCGCGGCCCAGCATCCCGGCCACTTTCGCGGCAATGCCCTGTATTGTGCCGCGCCATCCCGCATGCACGGCCGCCACTGTGCGCTGCCGCCCGTCGGCCATCAGGATGGGCAGGCAATCAGCCGTACGCACGCTCACCGGACGGCCGGGAGTGGATGCCACGAGCGCATCGCCTTCACCGAGGCATCCCCCAGCCGAAGCCGGGATGCAAACCGACGAGTGAATCTGCTTCAGTGTGGAAATTTCCGCCCCAGTGCCGAACGCGGGCGAGTGGCGTGTACCGAATCCGTGTTCCAGCCAGTCAAACGCCATCAGCGGGCGCGCCCGATAAACGTTGTCCGAATCCAAAAAGAACACAGCCGCCGAATCCCGCTAGACCGGTTGCTGCGTCTGCGCGATCATGATCTGCTTTTTGAAATCCTCGAGCATCGATTCATCGAGCCGCACTTCCGTCGGATGCTTGACGAGCGTGGTCATCTGATCGATCTTGTCCTGCAACTTGAGAAGCGCGTAGAAGAGATTTTCCGGGCGCGGCGGGCAACCTGTGACGTAGACGTCCACAGGCACGATCTTATCGACCCCCTGAAGCACGCCATAGGTATTGAAAGGTCCGCCGACGGACGAACAGGCGCCCATCGAGATGCACCATTTCGGGTCCGGCATCTGGTCCCAGATGCGCTTCAGCACGGGCGCCATCTTCAGGGTCACCGTACCGGCGACGATCATGAGATCGGACTGGCGTGGGCTCGGCCGAAACACTTCCGCGCCGAAACGCGCGATGTCGAACCGCGACGTAGACGAAGCGATCATCTCGATCGCGCAACAGGCGAGACCGAACGTAAGCGGCCACATGGCCGATTTTCGGGCCCAGTTGAAAACATAGTCGACCGAGGTCGTGATGAAATTCTGCTCGAACTGGTTTTGAATAAAGGACACCTGTGTCTCCGGAGAATCATTGTAGCAGGGTCGGCGCTCATGCCCAATAGCCGGAGAACCAGCCGAAGGCTAACCCCACCGCGCAACCGATGACCGGAAAGACCGCCAGCGCCGCCAGGAGCCGTTTTCGCCAACTCCAGTCCGATGGCCACACGCTGACCGCGAACTGAGGCGCGAGAATGAGTGCGAGTGCCAGAAGAAACCCCGCATTACCAAAGCTGCACCAGGGACAGTGCCGGCTTCCCGGGCGATGGATATTGCAGTGTTCGGCCGCGCCTGCCCACCAAGCCTGGCATCCACAGCGAAATACCGCCGCGCACAGGTTAATGATGAAGGTAACGGTAACGGCCGACGCGCCCAGAAATACGAGCGTCTTTCGGGTGGCCGAAACGGGCGGTTGGGAAGCCATGGCCCGTATTCTTGCATAATGAAACCACGTGATTGAACTTAGCGCGGCGGCCCCGGACTCGAAAAAACGGCTCGACCGCTTTCTGCAAGAGAAACTCGCCGCCTTCAGCCGGTCGCGGCTGCAAGACTGGATCCGCCAGGGGCGTGTTCAGGTCAATCGCGCGGCGAGTTCACCCGCCGCACTTCTTCGGGATGGGGACCGGGTTACCGTTGATCCGGCTGCTCCCGCGCCTTTGCGTGCCGAGGCCGAAGAGATTCCTCTAACAATCCTTTACGAGGATAGCGACCTGGTCGCGATCGACAAACCTGCTGGCATGGTGGTGCACGCCGGAGCGGGAGTGCATTCGGGAACGCTGGTCAACGCGCTTCTCGGCCGCTTCGAAGCGCTTTCGAGCGCTGGCGGCGAGCTTCGGCCGGGGATCGTTCACCGGCTTGACCGATATACGAGCGGTGTCATTCTGGTGGCAAAACACGACGCGGCGCATCGCGCTCTTGCCGCCCAGTTCTCCGGACGCGGAGTCTCGAAGACCTACGTGGCACTCGTGCACGGCACGGTTCCGCGCGAAAGCGGGCGAATTGATAAGCCCATCGCGCGCGACCCGGCGCGCCGTGTTCGTATGACGGCGCGCCTCTCCGACGGGCGGGCGGCAATCACCACTTACAAGGTTCTCGAACGGCTGAGAGGCTTCACCTTTCTCGAAGTGAAGATCGCCACGGGCCGCACACACCAGATTCGGGTACATCTTTCCGACTTTGGGCATCCTGTCGCCGGCGATCCCCTCTATGGCGCGCCCAGAGAGGTCACGGGCATGCCTCCGCTTGGCCGCTATTTTCTGCACGCGCAAAGCATCCGGTTTCTGCATCCCGCGACAGGCCAGGAGGTTACGGTATCCGCTCCACTGCCCCTGGAGCTTGAGGCGTGGAAGAAAGCGCTTCCATCGTAGATAATGAAAGCATGAGATTCCTCCGGCCCGCCGCTATCGGAGCGTTGCATGTGGCCCTGCTGGCGCAGCAGGCGCCCCAAAAAACCGCCGGCGCGGAGCCTACCGACACTACCATCAGCGTCGACGTTACCCGCGTGGGTCTGCTGTTCACGGTTACCGACAAGAAAGGCAAGTTCATAACCGATCTCGCCCGCGAAGACTTCCAGATCATCGAGCGCAAGAAGCAGCAGAAGATGATCGAGTTCGCGGCCGAGTCCGATCTGCCGCTGCGCCTCGCCATCCTCATCGACACCAGCAACAGCGTTCGCGACCGGTTCAAGTTTGAACAGGAGGCCGCGGTTGAGTTCATCAACAGCACCGTGAGGCCCCGACAGGACCGGGCCATGATCGTCAGTTTCGATTCCGCGGCTGAGATGGTGTCGGACCTTATCGACGACCCTGAGAAGCTGGCCGCCGCGGTCCGTAGTTTGCGGCCGGGAGGCGGCACCGCGTTTTACGATGCCATCTATTTCGCCTGCCGCGACAAGCTGCAGCAAGACCAGCCGAAACACAAGTTCCGCCGCGCCGTGATTATCGTCAGTGATGGCGAAGACAACGCCAGCCGTGTCACGCGCGACCAGGCGCTCGAGATGGCGCAGAAAGCGGACACCGTGGTCTACGCGATTTCGACCAACATTACACGCATCGAAAGTACTGGCGACAAGGTGCTGAAATATCTGACGTCGGAGACGGGCGGCCAGGCGTTCTTTCCGTTCAAGGTGCAGGACCTTGCGCAATCCTTCGCGAATATCGCCAACGAATTGAGGCATCAGTATAACGTGGCCTACCGCCCCGAGCCGTTGGTAGCCGATGGCCTTTTCCATCCGGTGGAGTTGAAGGTGAAAGGCCGCAAGGAACTGGTGGTACGCGCCCGCAAGGGCTATTACGCGCCCAAGCTGTAATGCACCACTCACGGGGTATCCTGGTGAGATGGAAAAACGTACCCTGAAGCGAACCGGCCTCACCGTCTCGCGCGCGTGTTTCGGCGCGATGACGTTCGGCTCGCAGGTGGAAGAAGCGGACGCGATCCGCATTGTCGACTACTGTCTCGACTCCGGCATCAATTTTCTCGATACCGCGAACGTATACAATCAGGGACTCTCCGAGATCATCGTGGGCAAGGCGCTCAAGGGCCGCCGCGATCGCGTCATTCTCGCTTCAAAAGTTCGCGGCAATATGGGCGATGCACCGGACGAATCCGGCCTTTCCCGCGCCGCCATCCGTAAGGGAATCGAGGACAGCCTCCGCCGCCTCCAAACCGACTACCTGGACGTTTACTACCTGCATCAACCGGATTACGCCATCCCCCTCGAGGAGTCGCTCGCGGCGATGGACGAACTGGTGCGCGAAGGGAAAGTCCGCTACCCCGCGAGTTCCAACTACAGCGGGTGGCAGGTGTGCCAGATGCAGTGGATCGCCCAGGCGCGCGGCTACCAGCCCGCAGTTATCACGCAGCCGATGTACAATCTACTCGCACGGGCCGTCGAACCGGAATATCTTCCGATGACGAAGGAATTCGAGATCTCGACCATCGTCTACAATCCTCTTGCTGGCGGCATGCTCACGGGAAAACAGAAGCCGGACGGGCCGGCCGCGGGCACGCGCTTCGATAAGAATCAGATGTACCTCAGCCGTTACTGGCACGACGCGTACTTCAAAGCGGTGGCGGATCTGCTATCTATCGCTCAAGACGCCGGGCGCTCTCCGGTGAGCCTCGCGCTCAACTGGCTGCTGCACCACACGCCTGCCGATTGCATCATTCTAGGCGCATCCCGCCTCTCCCAACTCGAAGAGAACGTGAAGGCGCTCGAAGATGGGCCGCTTGCCGCGGATACGGCCGCCGCGTGCGATCGCGTCTGGGCAGAGGTGCGCGGCGTCACGCCGGAATATAATCGGTGAATCTCATGCGCAAAAATCCCCGTTCATCGCAGCTTTCCCCGGTAGGATGCAAAGCCTCGCGGCGCGATGCCTTCGGCTTGCTAGCCGGCGGCGGACTGGCCGCTCTGACAGCCGGAAGAGCGCAGGCTCAGCCGCGCCCGCCGAACATCGTCATGATCTACGCCGACGATCTTGGATGGGCCGACGTCGGTTTCAACGGACGTAAGGAGTGGGACACGCCCAACCTCGATAGACTTGCGAGTCAGGGCACGCGCTTCACCCGCTGGTACACGGGCGCGGTGGTGTGCGCTCCGTCTCGCGGGTGCCTCCTGAGCGGCAAGTACACGATCCACAACGGCGTGTTCACCAACGGCGACGACCTGGCGAAATCCGAGGTCCTCATCCCCGCGGCACTCAAACGGCACGGCTACGCGACATCGCTCGTGGGTAAGTGGCATCGCGGCACTTTGCCGGATGGCGGATTTACGCATCCCATCGATCGCGGTTTCGACGAGACCTTCGGATTCCTGGACGCCAGGCACGCGTGGGAACATTTTCCGAAGTATCTCTGGCGGGGCAAGGAGAAAGAAACCGTCAGCGGATACACCGCCGACATGTTCTCGGACGAAGGGATCAAGTTCATCAATAAGAACAAATCCAGACCGTTCTTCCTGTATCTCGCTTATATCGAGTCGCACTACTACATCGAAGCTCCCGATGAGGACGTCAAGCTCTACGCCGGAAAATTCGAAGAGAAGGACCCCGCGCATCCCGTTAACGCCCGCTACGCCGCGATGATTCACCGCATGGATACGGGGATCGGCCGGGTGCTGAAGGCGATTGACGATGCGGGGCTTGCCGATAATACGATCGTGGTGTTCGCGAGCGACCAGGGCGCGACTTTCGAGAAGGGGAACCAGGGTTCCTCGAACTATCATGACAGCAACCGTCCGTTCCGAGGCCAGAAGCGTAGCCTTGAAGAAGGCGGCATTCGCGTGCCGGGGCTAGTCCGCTGGCCGGGCAAAGTTCCCGCGGGCAGAGTCTCACACGATGTGATTCACATGACGGATCTGCTACCCACGTTCGTGGCGGCCGCGGGAGGCAAGGTAGATCCGGCGTGGAAGGTGGACGGCGCAAACGTCATCGACGCCTTCACAGCCAAGAGCGGCCCGCCGGAAAGAACGCTCTTTTGGGAGTGGACGAACGAAGGCGGCAGGATGTACGCGGCAATGCGCGGCGATTTCAAGCTCCTCGATATCAGCGGCTCGCAGTTCCTCTACAACGTTGCAAAAGATCCGGGAGAGCGGCGCACGATCCTGCAGGAGTACCCCGAGGTTCACAAACGTCTCGCTGCCGAGTTGACGGCGTGGAAAGCGACTTCGGTGAAGCGATAGAATTTTTGCCGTCAAGGCAGACGCGCGTGCTGAGCGAAAGTACCCAACTGAGTGATGTGACCCCGTGGAAGGCGGCTGCGAACCACTGCGCGGAGAGCGAGTCCGCCGAGGAACCGGCGTCTGGACCGGGTAGAGGTCATCGCGCGTTCCCTATCTTTGAATGAACGACGTGCCGTGGCAGAGCGGCGCGAGCCCGAGATGGGCCGCGATCGTCTGGCC
>SYKU01000157.1 GCA_005808865.1 Acidobacteriota bacterium
GATCCCGCCCAGCACCGGCTGCTGATTCACGGCATGGTGGATCGGCCGCTCATCCTGACGGTCGAGGAACTGAAGCGGCTCCCCTCCGTCTCCCGCGTCCATTTCGTTGAATGCGCGGGCAACAGCGGGAGCGAGTGGGGACCGAAGACCGCACCCAACGTGCGGAACAGCCACGGGCTCGCCAGTTGCAGCGAGTGGACTGGCGTTCCTTTGGCCATCCTGTTTGAAGAGGCCGGCATCCAGAAAGGAGCGAAGTGGTTCGTGGCCGAAGGCGCCGACCCGTGCAAGATGGCGCGCAGCCTTCCGATTCAGAAGGCGCTCGATGACGTCCTCGTCGTCTACGCGCAGAATGGCGAGGCAATCCGTCCCGGTCAGGGCTACCCGCTCCGCCTGCTGGTTCCGGGTTGGGAGGGCAATATCAACGTGAAATGGCTGCGGCGGATCAAGGTCTCGGCCGAGCCGTTCTATACGAAGGACGAGACCTCGAAGTATACGGAATTGATGCCGGACGGCAAGTCGCGCATCTTCACCTTTGAGATGGACGCGAAATCGGTGATCACCTATCCATCCGGCGGGCAGAAACTCATGAAACCGGGCTTCCACGAGATCCGTGGACTCGCGTGGTCCGGCCGCGGCCGCATCGAGAAAGTCGAGGTTTCAACCGACGGCGGGAAGGCTTGGGTTGCGGCCAGGCTTCAGGAGCCTCGCCATTCAAAGGCATTCACTCCATTCCGGCTGCCCTGGACGTGGGACGGAGGAGAGGCTGCGCTGATGTCCCGTTCCACCGACGAGAGTCGCTACGTCCAGCCCCCCGTCGAGGAACTGATCGCCGTCCGCGGTCTTAACTCGAACTACCACAACAACGCCATCAAGATCTGGAAAGTGCATCCGGACGGGAGCGTAACCAATGCGTAGACTCCTGATTGCGGCCCTTGCACTCCCCGTGTTTCTCATGGCCCAATCGCCGAAGTACAAGGTGGGCCGGGCTCCAGCACCTGAGGAAGTGAAGGCTTGGGATATTTCGATCGGACCCGATGGGAGTGGGCTGCCGGAAGGCTCCGGCACGGTCGCCGAGGGCAAGGACCTCTACAGCCGCCGCTGCCAGAAGTGTCACGGGGCGGATGCGAAAGGCGCGGACGACGCCGCTCTGGTTGGAGGGCAGGGAACGCTCGCGACTCCCAAGCCGCTCAAGACGGTCGGCAGTTTCTGGCCGCACGCCACATCGCTGTTCGACTATACGCACCGCGCGATGCCCTTCAAAGATCCGGGCACGCTGACGGCCAACCAGGTCTACGCGGTGGTTGCCTATATCCTGAACCTCAACGGCATCATCGGACCGGATGAGAAGATGAATGCGCAGACGCTTCCGAAGGTGCGCATGCCGAATCGCGACGGCTTCATCAAGGACCCCAGGCCCGACACCGGCGCGGAGACGCGCAAGAAGCGATAGAATGGGCATGTCATGACTTCAAAGTTGTTACTCGCTGGAATTGCGCTGTTTGCCGCGTCGCTGTTCGCCCAACAGCAATCCGCCAATACCCAGGCGCTCGCGTTATTCGAAAGCGGCGTCCGGCCAGTCCTGAAGGCTAGTTGTCTCGGGTGCCACAACCAGAAGCTCCGCTCGAGCGGCCTCGGTCTCGAGAGCCGTGACGAACTGGTGAGGGGCGGCAATCGTGGCTCCGCGCTGAAACCTGGCGATCCGGCCGCCAGCATTCTTCTCCACGCCATCGAGCAGAAGGGTGATCTGAAAATGCCTCCCGGCGGCAAGCTGAAGGATGAGCAGATCGCCGCGATCCGCCAGTGGGTGGAGCAGGGTGCCCCATGGCCCGAAGAAAAGACCGCGAAGCAGCGTCCCGGCCTGGACCACTGGGCGTTCCAGGCCCCGAAGCGCATCGACCCTCCTGCCGTCATGACCGCGTCCTGGGCGCGCAATCCCATAGACCACTTCATTCTGGCCCGGCTCGAAAAAGAAGGCCTCAAACCCTCGCCGGAGGCGGACCGCGAAACTCAACTCCGCCGCGTCACGCTCGACCTCACGGGCCTCCCTCCCACACCAAAGGATCTTGAGGCCTTCCTTGCCGACAAGTCGCCCAAGGCCTACGAGAACGCGGTCGATCGCTTGCTCGCGTCGCCTCACTACGGCGAACGATGGGGCCGGCACTGGCTCGACATCGCGCGCTACGCCGATTCCGACGGCTACACGATCGACAGTCCGCGCCAGATGTGGAAGTATCGCGACTGGGTCATCAACTCACTCAATCGCGACATGCCCTTCGAACAGTTTGTCATCGAACAAATTGCCGGCGACCTGCTGCCGAACGCCACCACGGACCAGTTGATAGCGACCGGTTTCCACCGCAACACGCCTAGCAATTTCGAGGGGGGAATCGATTTTGAGCAGTACCGTGTCGAAGCCGTGGCCGACCGCGTCGCCACCACCGGCGCGGCCTTCCTCGGCCTGACCCTCGGCTGTGCGCGCTGCCACGACCACAAGTACGACCCCATCTCTCAACGCGAGTTTTATCAGATCTTCGCCTACTACAACAACACGGACGAGATCGCGAGCGAAGCCGAGCGCTACGCCTTCAATCGCCCGATACTCGAGCTAGCGACGCCCGAGGAACTCGCCAAGCGCGAAGCCTACAGGTCGCAGATCGCCATGCTGAGCCGCGAACTCGCCACATACGTCAGGACGCTCGCTGCGAAGCCGGTCAAAGAAGGCGACCCGCTCACCTATCAGGATGCGGGCCTCAAGGAGCGCGTCGCAAACCTGCGCACGTTGCGGAAGCGCGAACCTCAGGTTACGACCACGCTCATCATGCGCGAACTCGAAAAACCGCGCGAAGCCTATATTCACCTGGGCGGTGAGTTCACGCGCCGTGGCGCGCCCGTTTCGCCTGCCGTGCCCGCCGTGCTCTCCTCGAAACCCGCCGGCGGTTCGCGTCTCGATCTCGCGAAGTGGCTTGTCGATCGATCGAACCCGCTCACCGCGCGCGTTACCGTGAACCGCATGTGGCAATCGTATTTCGGGCAGGGCATCGTCGACTCTGAGAACGATTTCGGCGTAATGGGGTCGAAGCCGTCCCATCCGGAATTGCTCGACTGGCTGGCCACGGAATTTGTCGCGCGCAACTGGAGCCAGAAGGCCGTGCACAGGCTGATCGTGACTTCGGCCACCTACCGGCAGTCATCGCGCCACCGGCCCGATCTGGAAGAGCGCGATCCCTACAACAAGCTGCTTGCGAAGCAAACCAGAATGCGCCTCGAAGCGGAGATCCTGCGCGATTCCGCGCTCGTAGCCTCGGGCCTGCTCGCGCCTGTCGTTGGCGGACCCAGCGTGTATCCGCCCATCCCGGATGGCGCGATGGCCGTCACGCAGGTCAAACGTGAATGGCCCACGGGCGCCGGTCCGGACCGCTACCGCCGCGGCGTGTACACGTTCTTTTACCGATCCGCGCCGCATCCGTCGCTGGCTTTGTTCGATGCGCCCGACGCGTCTTCAGCTTGTACCAAACGCGTCCGTTCGAACAGTCCGCTGCAAGCGCTCACCTTTCTGAACGACGAAGCCTATATCGAGTTCGCGCGGGCGATGGCGAAGCGGGTACTCAATGAAGGCCCTCAGACCGAGGCGCAGCGGTTGGATTACGCTTTCCTCGTCGCCCTTGGACGCAAGCCGAAACCGGCCGAACACGAACGCCTCGCCCGGTTCCTCACTATCCAGCGGGACGAGTATCTGTCGGATCCCACGTCCGCGAGTTTGATGGTGATCAAAGAACAGGTATTCGATTCGTCGCCAGGCGGAGCCATGGAAGGCGAGCAGACTGTGGATCCCAAACAGATTCCGGAACTCGCGGCATGGACAGCGGTGGCGCGCGTGTTGTTCAACCTGGACGATTTCATGACACGGGAGTGAAGCATGTCATTTAAACAGCAAGATCTACAAGAACAAATCCTCGAAGATAAAATTCTGCTGGCCGAAACGCGCCGGCATTTTTTCAGCCGCTGCGGTGTGGGCGTCGGTCAGATGGCGCTTGCTTCCATGCTGGGCGACGGCCTGTTATCGGCCGCGCCCGCACCGGTCAATTCCACCCAGCCGAAAGCCCCACATTTTCCCGCCCACGTCAAGAACGTCATCTACCTGTTCATGTCCGGCGCGCCGAGCCAGTTCGAACTGTTCGACTACAAACCGGCGCTTCAGAAGTACAACGGCCAGGTAGCGCCCGAGTCTCTTCTCAAGGGCAAGCGCTTCGCCTTCATGGACACGTTCACGAAAGCTCCGCCTCGAATCCTGGGTACGAGCCGCGAGTTCAAGCGCTATGGCAAGAGCGGCCTGCACGTGTCCGAATTGTTGCCTAACATCGGCTCGGTGGCGGACGACATCGCGCTCGTCTCAGGCATCTCGACCGACAACTTCAATCACGGGCCGGCGAAGTGTTTTGCGAACACGGGGTCCATCCGCTTCGGGCGTCCGAGCATGGGGTCGTGGGTCTCCTACGGTATTGGTAGCGAATCGCAGGACCTGCCAGGTTTCGTCGTACTGCAATCCGGCCCCCGCGGTCCGCGCGGCGGAGCCGCGCTGTGGAGCAGTGGATTTCTGCCCAGCGCGTATCAGGGCATCCCGTTCCGTTCCGGCGGCGATCCGATTCTCGATCTTTCGAGTCCAAAGGGCGTCACTGAGCGCACGCAGCAGCAGACGCTTGAGACGGTGCGCGATCTGAATCTTGCGAAACTGGCCGAGACGGGCGATCCGGAGATCAACACGCGCATCGCGGCGTATGAGATGGCGTACCGCATGCAGACCAGCGGACCGGAGCTGATCGATTTTTCGAAGGAAAGCCGCAAGACGCTTGATATGTACGGCGCGGAGCCGGGCAAGGCGACGTACGCAAACAACTGCCTGCTCGCGCGGAGGCTGGTTGAACGTGGCGTCCGGTTCGTCCAGTTGTACCACGCCGATTGGGATCACCACGCGGATTTAAGCCAGCCGCTCGATCAGGTGTGCCGCGAGATCGACCGTCCCACGGCGGCCCTGATTCGCGACCTCAAGGAGCGAGGCCTGCTCGACAGCACGCTGGTCGTTTGGGGCGGCGAGTTCGGCCGCACACCGATGGGCGAAGTTCGCGAGAGCAAGAAGATCGGCCGGAATCACCACATCGACGCCTACACGATTTTCATGGCGGGCGGCGGCATTCGCGGCGGCCAGGCAGTGGGCGGCACGGATGAGCTCGGCTTCTCGCCAACGGAGAAAATCCACGTTCACGATATTCAGGCGACGGTGCTCCACAAGCTGGGTCTCGACCACACGAAGCTCACCTTCAAGTTCCAGGGCCGGCAGTTCCGGCTTACGGACGTGGCGGGAGAGCCGATCAAGAAGTTGATAGCATGAAGCGCGTCGCACTCTGCATCCTCTTTTCCGCCATCGCAGCCGCGGAGACCTCCCGTGCGCCGCTGACCATTGCCGATCTCGAAAAGTGGATGACGGAGCTTTCAAACTGGGGACGCTGGGGCAAGGACGATGAACTCGGCACGCTGAACCTCATCACGCCGGCGAAGCGCCTGCAAGCGGCGAAGCTCGTGAAAGAAGGCTTCGCTGTCTCGATGTCGCACGACGCCGAAAAGGAAAAGGCCGCCGACAATCCGCGTCCGTTCGTGCACGAGATGCTGTCCACATCAACGACGCCAAACTCATCCTCGCACAGCGATTCCTTCACCGTCGCGCATCACGGACTGGCGCACACGCACCTCGACGCGCTCTGCCACTTCTTCTACAACGGACGCATGTACAACGGGTTCTCTCGCGAGGCGGTGACGGAGAAGGGCGCGGGGAAACTCTCGGTCTACCAGGCGCGGAAGGGCATCTTCACGCGCGCGGTGCTGATGGACATCCCGCAACTCAAAGGTGTGCCCTATCTGGAGCCGGGAACGGCGATCTATCCCGAAGACCTTGAAGCGTGGGAGAAGAAGAGCGGCGCACGAGTTGAACCGGGCGACGTGGTCCTGATTCGCACAGGACGCTGGGCACGTCGCGCGGAGAAGGGCGCCTGGGCGCCGGCGCAGTTGGCGGGACTCGATGTCCGCTGCGTTCGATGGCTCAAATCGCGGGACGCCGCGGTGCTGGGAAGCGACGCCGCTAGCGACGTGAGGCCGTCGGGGGTCGAAGGATTCGCGCAACCGGTCCACACGTTGACGATCGTGACGCTCGGCACGCCGATTCTCGACAACTGCGACTTCGAAGACGTGAGCCGAGAGAGCCTGAAACGCAAGCGCTGGAGCTTCCTGATCACGACCTCGCCGCTCGCCGTTCCGGGCGCCACAGGCTCCGCGCTGAATCCGATCGCGGTTTTCTGACGGGCGAGACGGCTCCGGCGGCCGGACCCAGAAATCGTACGAGCCGGCTTCGGACCGCTGCGGGGTGCTTCAATTCGCACTCCCAAACAACCTTCGTTTTCCACCCTTGCTCTCGAAGCAAGGCTTGGTTTTTCTCGTCGCGCCGCCTGTTCTGCGTGAGCTTCGGCCCCCAATATTCGGTCCTCGACCCGGGTATGCGTCCTTCCCTGCACCCGGCGTGCTGATGCCAGAAGCATCCGTGAACGAAGATCGCTTTCCGGCGCGAGGGGAAAACCAGATCGGGCTTGCCAGGCAGGTCTCTTCGATGCAGCCGGAATCGATACCCGGAGCGGTGTAGAAGACTGCGCACGAAAAGCTCCGCGGAGCGCGCGGCAACCGCCTTATCCGCACTCCCAATCTCGACCGGCTCGCCGGGGGCGGCGCCGACTTTACCTCCGCCTTCGTTCAGGCTCCCGTCTGATCTGAGTGCCCTCGCGCGTCAGTCTTCTCACCGGACGCTATCCGCACAGCCACAAGAACCGCGTCAACTACACGCCGTGCGACCCGAGCGAAATCTTCCTCCAGCGCAGACTGCGGGACGCCGGCTATCAGACCGGTTCCGTCGGCAAGCTCCACTACTTTCCGCCCACATCCGCGCACGCCCGGTCCACCGGGTTCGACCGCGTGCTGCTCGACGACGGCGTCGCCGCCACCGATCCTCATTCGGACTACGTCAAGTGGCGCGGCGCGAATGATCCTAACGCCGCCACGCCGTACCTCGCCACAGAGAAGGGCGCGGCCAATCCCTTTCGCGGCGTCGTCCCCTACCGGTTCACTCCAACCCACTGGACCGGCGAAGAAAGCTTCCGCATGCTCCGCAACCTCCCGCTCGCTCTTCCAACCTGCCCGCGGCGCGGGAGCCAGTTCAGTCCGAGGATTTGCACGGCCTTCCCGCGCCAAATAGAGATCTGACCGGCGATGCGGCGTTGCAGTTCGATCGCGCTGGATCGCTTGGAACTGGAAGATGCCGAAAGGGCGCGCGACGTCGAACCGCGTTTCTTCGCCGGCGTCGACGTGCCTGAGACTCCGGCGCATGAAAGGTCAAGCGATCGAATCGGGGCGACATTACCCAAGATGGTGCGGCGCGACCCATCGTTGCCTGGATGGCTTGGGTGCGCCTCAACGAAGCCCGCGCCAAAGCGATAGCGGGCCGCCGGCCCGCGGTTCCGCAAATCAAAATCCGTGGCCATGAGCCGCGCGGAGAGTGACTGTGGCTCGTTGAGGGCCGCCGTCCGGATTGGCGCCGCCTGACGGCCGCTACGCATCGGCCGCGCGTAACGACTACACAACCTTGTTGCGGAGGATTCCGATACCTTCGATTTCCACTTCCACCGTGTCGCCCGATTTCATCGGTGACGTGGTGCCGCCCGTTCCCGTGAAAATCAGATCGCCGGGGACGAGCGTCGTGGATTGGCTGATAAAGCTGACGACCGTCTCACAGTTGTGGACGAGGTGAGACGTGTTCTCGTCCTGCATCACTTTGCCGTTGAGGCGGGTCATGATCCTGAGATTGGCGTAGTCGATGCCGCGCGCGATGACGGGGCCGACGGGACCAAAAGTATCGGCGCCTTTGGCGCGCCACCACTGGACGTCTTTGATCTTCGGGTCATTCTGCCAAATGCGCTCGGAGACGTCGTTGCCGCAGGTGACGCCGAAGATATGGTCCTTCGCCTGCTCCACGGTCACACGCGTCGCCTTGCGGCCGATGACGATGACCAATTCACATTCGAAATGGACATTCTTCGCGCCGGGCGGAATGACGATAGGATCTTCCGGATTCTGGAGGCAACTGGGGGGTTTGTAGAATGGCTCGGGATTAGGGCGCGGCGGCGCCGACCCAAGGTGACTCCGATAGTTGCCGGCGAGCGCAAGAATCTTGCTCGGCGCGGCCACCGGATAGAGGAGCTTCACCTCGGACAACTTGTGCTTTGCGCCGGTCTCCTTCGGGTTGGCAAACAGGTCGCCGCTCAGTTGGCGAACGGTCTCCCCATCCACGATCCCGAGAGCCACCAGGTTGCCTTTTTTGAATCGGCAATACTTGGTGACCTTCGATTGAGCCAAGGCTGCGGGCGCCATGGCGATTCCCGATAGCAGTTCACGTCGATTCATCATGATCTATCGTTTATATCACGAACGGGAACCCAGGCCGCTCGGGCCGCTTCGATTGCTTCCGCGCCGGACGCTTCCATTGCTAGAATTGGGTCTTGGAGGCAACGTGAAAATAATAAAATTTGTTTTACCTGCCGCGATCCTGATGGCCGGACTGATCGTGTCGTCGAGCCCCACCCAGGCGAAGCCGGAAGCCACGAGGAAGGAAAAGAAGCCGTGTTCTTTCTGTCATGTGGATGCCAAGGCCGCCCCGAAGGAACTTAAGGATGCGGGGAAGTACTACAAGGATCACGGGTCATCGCTTGAAGGATATAAGGGTAAGTGAAGTAGGCAACCGTCAGTGCCCTGTGTCTAACCGCGCTCACCGCGGCGGCGAACGTCGATATCGAGGCGTTTGATTTTTTGATTCAGCGTGGACAACGGAATGTGCAGGCTCCCAGCGGTCTCCGTCTGGCTCCAACTGCATTTCTCCAGCCGTTCCAGAATCACGCTCCGCTCGTAGTCCGCCACGATCTCAAAGAGTGAAGCGTCCGCGGGTAAAGGCCCGCCATCGGGCTTGTGTACGCGGATCCCGCCGGCCTGGAGCAAATATTCCGGCAGCACGTCGGGAGGCACCGGTGTATCCGAAGACAGGACCACGGCGCGCTCAATGACATTTTCCAGTTCGC
>SYKU01000015.1 GCA_005808865.1 Acidobacteriota bacterium
GGCGCAATCCCCGGGGAGTGAAGCGGAAGATGAGTAGCTTCCCGCTGCGCCGCGGCTACCAGCGCTTGCCTCTCATCGATTTTTCCGCCGCAGTCAGGATCGTTAAGTGACGAGTATTGCCTTTAGTACCTCAACATCTGGATTCCCCACGTTTCCGGCAGGAAATCTTCCGCGGTATGCGCCGGAGCCAATGTTGATAGGCCTTCGGCGTGCTTTTGGCGAGGCTCCAACTTTCGGCGTTTGGGTCTGTTTGGTTCCGGCTTCGCCGGGTTAGTTGGCGGGGAAGGCTTGCCTGGTTCGAACGGTGGAACATCGACTGGAGCCTCGGCGAGAGATCTGGCAGTGCGCCAGCCGCCTTTCGTTTTTCCTGTGACCGTTTGACTCATACGTCGTGGGGAGTGTGATGTGAACGAGGCCCTCGACTTCTCTCCGGCACACGCCGCGCCGGTGACCGCACTGGACGACGCCCTGACCACACTGGCGGCCATCGACCCGGAACAACTCAGCCTGCCTGTTCACGCCGGATTGGCCATCACCAGGAGCCAGCCCCTGATGGTCAAGTGGCGGGACATCCGAGTCCGACCGCTTTGAACATCAGACGGGGCAGGCTTCATAGCGATCCTGCCTCTGGATGCAACACGAAGGGACCGATCTGCCGATGCTCCGATACAATGCGTGCCTGATACCGCAATTCGTGATGCCTGTACGCGATTCGGCTATCGCGGGTGTGACTTCGGTGATCGGTGATCCGCATGCCGCGAGCGGCCAAGGCGAACCTGATAGACTGAACTGTGCCTGCTGACCTCATCAGCTTGCTTGCACGTACACGGCAGGGGGACCGGGCCGCGCTTGACGAACTGATACCGATCGTTTACAGCGAATTGCATCGGATGGCGGTCCGATATCTGCGGCAGGAAAGGACGGGTCATACGCTCCAGCCCACCGCGCTGGTCAATGAAGCTTACTTGCGTCCGGACTCACCGCCCAAACCATCGTCCTCGCCGGCGAATCCGAGTTCTGCTGCGTCGAACAAACGGCCATCGCCCTCTGGCGTCTCCGCCGCGCTGCCGGCTATGAATCGAACAAATTTCCGATTATCCGCACAATTGTTTCGCTCCTGGCGCTGTTGCCGGGTCGCGACGTGCCTCGAAAGTAGGCGGGCCACTGGAGAGTCTACGCGCTGAACTCCACGCTGCGGGCGAGCATGACCGCCGGGTTCTCCCGCAACTGCGCCAATACCGCTTCGGGTACGGCGTCGTCTGTCGAGACGACCGCGATCGCTTCGAAAGGCTCGCCGGGCGCCGGCCGCACGTCCCCGCGACCAAGCGAGAAGTTCGCGATATTGATACTGTTCCGTCCCAGCACGCTGCCCACGTGTCCAATCACACCCGGAACGTCCTGGTTCTTCATGAAAATCAGATGTCCCGAGAGATGGGCTTCGCAGTAGATGCCGTCCACCTGAACGAGCCTCGACTTGCCCAGCAGCACCGCGCCCTCAACCGTCGTGGTTCCGGCGTCGGTCTCGAGTTCGATGCGGATCGAATCCATCGGCCCCGTGCGCTTCTCATGCACTTCGGCGATGTTCCAGCCGCGCTGTTCCGCGATCTGTGCGGCGTTCACCAGGTTCGCTTTATAGGCCAGCGACCGGTTCAACACGCCCGCGATTCCGGAACTCCGCAACAGGTTCGTGTTAATGGCAGCGATGTTCCCGAAATAGGAGAGCCGCACCGTTTTCGGATTGCCCTTGGCGAGATAAGCCGCGAAGTTACCTAACTTCTCGGCGAGCGAAATGTACGGACCGATCGTGCGGTACTGTTCCGGCGAAAGCGCCGGCATGTTGACGGCGTTGATGGCCACGCCGCTTTCGAGATACTCCACGATCTGTTCGGCTATGCGCACGCCCACGATCTCCTGGGCCTCCTCGGTTGAGCCGGCGATGTGCGGCGTGGCAAGCAGGGAAGGGGCGGCGAACAACGGGAAACTCACGGCCGGCGGCTCCGTTTCGAACACGTCGAGGGCCGCGCCGGCGCACTTTCCGGATTCGAGCGCTTCACCGAGCGCGTCGTTATCGATCAACTCGCCTCGCGCGCAATTCACGATGCGCACGCCCTGCTTCATGCGGGCGAAGGCCTCGCGCGACAGTAACCCGTGCGTTTCCGGCGTGAGCGAAACGTGAAGAGTGATGTAGTCGCTTTCGGCGAAGAGCGTGGTAACCGGCACCAACTCCACGTTGAGATCGCGAGCCATCTGAGAAGTGACGTATGGGTCGCTTGCGACAATCCGCATGTCGAATGCGCGTGCCCGTTTTACCGTCTCGCGGCCGATGCTCCCCAGTCCAACGACGCCAAGCGTCTTGCCACGCAATTCGCTGCCGAGGAACTTTTTCTTTTCCCACTTGCCGTTTTTTGTGGACTCGTTGGCCGGGGCGATGTGCCGCGCCATGGCCAACATCAGCGCGAGCGTATGCTCGGAAACGGACACGGCATTGCCGCCTGGCGTGTTCATTACCAGCACGCCGGCCGCTGTGGCCGCCGGCAAATCGACGTTGTCGACGCCAACTCCGGCGCGTCCGATCACACGCAGCTTCGGAGCCTTCCCCAGCACCTCAGCAGTCACCTGAACCGCGCTCCTCACGACAAGCGCATCGGCCTCGGCAAGATGCCTGGCGTACTCTTTAGGGTTCGAAACAATGACGTTCCAGCCGGAGCGGGACTTGAATAGATCGATGCCCGCGGGGGCCATCGGCTCCGCAATCAAGATGTTCATAAGGAGTCGAGAAATCTACCCAACCGCCACAGGCAACTGAATGGCAGCCCCGGCATACACTCTCTGAACCGCGGCGACTCCCCTGCCGAACTCAACGGGAATTCCATTCGCGTAGAGAATCGTTTCTAGGCCCGCCACCATGGCGAACAAATCCCAGAAATCGAAGTAGCCGAGATGCGCGATGCGGAAGATCCGGCCCTTCATCGAGCCCTGCCCGTTCGTAATGATTGCTCCGAAGCGGGTGCGCAATTCCTTGACGATTACGGAGGAATCCATGCCCTTCGGCGCCTTCACCGACGTAACCGACGAGCCCGGAGAGCCAGGCGCGAATAACTCAAGCCCGAGTTCGGTGCATGCCGCACGCGCCGCCAGAGCCAGCAACTGCGCGTTCGCCACAAGATTCGCCATTCCAAGGCCCTTAACGTACTTCAGGGCTTCACCCAGAGCGAGAATCAGCGAGGTCGCGGGCGTCCAAGTGGATTCGCCCTTATCCGCGTTCTTCTTTTCTTTCTTCAGGTCGAAATAGAAGTGCGGCAGCGTGGCGGTTTCCGACAGCGTCCACGCCTTCTTGCTGACGCTTAGGAACGCGAGTCCGGGCGGGATCATGAACGATTTCTGGGAGCCGCCAATCAGGACATCGATACCCCATCCGTCGATATCCAGAGGCATCGTGCCGATTCCGGTGATGCCATCCACGACGAGAATTGCGTCCGTGGCGGCGACGGCCGCAGCCATGCCCTGAATATCGTGTGCCGCGCCCGTCGAGGTTTCGGACGCCTGCACAAAGACTCCCTTCGTCGAGGGCTCGGCATCGAGTGCCGCGCGTACCGCGCTCACGGAAACCGCATCGCCGTACTCGACCTTCAGCACAGTGGCATCCAGCCCGTAGGCCTTAGCGATTTCGACCCAGCGTTCGCCAAATTTTCCGGCGCAACATACGATTACCTTGTCGCCGCGGGAAAAAAGATTTGAGACTGAAGCGTCCATCCCGCCCGTTCCGGAGGCCGCGAACATCAGCACGTCGTTCGATGTGCCGAGCACCTCTTTGAGGTCCGCGAGCGCTGCCGCGTAGACGTTCCGGAAGTCCTGCGTCCGATGATGAATGTCGCTCGCCATCATGGCGTGCATCGCAGGGGGATAAAGCGGCGTAGGCCCCGGAGTGAGGAGTCTTTGCTTTCTGATGTGCATGTGAGGGCTTAAACACTTAGAATAGCAGATCATGCCTCTTCTCGACCGTATACAGACCGACCTGGTCGCCGCGATGAAAGCCCGCGACGAAGCACGCCTGAGCGCCCTTCGAATGATGAAGACCGCGCTCAAGAAACTGGAGATCGATTCGATGAAGCCACTCGACGAGTCCGCCGAAATGCAGGTGCTTAATTCGCTCATCAAGCAGCGCACCGAATCGGCCGAGATGTTTCGGAAAGGCGGCCGAATCGATATGGCGGAGAAGGAAGAGGCGGAGCGCTCGCTTGTCGAATCCTACATGCCGGCTTCGGCGAGCGCGGAGGAGATTGACGCGGCGCTCGCGGCAGCGCTCGCCGAGACGGGCATAACCTCGGCCAAGCAGATGGGCGTCGTAATGAAGGCCACGCAGGCGAAACTGGCAGGCAAGCGCGTGGATGGAAAGGGTCTGAGCGAGAGGGTTCGCTCACGTCTCTCGTAAGGCCTGCAAAAGGAAACCAATCTCATGAGCGATCAACCTTTCCGCCCATTCGTTCCCGAAAACATGAGCATGACCGAGTTCACGCTGCGCGCTGTGCTGCTTGGGCTTGTGATGTCGATCGTGCTCGGCGCGGCCAACGCCTACCTCGGTCTCCGTGCGGGCCAGACGATCGCGGCCACATACCCGGCCGCCGTGATCGGAATGGCCGTTCTGCGGCTCGGCAAGGGCAGCATCCTCGAAGAGAATCTGGCGCGCACGGCAGGATCGATCGGCGAGTCGATCGCGGCCGGCGCGATCTTCACCATTCCCGCCTTCGTCATCTCCAAGGCGTGGCTGTCGTTCGCTCCCGGAGAGGCGTACTGGAAATCGACGGCGCTCATGATGATCGGCGGCGTGCTCGGCGTGCTGTTCGTTTCTCTGATCCGCCGCGTGATGGTGGAGGACCGCGAGTTGCCGTTCCCCGAATCCGTGGCGGCGGCCGAGATTCACAAAGCGGGGCAGCGGGGCGGCGATTCCGCGAAGCACCTGTTCTACAGCATGGGCGGCGGAGCGCTCGCGTTTCTCCTCGGCGCGCTGCGTCTATTTGAGACGGATCGCAACTTTCATATCCCGGTCGGCGAAATGGGAAAGAGCGCCGTCAAACTCACAAGCCGGGGATTCACCGCCGCGGCGGGCACCGGAGGCGTCACCACGGTCGCCGTTCCCAGCGTGAGCCCGGCGTACATCGGCGTCGGCTACATCATCGGCCCGCGCCTCGCGGCGCTGAATTTTTCGGGCAGCGTACTGGCTTGGGGCGTGCTGGTGCCGCTGATGGTTTATTTCATGGGACCGCAGTTGCGGGCATCGCTTCCAGACGGATCCGGCGCTTCCTGGGAACGTTTGGCGGACGCGGTTTGGCGCTCCGTCGTGCGGCCCATCGCGGTAGGCGGCATGCTCGTCGGCGCAAGCTACACGCTGTTCCGCATGCGCAAGAATCTCGCGGTGGGGCTTGGGCGCGCTTTCGCCGAGCTGCGTGGCGCTGCGAAGCCGGTGGTGGCCAGCCGCGTGGAACGCTACATGAGTTCGAAGGTGGTGCTGGCCGGGATCGCCGTCATTTTCCTCATTATGATCGCTCTCTATACCTACCTGTCCGGTCAGGTGGTGGGCGGGATTGTAGCGGCAATCGTAATGCTGATCACGGGCTTTTTCTTCGCCACGGTTTCGGGGCACTTGGTCGGCGTGATCGGTTCCTCGAACAACCCAATCTCGGGTCTTACGTTTTCCACGCTCATCATTGCCGCGCTCCTCATGGTTTCTCTCGGCGTCGCGGGGTCAAGCGGAGTGATCGCCACTCTTGGCGTGGCCGCGGTGGTCTGCGTTTCCTCGGCCGTCGCGGGAGAACTGTTGCAGGATTTCAAAGTCGGATACATTCTGGGCGGCACGCCCCGGACGATTCAGATCGTTGAGTTAATCGCCGTTGTGTTGTCGAGTCTCGTAATGTACTTCCCGCTGCTGGTGCTGCACGAAAGCAATATCAAGGCGGGTGGAGTGGGCTTTGGCGATAGACAACTTCCGGCGCCGCAGGCGGGACTGATGGCATCGCTTGCGCAGGGTATCGTGGGAGGAGATATGGCGTGGCCACTGATTGGCGCGGGCATTTTCTTCGGCATCATGCTGATCATGGTGCAGGTGAAGAGCCCGATGCTCGTGGCCATCGGGATGTACCTGCCGTTTGGGACCGTTTCGGCGATCTTCGTGGGCGGCGTGCTGCGCTGGGTGATGGACACGATCGCGGAGAAGCGCGCGCTCAACGCGGCGCAGAAGGCGCGCTCTGAAAATGTAGGCGTGTTGATGGCATCCGGGATGATCGCGGGCGAGGCGCTGGTAGGGCTGATCACGGCGACGTTTACGTTCTTCGATGCGCCGCTGCCGGATCTCTCCAAACTCGGCGGTTTTGAGCCAGCCTATTCGGTGGGCGTGTTCGTTATGTTTCTGATCGCGCTGGCTCTGATCCGGACACCGCTGAACAACGCGGGCAGCCCGGACGAACCGGCGCCGCCGCAGGCGATGATGTAGGGGCGAACGTGGCGCGGAGTGCGACAATGCCGAAGGAAATCCGTAGGACGGCACTACGAGACGCCTTACGCGACAGGCTGACGTTTGAGCAATTGGCGGTGTATCCGTTTCTCTGCGCGAATTGTTCTTCGGAAATCCCGCAGATGCGAGAGGATAGGATGTATTGCTCCGGCCTCTGCTCCCAAGAGGCCGACTGGGTCCGGTATGCCCGGAGGTGCCGAGCCGAGGGTAGGGATCAACTTCCAGAAGTGATCGAGGTACTCCGTAAAAGGCTTTACATGATCTTTTCGGGAGGCTACCCCAAGAGTGCGCGAAAGCTAAGCAAGTCAACTCGAAGTGCGGTTTTTGAGCGGGATCAGAGGAAGTGTGTGAAATGCGGCGAACCGGGCGAGGAGATTGACCACATTTCCGGCAGCGGTAAGGGCCTCGAAAACCTTGAACTGCTTTGCAAAGACTGCCACGGTCAAAAGACGTTTAAGCATACGGTCCGTATTACCAGGGAATCCCATCCAAAGGAATGGGCGACGAGGGAGCGCCTCAAACGGCGCGGGTGTGCGGAGGTCCCTCTAAAGCTATGCGACGATGCGGCGGCGTGGGACGACATGCAGAAAGAACTAATGAAGATGCGGCGAGATTGCATGACCGGGCAAGGAACACTCTTTCCTTGAAGCTCTATTCCGTCGAGGCCAGTCACAACGTCCTCCTAATGGCCGTCTTCAGAGTCGACGTCCAAAGCGTTCTCGTCCGGCGAGCCGAACGTGATTCTGTAATTCCCCATCACGCGCGCCGGCCAGCGTCTCGGGCAGCCTTGTAAAACGTGAAACCGAAAGCCTGCGATCTTCATGTCCGCCGGCTTCCACGCTACGTCCAGCAACCGCGGAATGCGCTCGCGCCTCCTGAGTGGATCGGCGCCGATCCGGAGTGTCCTTCGGGCAGGATCGAAAAACCCTCCACCGGCCGGCTCCAGCGAACGGCCAAAAGCGGCAGACGACGAAAGGCGATCGTCTGCCCCGCCGCATTCCACAGGTTTTTCATGAAAATTCGCGGGCCGCCGCTGCCCTCCCCAACAGGGTGAATCTCCTTCAATAACTGGCCGCGCACTCCCTTCCACTATGCGGCGAATCGGAATACCGACGGCGCGGCCACGCGCATCCAGCCCTCGACCGGCATCACAATCGAATCCGTGAGCGATCCGGCGTTAAACGCGATGCGGTCGTTCTCCTGCACCGAAGGGTCCGCGTAAAGCTCAAACGGCAAAATCGGTCTGCCAAACGGAGGCACCGATCCGGGCACGAGCCCCGTCAGTTGCATCAACTCCTCCGCCGTCGCGAATCGCGTCTTTTTCACGTGCAAGTGAGCTTTAATCGCCGCCGAGTCCGCCCTGAGATGGGCACTCAGAATGAACAGCCGGAACTCCTCTCCGGCCTTGATCAACAGCGCTTTCCCTCCCACGCGCAATTCCTCGCCGCGGGCGCGCGCCGAATCCTCCGACGTGGCCGTCGGCTCGTGATGAACGGTTCGAAAACCCGCGCCGCTCGCGCGCAGCAGATCGACAATCGCCTGATACACTGAAGGTTCCATCGTTATCAGTCATTATCGCCGTACGAAAAGGGGTGCGCATTGGGCACGATCACAATCGGTATTGGACTTGCACTAATTGCAGTGGGCGCCGTGGGGTACAGCGGATCGGGCGCGCCGACGTCGCTAATTCCCGCCGCGGTGGGCGGCGTGCTGCTCGTCTGCGGAGTACTTGCGCGCGAAGAGAGGCGGCGCAAACTTGTGATGCACATCGCCGTCACAGTCGGACTGATCGGCTTTCTCGGCTCACTTCCCGGCCTGATGAAACTGCCCACCCTTATCGCGGGCGGCGAGGTCGCCAGGCCCGCGGCAGTGAAAGCTCAATCGATCATGGCGGCCCTTACGGGAGTGTTCGTCGGTCTCTGTATCAGGTCATTCATCAGCGCCCGCCGGAACCGTAAGGGAGCGTAGCCTGTACTCGTCCCGCCTCGACTGGAACCAGCGGCCGAACCGCATCTCAGCGTTGCTGGACCGGAAGCGCCGTGAACAAGTTCGTGTTCTGGATTTGACGCAGTCGAATCCCACCCAGGCGGACATCGTCTATCCGGAGTCCGGTGTGCTCGACGCGCTACGGCATCGACAAGGCCTTGTTTATCATCCCGAACCCGCCGGACTGCGTTCAGCCCGTCAAGCCGTCGGCGGCTACTATGCCGGGCGCGGCGTCGACGTTCCTGTTGAGAGAATCCTGCTCGCGGCTTCGACGAGTGAGTCTTACTCCTACATCTTCAAGTTGCTGGCCGATCCGGGCGACAATGTGCTCATCCCGCAGCCGTCTTACCCTCTGTTCGATTACCTTGCTGCGCTCGACTCGGTGGGCACCGTTCCGTATGCGTTGCGTTACGATTCGGGCTGGTCCATCGACTTTGAAACTCTTGAGAGAGGCGTCACGACGCGCACACGTGCGGTGATTGTCGTGAATCCCAACAACCCTACAGGGTCTTTCCTGAAGAAACGCGAACGCGGCCGGTTGACCGCATTTTGCCGCGAACGCGGCATGGCGATCGTTTCCGACGAAGTTTTCGCCGATTATTCGTTCGGCGCGGATCCGGAGCGGGTTGAGAGCTTCGCGGCAGCCACGGACGTGCTGACGTTTTCGATGAGCGGTCTTTCAAAGATATGCGGCCTGCCCCAGTTGAAACTGGGATGGATGGTGATCTCGGGGCCAGACACCGAACGGGCCCAGGCGTTCGAGCGGCTCGAACTGATTTCCGACACTTATCTATCGGTAGGGGCTCCGGTTCAGCACGCGCTTCCCCGCCTGCTTGAAACGGGCGCCGGCATTCGCGCGGAGATCGCGGTTCGCACCCGGGACAATCTTGCGTGGCTGCGAAGCGCTCTTCGCGACACGGCGTTCCACGTTCTCGAAGTCGAGGGCGGATGGTACGCGACGGTGCGCGCGCCGCGTATCCTCAGCGAAGAGGAGTGGACACTGGAGCTTCTGGAGCGTCACAATGTCTTGGTGCAGCCTGGATTTTTCTTTGATTTCGATCAGGAGGCCTACCTTGTGCTGAGCCTGCTCACGGCCCCGGGAATACTTCGCGAGGGAGTGCGGCGTCTCATGCTCATGACCGGGGACGTCACCCCGCGCCTTTCATAACCAATGACCGCGCTTCTCGCCGACCCCATCTTCAAGGATCACGTCACCGGCCGCGGACATCCCGAGCGTCCCGAGCGGTATGACGCAGTCGCAGCCGCGCTGAAGGATTCCGGTCTCACCCGTATTCCCCCGCGCCTCGCAACGGAAGACGAAGTGGCCGCGTGCCATTCCCGCGACTACATCCGCGCCGTCAGGCGTGACGTCGCGGCGGGGCTTACGGACCTCAGCACCGGCGACACCGCCATCTGTTCCCGTTCGTACGAAGTGGCACTGCTTGCGTCGGGCGGCATTCTGAACGCCGTCGACGCAGTGGTGACGCGGAAAGCCACGAACGCCTTCTGCGTGGTACGTCCGCCGGGCCATCACGCGACGCCCGAACGCGGCATGGGCTTCTGTCTATTCAACAACGTCGCGATCGCGGCGCGGTACGCGCAGAAGCGGCACGGACTTGCGCGTGTGCTGATAGCCGATTGGGACGTGCATCACGGCAATGGAACCCAGGATATTTTCTACCGCGATGGCACGGTATTTTTTTTCAGTACGCACCAATCGCCCTGGTATCCGGGCACCGGCCGCGCCGATGAGACGGGCGAAGGTCCGGGAAAAGCAACGACGCGGAATTGCCCATTTCCGGCGGGCGCGGGGAAGGAACAAATTCTGGGCGCATTCCGCGACGTGCTCAAGCCCGCCGCGGCGGACTTCAAGCCGGACCTGGTGCTGCTCTCAGCGGGCTTCGACTCGCGCCGCGGCGATCCGCTGGGCCGCTTCAATCTCACGGACCCGGACTTCGCGGAACTGACCACCCTCATGATGGAGATTGCCGACAAGTACTCGGGCGGGCGGCTTGTATCGGTTCTTGAAGGCGGCTACAACCTGGACGGCGTGGGCCGCGCATCCGCCGCGCATGCGGCGGCTCTCCGCCTGAAATGACCAGATGTCCACGCTCCCTGAAGCCCCGCTGATCGAGTTTCGAAACGTCACCGTTGTTCGCGGTGAGAAGATCGCCCTCGACAGGTTTTCGCTCACTATCCCCCGCGGCCAGAACCTCGCGATCATCGGGCCGAACGGCTGCGGCAAGTCGACACTTGTCAAGACGATCACGCAGGAATGCCGCCCGAGTACCGCCTACGACGACTGGTCGCTAAAGATCCTGGGACAGGAAAACTGGCGGATATTCGAGTTGCGCGCGCTGGTCGGCATCGTGTCAAACGACCTGATGACCGCCTGCACGCGCGACTTCCGGGGCAGGGAAATCGTACTATCGGGATTCTTTGGGAGCGTCGGAATCTGGCCGCATCACGAGGTCACGCGCGATATGGAGGAGCAGGCGGACCGCATACTGGACCTGCTGGAAGTGAGCCATCTCGGCGGACGCTGGATGGATGAGATCTCGTCGGGTGAAGCCCGGCGGCTGCTGATTGGACGCGCGCTGATCAACGGACCCGGCGCTCTCGTGCTCGACGAGCCGGCAAACAGCCTGGATCTCGCCGCCTCGCAATCGCTCTCGGGCATTTTGCGGAAGCTCGCGCAATCCGGCACGTCGATCGTGATGGTGACGCACCACCTGCCGGACATCATTCCGGAAATTTCCCGCGTCGTGTTCATGCGGCGTGGAAAGGTTTACCGCGAAGGCGCTAAAGAGGCGCTGTTGACGGCCGAAACGCTCTCCGAGGTGTTCGAGACGCATTTGGAGCTGACTCGCCGCGACGGCCACTATAACGCATGGTAGTTCCAGTCCGCCTGCGCGCATCAAAGTATAGTGGTATGAGATGAGACCCGAAGAACATGTAACTCCCGCCGCGGCATCCTCCGCGGCTGCCGAAGCCCCGCCGGTGCCCCTGACGATGGAAGGGTCAAGCGTACTGCATCAGATGATGCGAATTCGCTGGTCCGCGTGGAGGGAACTCTCCGGGAGCGTGAGAAAAGACGTGGTCGACGAAGCGGTTTCCGCGCTCTCGGAGATGGAGGAACCCGGCGAGCGCCAATCCGCCCTGTATTCACTGCTTGGACACAAGGGCGACCTGATGTTCGTCCACTTCCGGCGAGGCTTTGAGGAGTTGAATCAGGTGGAGCTGAAGCTCGCGCGGCTCCGTCTGTGGGACTATCTTGAGCAGACGAGTTCCTACCTGTCCATGGTCGAGCTTGGGCTGTACGAATCGACCGCCCGGATCTATGCGAGCCTTCTTGAAAAAGGCGCCGCGCCCCAAAGCCCCGAGTGGAGCGCGGGGATCGAAGAGGCGCTCTCCTATCAGCGCAAGGCCATGGCGCCGCGTCTATACCCGGAAATTCCTCCGCGAAAATATTGTTGCTTCTACCCGATGGACAGGCGGCGCGGTGAAACCAGGAACTGGTATATGCTGCCGCTCTCGGAGCGGTCGCAACTGACGGACAGTCACGGCAAGATCGGCCGCCGGTATGCGGGCGCAGTGCGGCAGATCATCACTACGTCGGTCGGCTTCGACGATTGGGAATGGGGCGTCGATCTGTTCGCCGACGACCCGCTCGTCTTCAAAAAACTGATCTATGAGATGCGGTTCGACGAAGTGAGCGCCATCTACGCCATGTTCGGAACCTTCTACGTCGGGCTAAGGCTGCGGGCCGCGGAACTGCCGGCGATGTTGAACGGATGATCGCGGAATTCGACGCTGTCCTGGTTCTCGGGTTCGGCGGACCCGAACGGCATGAGGACGTCATCCCATTTCTCGAAAACGTGCTCCGCGGGAAGAACGTCCCGCGTGAGCGCCTTCTCGATGTGGCGGAGCACTATTACCACTTCGACGGCCGGAGCCCCATCAACGAACAGAACCGGGAATTGGTAGCGGCGCTAAACGCCGAACTCGCGGCGCATGGTCCGAGGCTGCCGGTGTTCTGGGGAAATCGCAATTGGCATCCGTTGCTTGCCGATACGCTCCGGGAAATGCAAGGGAAGGGCGTACGCCGGGCGCTCGCCTATGTGACTTCGGCTTTCGGTTCCTACTCGGGTTGCAGGCAGTATCTGGAGGACATAGCGCGCGCCCGCGAGCAATGCGGCGGGAAAGTGCCTGAGATCGAGAAACTGCCGACGTCTAGCGACCATCCCGGCTTTCTTGAAGCGATGACGGAGCGCGTCCGGGCGGCGTTCGACGTGCTGCCCTCGGCCAGGCTGCTGTTCACGGCGCACAGCATTCCGGCATCGATGGCGGCGTCGTCGCCCTATGAACGGCAGCTCAACGCGGCATGCAGTGCGGTTGCGGCGAGGCTTGGGCGCTCCGAATACCGCCTGGTCTACCAGAGCCGCAGCGGCCCTCCGGGCCAGCCGTGGCTCGAGCCCGACATTTGCGATGCGCTTCGTGAAATTCACGGAGGCGATGTCGTAATCGCGCCGATTGGATTTCTTTCGGATCACATGGAAGTGCTGTTCGACCTCGACACGGAAGCCGCGGCTCTCTGCCGGGAACTTGGGATCAGGATGATTCGGGCCGGGACAGTGGGGACGCATCCAAGGTTCGTGAACATGATCCGTGAATTGATCACGGAGCGGATGGAAGCCGGCGTGCCCGCGGTGTGTCCCGCGGATTGCTGCCCGCCGCCCAAGAGACCTGCTCCCGCGAGATAGGGCGATTCAGCAAGCCGCTTCGGAACTACCTGTCCCTCTCCCGCTTGAACGGATTCAGCTTTGCGGCAGCGCCCCGGATACCGGTGGCCGCCGACTCGACCACCGATCCACCCGCCTTTCTGGTCGCGGCAGCGATGGCCTTGATGACGCTCCCCGCTGAGCCGGCGACAATAGATCCGAGCATCGATGCGGCAGCGAGACTCGAGTTACGGCGAGCCGTTTTTCTGTCGATCGCCGTCATCGATCTGCAATAGGTTTGACAGATAATTCCGACCCGCAACGTCAGATAAGCGTTGGCCGTGCCATCGAGGACGGCGTTCATCACGATGGACGCCACCTCAGCGAGACCCGGCACGAAGCTAGCCACCCCGCCACCGACCGCTGCCCTGATAACCGGCTCGATCTGCTCACGGACGTCCAGATCTTCGAGTTGGCTGGCCGCGAATACCGTCGCTCCTACGTTCGCGTAGAGACTTCCAAACTCTTGCGGCGCCGGCCGCTGGTTATAGATATGGGCAACGCGCCAGATGAGGCGCGCTTGCTCCGCCAAGACCATGATAGCGTCGAGACTCCCGTTCTGCGAGACGGCCGTGGTGACGAACAGGGTCGAAGCCGTCTTCTTGATGATGCCGTCGGCTTTCGCGTCCAGAATCTTGAGCGCGGATTCGATGCTGATGCGATCATTCAGCGGGCCGGCGTCGATCAGTTCGGGATTGGCGGCCAGCCTTGCGCCGAGCCGCCGCAGGTAGGTCTGATACTCCACGGACTGTTCGTCCGGCGGAGGGATTATCGGCTTCGGCAAGAGGAGTAACAGTGCTACAGGAACAAGAATCACCGCGGCGTAAACGACCAGAAGGCCAATTAGCACGATCTTGCCTAGAACGGGGCTGACCGTATTTGCCAACGAGACGACCTGGGCCGTTTGATTCACGATGAAGGTCGTAGCAAAGACGAACACGAGGAGAGTGAAAACGGTCACCAACCTCTTCCACATTCTGGCCTCCACGTATCTGAGGGCTCGGCGGCCTCGGGTTCCGACGGTCTCAGCGCCAAGCGCCCCAAAAGAAAACGCAATTAGACCACATCCGGACCGCCCTGGCAAGGGGACTCACGGGCGCTACGGGCGCTGGCGAGGTTCGTGGTCCGGACAATTGGCGCCGCTCATACGGAGACGAGGCGAAATCCGCCCTCGTTAATACGGGCCGCGGTCGAATTCGCGCAAAAACTATCCCAAAATGTCCAACGCCGCTTCGAGCTCGCTACGCGTGTGCGCATCGCCCGTTCGCGCAGTTACTTCGATTCCGCGCTGGTAGACCGAGCGGGCCTCGTCCATCCGGCCCGACTTCTCAAGGGTCTGGCCACAGTGAAAATACGCAGCGGCGTAGTCCGGATTCACTTCCATCAAATTCCTGTACTCCGTCACGGCCTGCTCGAAATTCCCGGCGTTCTTGTATTCGGTCGCCAGACCGTAGCGAGCAAAACTGTCCTTCGGATTCTGGGCCACCATTCCCTTCAGAGTGTCCATGCGGTTGTTCGTCATAATTGCAATTACGCTCCCTTTCTTACGATACTCACGCTATGGACGGCAAACCCGTTCGAGAATCCGTCTCGACCTATTCTGAACTCGCCCTGCCTACGGACGCAAACATGCTCGGGCACCTTCTGGGCGGCAAAGTAATGCACCTGGTCGATCTGGCCGGCGCCCTGGCCGCTCTGCGCCACGCGCGCAGCCCCGTGGTCACAGCCTCGGTCGACTATATGAATTTCCTACACCCGGTTCGCATCGGCGAACTGGTCGTCCTCTACTCCTCCGTGAACCGTGTGTTCCGCACGTCCATGGAAGTCGGCGTCAAGGTGTTCGTGGAAAACATGATCACGGGAGAAACCCGGCACACGTCTTCGGCCTACCTCACGTTTGTGGCGATCGGCAAAGACGGCCAGCGCATTACCATTCCGCCCGCGATCCCGGAAACCGACGAGGAAAAGCGCCGCTTCGAAAACGCCGGCGAAAGGCGGACGTACCGCCTGTCGATGAAACAGAAAGCGAAATCCTAGCCGTCCTTGTACATGTACTTGATGTTCGGTTTGTACAGAAGCAGATTCGGTTCGCCGTCGCGGTTCACCTTCAGACAGCTCTTGTCGTACCATTCGATGACGCCCCGCAGTTTTTCGCCGTCACGGAGGACGAATACCATGGGGGTCTTGGCTTGCATCTGTTTTACGTAGTAGAAATTCTCCGCGTTTGTCTGGTCTGGCGGAGCTGGTTTTTTTTGAATACGGCGGGGAGGTGTCATTTGATCCTTGATCTCGGTTAAAGATGGACGAATCAGCTTACGATTAACGGACTCCACTGGGGATACCTTCCTTATGAAAGCAAAGAAAAAGCCGGCCTGCTTGACCCTATTTGTAGCAGAATTTCGCGGGCAAAGTCAAAAACGCCCGTCCGGAGGAGTCGTCGATGGCTGAACTTCCATACCGGTCCTGGGTCGAAGTCTCGAGGGCGCGGATAGCGGCCAACTATAATGCGGTTCAGGCCGCGGTCGGTCCCGCGGTCGAAGTTCTGGGCGTGGTCAAGGCGGACGCTTACGGCCATGGCGCAGTCGAGGCGTCGAGGGTCTTGAGTGCTGCCGGCGCGCGCTGGCTCGCCGTGAGCTCGGTCGAAGAAGGAGTTGCCCTCCGGAGCTCTCGAATCGACGCGCGAATTCTCGTGATGGGCGGCTTCTTCTCCTACGAAGTGGATGCGCTTGAAGAGCACGCTCTGACTCCGGTGGTGCACGATGCGCGCGACATCGCCCTATTGAGGGATCGAGCGATCCGTTTCCATCTCAAGATCGATAGCGGGATGAATCGGATGGGGACTTCCGCTCCGGCCGCGGAAATTGCGGACGCGCTACGGCCGGCCGCCACGCAGTGCGAAGGGCTGATGACCCACTTCTCGTCCGCAGCCGATTACTCCTCCTTGCAGACGGAACAACAGATGGAGCGGTTCAAATGCATTTGCATCGCCCTGCGGCAAGTCTGCCCCTTGCCGCGATACCTCCATCTGTCGAGTACGAACGCAATCGCCTATAATCGACGCGAAGCATGGCAGAACATGGTGCGGCCCGGGCATGCGATCTATGGGTATGTGTCTCCGGCGCGAGGGGAGAGTCCGGCGCGAATTCTCGAAGTCAGTCCCGCCCTCGCGTGGAAGGCTAAGATTGCGCTCGTAAAAGACGTACCGGAAGGAGCCGCTATCGGCTACGGCGGATCGTTTCGTGCGCCGCGTCCCATGCGGATTGGCGTGCTCTCGGTAGGCTACGCCGATGGCTTTCCTCACAGGCTGTCAAACAAGGGGAAAGTGATCGCGGCAGGCAAGTTCGCGCCGGTGGTCGGGACGGTGTCGATGGATCTGACGACCGTGGACCTGTCAAATGCACCGTCGCTCAAGGCCGGCGACACCGTCACGCTGCTTGGTGAGGAAGACGGCGCAGTCCTCGATGCGCAACAGATCGCCAGGATTGCCGGGACCATTTCCTACAGCGTACTCAGTGGGATCAGTGCCCGCGTGAAGCGGGTATACCTCTGACCCTGATTTTGAGGCCTGACATTTCCACGGCAGACGACGAGCGGCGGAAACGATCGATTGTCCGCCGGCTGCCAATTGAAACGGTTGCCTGATGAGGGGCCCTGACTGGCTTCAACCCGCTCGATGGCGTACCGCGCATCGGCCGGGATCCAAATCAGTTGTCGCCCACTCACCTGCCGCGAAATTTCAGAATTCATCGTCCCCACTCTGGTAAAATCAGGAATCCAAATATTGCCGCCACTCTCCCATGCAACTTGACTCCAGACTTCCCTCAGGCCCCATCGAAACCGCCTGGGACCGCACGAAGTTTGACATGAAACTGGTCAATCCGGCCAACAAGCGAAAGTTCAGCGTGCTTGTCGTAGGTTCCGGTCTCGCGGGAGCGTCGGCATCGGCCACTCTCGCCGAACTCGGCTACAACGTAAGCTGCTTCTGCTTTCAGGACAGTCCGCGCCGTGCCCACTCCATTGCCGCTCAGGGCGGAATCAACGCCGCGAAGAACTATCAGAACGACGGCGACAGCGTCTACCGCCTCTTTTACGACACCGTCAAGGGCGGCGATTTCCGCGCCCGGGAAGCCAACGTCTATCGCCTGGCGCAGGTGAGCGTCAACATTATCGATCAGTGTGTGGCGCAAGGCGTTCCGTTCGCGCGCGAATACGCCGGCGCGCTCAGCAACCGGTCCTTTGGCGGCGCGCAGGTCTCCCGCACGTTTTATGCGCGCGGTCAGACCGGACAGCAATTGCTGCTTGGAGCCTATCAGGCGCTCGAACGGCAGATCGGTGCGGGAAGAGTCAGGATGTACCCCCGTGAGGAAATGCTCGATCTCATCGTGATCGACGGCAACGCCAGGGGAATCGTAACGCGCAACCTGATCACGGGCAGGATTCAAACGTACATCGCCGACGCCGTCGTCCTTGGCACGGGCGGCTACGGCAACGTATTCTATCTCTCGACGAACGCCAAGGGGTCGAACACGACGGCGATCTGGCGCGCCTACAAACGCGGCGCGGCGTTCGCGAACCCCTGCTACACGCAGATCCATCCCACCTGTATTCCGGTCTCGGGCGACTCCCAATCGAAGCTCACGCTGA
>SYKU01000158.1 GCA_005808865.1 Acidobacteriota bacterium
AAGTGCTCGAAAAGACTAAGCTTCATAAGGAGGGGAATCCTTCTGGTTTGGAATTGGCTTCGAAATCCTATTTTAAGCCAGAAGCCCCTCCTTGCAACATAAAGAATAGTTATTGTTTCAATTGGTTTTGCAAGAGGCTCTGGTGATAGATCCAGAAGCGGGCGCTTTCAGCCGTTTCCACGCCTTCCTTCATAAAGTCCATTGTGCGGCCCAGCGTGGTGATCTGCGGCGTCAGAAGGAACCGCTCGGTGAGCAGGCAAGCCATAATCAAACTGGATATTATGATCGCCGCCATCACGCGGGGCCTGGCGAATACCAGCGTCAGGAAGACGATGATGGAGAAAACGAGTTGCATGTACTCCCACGTCTCAAAAAACCAGCGATTCTGTTCGGACGACTGGTAGCGCAGAAAACCGCCCGCCTTCTCTTCCCCAAGCGTTTGAATGATCTCGGCCGCTTTGGGAGAAGGCGCTGCGATGACTCGCGTCACCGAGCTGAAATTCTGGATGGCAACCATCCACATAAACAGGGTGCAGCCCATCCAGCCGCCCAGGAGCAGACTCGCAAACCGCCGATTGTGCATAGGATCTCAGAACATTCTAGCGCTTTTTGAGAACCGCGGGTTTGATCGTCCACGCCTGGAGGCGCGCAAGTTCGAGCAGATTCGGCGCGCTGAAGCCGTCCGGATGGATCGCCCAACTGAAGGTCTTCGTTGCATCGAACGCAATGTGCTTCTCGGCTTCGATCGCGCCGGAGCCGCGGCCGCCTGCACGCCCTCCAGCGAGCAAACTTGCGAAGTCCCCGATAGACAGGTACGTCGAACCTGTCCAAACCTCGGACGGCAGTCGGCGGTTGGCTCCGATAAAGGCGCGGACATCGGTTTTCGCGGTCTCCAGCAAGTCGCCGTTTAGATCCGGCCCCTTGTAGGTGGAGGCTCGGCGCGCGAGTGGACCTTCAATCTCGCGAGGTTCCATGCCGAGCAGCGTCTGGAGCATCTCGGCCGCGGAGAGTGAACCGGAAGGAGTCGCGAGATACGTGAGGCGTGCGCGCATGTGCTCCGCGATCGCCTCGCGGGTGGCCGGTTTGGGCTGCGGTTCGTAGATGTGCATGAGTTCGCGCGCGGTGACGAACTGGACGCCGGGGCGGCTCTTCGCGTGTTCCACGTAGCGCATCAGAAGGCGATAGGCGCGTTCGGATGCCTCCGCCGTGCGTGGGCGCGGCATCTTCCATTCGCTTCGCGGGCGGCTTGCGCCCTTCGCGAAATTCACCGCGTCCCAAAATTCCGTAGCGACAAACTCAGTTGGATGGTAATAGGTGCTGATCACGCCGCCCCCGCGCTTGCGAAGCTCCGCGGCGGCCTGGTCGAACTTGGCGAAGGCGGCGGGAAGCAGGCTTTCGTCGTCAATCGAAGGTCGAATAAGGAAGCGGCCCATGCCAAACACATGTAGCATGCCGCCGAACCAAAAGGGCTGCTCGTCGAGCGAGACGTGATTGCCTTCGTCGAGGTAGACGGGAACGCCCATTCGAAGCAGGGCTCGGTAACTTTGCGGTCCCCAGGAACTTCCGGGCTGTCCGTAGCAGCTTGGCGTCATTCCAAAGATACGGCGAATATCGGCGACGCCGGGCGATTCGCGGCGTTCGAACTCGGCCGCGCCATCGAGCCAGCCGGCCTCGCGCAGGTAGACCGCGGGCGCGGGCTGAATGCTATGGAAGTTGGAATGATAACCGATATCGTGCGCGGCGAGCGCATGAATGACGTCTTCGCGTCCGCGCGTCTCAAGCACGCGGGCCTTCTCGCCGACCACCTTGAAGGTCGCGCGCACGCCGGCCTTCGAAAGATCAGTGGCAAGGCGCAGCGCGGCATCGTCCGCGGCGGGCATGATATAGTCTTCCGTGTCGAACCAGAGCACCACGTAAACGGGAGTTTCGGCGGCGTGCAGGATCATGGCGGTAACGGCGAGCGTAAAGAGAAAGCGGAGCATGAAGAACGATTCTACTCCCGATGGGGCGATCTCGGGCTAACTCCTGGCCACTTGAGAACCCGCTCCAAATCGACTGTGAAAATGGCCGTTCTCACCGGAGTGGCCAGCCATCGGTCCACTTCGTGGCGTTTCCAGAGGTGCTGCGCCTCCGTGTAAACCGATCCAAAATCAACCGCAATCGCCCAAATTTCCCGCCAGAGTGTACGGAAACAGCAGAGCGCCCCTGAAAAAAGTGCGTGTCTTCCGGTCGTCCTAGATCAATGTTCTGTTGATTGCTATACAATGCGAGCGTTCTTTGGCAGAATGGTTTATGCCATTTGTCACAAAGCGAGCACCTTTGATTTTGTCTGAAGAGCAGCGGGCGAAACTCGAGGCCCTGCGTCGATCTCGCTGCGAAGAAAAGCAGCGGGTTCTTCACGCCGCCATACTTTTGGACTGCGCCAATGGAATGAGCGACAGTGCCGTGGCCGCAGCCAACGCGGTCAACCGGCATACCGCGGCCTTGTGCGCTCGGAAGTTCCTTCAGTTCGGTCTTGAAGTCGCGTTGGGAGAACTACCTCGACCCGGTCAAGCCAGGCGGATTACCGACGAGGCAATGGCTTGGGTGCGAAACCTCGCCTGTCAGAAGCCCAAGGATCTCGGCTACTCTTATGAACTGTGGACCTACGATCTTTTGCAGCGCCACATTCGAAAGGAAGCCGTCGCGACCGGGCATCCC
>SYKU01000159.1 GCA_005808865.1 Acidobacteriota bacterium
CAAGCGATCGACGACTTTGTTGAAGTCTACAACGAAAAGGCAGCGCCGTTTGAATGGAAGAAGGCAGTCGTGTTCCCTTCCGGCCCCAAAGCCAAGTACTCTGACTTATGCAACTAGGTACTAGTTCGATTTATCATGGCCTGCAAACCAAGCTGGAACGCCGCTTCTCGTCAGGCTTCTCGGTATTGGCAGCCTATACCTTCGGGAAGGCAATCGACGACAACGGCGTGGCCTGGTCCCGCCCGCAGGATCCCCGCGATCGGCGCGCCAATCGCGGGCTAGCGGATTTCGACACGCGTCATCGGCTGGTTGTTTCGGCGCTCTACGAACTGCCGATCGGTCCAGGAAAGGCCTTACTCGGCAACTCCAAAGGCGTCGTCAAAAAGCTGGCTGAGGGCTGGCGCGTCGCCGCGATTGGCGTTCACAGCACCGGTTTCGCATTTACGCCATCGCTCACGTTCGACGTCGCCAACGTTGGTCTCGGCAACTATACGCCCCGGCCGAACCGCATCGGGAATGGAACGCTTTCCTCCCAGTCCGTAGCTCGTTGGTGGGACCCAACGGCGTTTTCCGCGCCCGCGCAGAACTCCTTCGGGAACGCCGGTCGTAACTTCCTAATGGGCCCTGGACAAAACAACTGGGACTTCTCTTTACTCAAAGACACAGCGATCGGCGAAAGGTTCGCCGTTGAGTTTCGCGCCGAATGTTTCAACGTGCTAAATATCACGAACTTCGGAACGCCGAACACGCAAGCCCTAACCCCGCTGTTTGGGCAGATATTCTCGGCAAGCCCTCCCCGCATCGTCCAGTTTGGGCTGAAGGTTCGATTCTAAGTGCGAAACACTCTTCGCTTTCTGTCGATCCTGATCGCCGGCGTCGCCGCGGCGGGCGCTCAGTCTTTAGTCGTCGTAACTCCGGCAAGTCCTGACCCGGCGGCAAAACGAGCGATTGAGGAACTGGTGACTTACGCGGCGCGGATGGGCAACCCCGCTCCGAGGATTGTTGTTGAACCGGCGGACGGCGATATCTTTCTCGGAGTTCTTCCTGCCAGGCTCAGTGCAACCGACCGCGACGCGCTGACCCTGCCGCTCCAAGGCAAAGATTCCGATAGCTTCCGGCTCCTCAGTATCGGGAAGAATCTAATTGTTGCCGGTAATTCTTCTCGCGCCGTCTTATTTGGCGTTTACGAGTATCTGGAGAGCCATGGCGTTCGCTGGTACTTTCCGGGGACAGATAACGAAGTTGTCCCGCAGACGATCCTGCGCACGGCGGGCTATGACGCGACTCGCGTGCCGTCCTTCCGCAAGCGCGGGATGGTCGTGTTCACCCACAACGTGTTATGGACGATCTCGGAGCGCAATCACCAACTAACCGGGTTCCGCGAGTTCGTGGCATTCGCGGCCCGCAAAAAGATCAACACGATCGCGATCCATCATGAACATAGCTTTGAACAGGCGGCCGCCGTCATTCGCGAACATGGGTTGACCGCCGAACATGAGATTCACTATTTCGGCGAGCGATTCTGTCCCGATGACACGCGGGCGCTGACGCACGAACGGGAGCGGATGGACAAGTATCTGGCCCAGGCGTCGCCCGGCATGAAGCGGTTCTTTCTATGGCCCGACGATAAGAATCTGCCGCCCTGCGCTTCGGAGAAGTACAAGGATTGGCGAATCTCGGACCTGACGATGAACTTCTCGAACGAAATGGCGCGGCAGGTTCGTAAGACGCGGCCAGAGGGCGAGTTCGCGTTCATTTCTTATCTGCGCACATGGACCCCGCCGGTCCTCGCCAAGCCGGGACCCGGTGTGATTCTGGAATGGGCTCCGATGAATCAGTCCCTAGCGCACTCGTTGGACGATCCCCGGTCGGCCGTAAATCGGCGGCTGCGAGGTCAGTTTGAGGCATATCTCAAACTATTTCGACCCCAAGATACTCATGTCTTGGGCTATTGGTTAGACGACACCTTATTCAACCGCATTGGATACGGCAACGTCCCTTACCGGCCGGGCGCACTGACAAGCGACTTACGCTTCTACCATCGGGCGGGCGTTCCCGATGTGACAACCTTCGGTCTGTTTGCATATTGGGACACGTTCTTTTCGAAGGCGCCTCCAGCAATGTTTCTGTATCCGCAATTACTCTGGAACATCGATTCCGATGTCGCCAGGACGATGAAGGAGTTTGCCAGCCGTTACTTTGGTCGGCCCGAGGTAGGCGCGGTGTTCGAAGCGCTCGAAACGCTGGATGGCATCGTGTATATTGACGATCACAAGTTGGTTGTGTCAAAGGAGCGCTTGCCAGAATTTGGGAGCATACTACGCAACTCCACCCAGACTGTACAGAGCTTGTTGGCGAGGGAAGACGATCCTATTCGACGCAGCCGGCTCGCCAAGCTGTCGATCGAAGTCGCGAGCCGCGCGAATTACCGGCAGCGGTGATTCAATTGCGCTGTACCTTGTTCATCCTGCTTGCGGGGTTCATCCTTCTTGCGGGCGCACTCTCCTTAGCCGCAGACGACCTGCTGCGAATCGTCGTATGGCGATACAACTTTCCTGGACAGGAAGAGTACTACCGCGATCTCGCGTCGCAGTATGAAAAAGCATTTCCAGGAGAACGCGTCGAGATCAAACTCGAGGAGTGGGCGACGGCTCGGGATCGTCTGCCAACCTCGTAAGAAACGCGTTTATCGCTTGCGCGCCAATGTCGTGCGAAGTGGTCGCGCATTCCGCAACTAGAGATCGAAAACGATCAAAGCATTGTGTCCTTTCGGTGAGCGTGCGTAGAGCCGCCGGATTCAAGATTTCTTTGCGGCCAGGATGCGACGCACGGACGTGCGCCCGATCTGCACTCGACAAGCGATCTCGGATTTGCTAACACCGGCACGATGCAGTTTCCGGATTTCCGCGGCGTGTACGGCCGCGGTTGCCGGCCGACCCAGCCGTTTCCCGTTCTCCCGGGCGTGCGCCAGGCCAGCCCGAGTTCGTTCCCGCAAAATTTCTCGTTCGAACTCCGCGTATTGCGAAGAACCGCAATATGCGGAGTTCGAAAGGGCAATGCTCAAGGAACGAACCAGCGCGGGTCTGGGCGCTGCCCGCGAAGAGCGACGGATCGGCGGACGCCGCCCAAGGTTGGCGCCTCAGCAGCAGGTTGAAGTTTGCAGGATGGTGTCGAAAAGCGACAAGGCGGCCGCCGGCGCCGTAAGGCTGTTCAAAACCATCCGGCGACTGTCAATAGGCTTCTTGCCCGTTGGCTGCCGTCAGAGAGGAAGGCCAAACATGCCGGATGGTGTTGACGGGGCGGTGCTGACCCGCCCGCTACTGAGTGGAGTTCGGCGGCAAATAGAGCATTTTCATATAAATTGAGGCTGCTCCGAAGTTCATCGACTATTGTCGGCAATCAGACTGCGAACCTACTTTATATGAAAATGCTCTAATTCCAAAAAGTGAGAGGAAGACCTCCGTGAGGATGCCGGGTCGAAGAGTCACTGCCCGCCGGGATAACGCTGAGGGAGACAGCGGCTGGATCCTTGCACCGTATCCTGCCGTGCCTGCGTGAACCACGCATAGCCACCTAAACTAACCGCGTTTCCGCCGGGTCAAATCGAGAGCGGCTTCGAAGGCTCCCTCCGGCGCGGAGCGCTCCACCAGAACCACTTCCCGATGCCGTTCCAGAAGCCCCCGCGCAGGTGTGTGGAGACGATCGCACCATTCTACCAACGCCGGCTCAGTGCCTTCGCCTGGAAAGACCGCGACCTTTCCCGCTGTCAGCGCGAGGAACCCATCCTCCCGGACCGTCGCCGGCGCCGAACGGGCCTCAATGCCGGCTTTCAGCGCCGCGAGGGCCGCCGGCCTGCCGTCCGATGCCAGCAGCCTCAGACGGCCGATCGCCCGCCGCCACAGCCGCCAGAAAACCCGGGGCGACGACACGGCTCGAGCGAGGAATCGGAGGTAGTTGATTTCGAGCACCGTCTCCAGTTCCTCTTCCGAGTAATAGCGCGAGGTGGTTGAGCGGTGCTGGTGTTCCACGCGCGCCTTCGCAGCGAATACAGTGGGCCAGCCGAGCGCCCAGGCGCGATACCCCAGGTCCAGATCCTCGACGTATGCGGGTGCGTAGGCCTCATCGACCAGGCCCAGAGCTCGCAGCTTCGCCGCGTCATAAAGCGAACACCCGCCGCTGCCATAGAGCACGTAGCTCAGATCCTCTCCTTCTAGTGGCAGCTCGCAGCGGATGGGAAAATCCCTCGGATCGGTCGCGGACATCACGGCCTTTCCCGTCTCTTCGCGGCGCAACCCCGCGGGAAGGAAAATCTGCGCGGTGGACGAGAACAAACCGGGGATGGCCTCGAAGGCGGCGAGCAGAGCGGCGAAGAATCCGGGTTCGATGGCCATGTCGTTATTCAGCAGGCAGACGTGCGAGTATCGGGCGCGGGCGAGGCCGCGGTTCACGGCCGCCGCGAACGATAGGGGCTGCGTGTGCGCTTCGACGGTACAATCGGGGTGCTCCGCGCTTAGGAAGGCACTCGTGCCGTCGTCCGAGCCATTGTCCGAAACGATCACTTGCGAATTGCAGCCTTGCGAACGAAGCTCTCGCAGGTCCGCGAAAACACCCGGCAGCAGACGGGCCAGCAGCGCCTTGCCATTGCGGGACGGAATCACGACTGAGACGCCCTTGGGCAGAACCGCATTGGGATCAAGTCGTGGAGGCTCGGCCCGGACGGCCGTCTTCAGCGCGCAAATCCCGGCGCCCCGGATGAGGGCTTGGGCAACGCTCAGACCAACATCCGCCTGCATGTCTTGACGCCGCCGCCCTGATGCTCGCGCCACATGGCCAGAGCCTGCGCGCAGAAGCCTGTCGAAACTGGATTCACGTAGGGAAGCAGGATTTGCCCCTTCTTTCCGAAGAAGAACCCCCCGTGAATCGCGCGGTCGGAATCTTCCCGCTGATAGTCGGAAATCAAGGCCGCCTCGGCGGACGCCGCCGAGGCATCCAGGGGAAGCGCGCCGAGCCCGTGGCCGAACAGACGCACCCGGAGTAACTGGGCGCGGACGTCGGAGCGGTCGAAAATGGGCGCGGTTCCAAGGAGCAAGGCGTTCGCGCGATCAAGCCCCATCCGAAGCGCTTCCGCGCATCGCGGCTCCTCCAGGCGAGGAAGCAGCCCCTCCAGGAAATACGAATACGCGTGAAGCCTGTCCATGACGCCTTCCCGATCCGCGCCGGGAAGGAACGATTCGTGGGTCGCCAAGGCGTGTTCAAGCGCCCTCGCGTAGTGCGCCTCGAAGTCCGGATCGCCGGTTTCCTCGAACAACTCGTGCCAGGCGAGCGCGGCCTTGAGCTGGTAGCATCCGGGCGAGCGCGACCAGCGGGGCTCGGGGGCCAGCGGCTGCTTCGAAGGCAGGTTGAGGACCGCATGAATGCAGCCGTCCGGCGCCACAAAATCTCTGGCCATGGCGCGGCCGCAGGCGGCGGCGACATTCAGGTATTCCTGGTTCCTCGTGGCACGGTAAATGGCGAGCAAGCCGCGAACGATGATTCCGCAGTCGAAGAAGTATGCGAAGGGTTGATCGAGTTCGAACGGGAAAATAGAGATCGGCGCGACCCAGGCCGAGCGCGTGAGAAAACGGGCCGAAAGGACCGCGGATTCGAGCGTCGCCGCATCGCCCGTAAGCGAATGGAGATAAACCATGGAGCTAACGGCGTAGCCCGTAATTTCGGTCGAAACCGGCAGATTCCGTTTCTTTTCCGTCAGGTAATACCGCGCCACGCCCCCTCCCGGCTCCTGAATTCCTGATCCCCGAAACCATTGCGCGGCGAGTTCTATGGACGCTTGCAGCAACTGGCTATTGTAGCATCGGTGAATGCGTTTCGGACTCGCTAACTGGGCGCTTCCGAATTGCTCTCCGCGCGCGGGTAGGCTGCAACTCTCAACCTGTTCGGGGAGCATCAGGTTCCAAGGTCGCGGGTCTCGTGGCTTTGTGAAAGCCACCTGGTAGGCGCATACCGTCGATTTCTAGGATTGTGCCGCGCGTGGGCATTCTTTGAAAGCGGGGAACGGCAGAGCAGTGGATCAAGCAAGACAAGCAGGCGGTCAGGATGACGCGGCTGAATTGCCTTCGGCCCGCTCCAGCGAAGTGCCGCTCCGGTTGAGCCTGATCGCCTGCAACCTGCGGAGCCAGTGGCGGCTGTTGGTTCTGCCGGGAAAGATCGGAACCGGTCGCTGACCAGCCTGCAACAACGGCTCGTGAAGACCTGCGGCAGGCTGGCCAGGCACGCCCGATGCTACTGGCTGATGCTCGCCGGGAGCCACCTGACGCTCCGGTTGTTCGGAAACATTGTGCGCAGGATCGAGGTCCTGCCGGCGCCGGCGGGGTGAGGATCGGCTCGGACAGGGGAAATCTTGAGAGAAAGGAGGCTGGGACGGAGCGGTGTCGAGGGAGCCATTGAAAATGGGCGGTTCGCGCGTTTTGTTTGCGGGGCAACGCCCGTCGCGGCCATCCACGGACTCCGGCACGCTCTCGGAATGGAGAAGTTCAAAGAACTCCGGCGTCAGCGGAGGGGGGGTGATTTATACTGGAGGAGCCCATGAGGCCAAATTGGAAATTCCGGATGAAAGCGTTTTGGTTTCTTCTGGCTTCGTCGCTGGCTGCCCAGGACGCCGTTGGAATCCTTCAGGAACAGTGCGGCTCCTGCCATGGCGCGGCCGCGATGGCAGGCCTGGACTTGCGCGAGCGCGCCGGCCTGGTCAAAGGCGGCTCACGCGGGCCGGCGTTGGTTCCCGGCAACTCCGCCGCCAGCCTCCTCATACAAGCTGTCCGCAGGACAGGCGCTCTGCAAATGCCGCCGGGCAAAACCGGCTTGAAACCGGCGGAGATCGACGCGCTGGTCCGCTGGGTGGACACGGGTGCGCCGTGGTCGAAAGCCGCTGCGTCGGCTGAACCTGGCTGGTGGTCATTTAAGAGGGTTCGTCGGCCGGCGCCGCCTGCCGGTCAGGCTAACCCGATCGACGGGTTTGTCCAGGCGAAACTCGATGAGAAGAGACTGAAGCCGGCCGGCGCGGCCGATAAGCGCACCCTGATTCGCCGGGCCACATTCGATCTTCACGGCCTCCCGCCCACACCAGCGGAGGCGGATGCCTTTCTCGCCGATACGAGCACGGACGCCTTTGCGAAAGTCGTGGATCGACTGCTAGAGTCGAAGCGCTATGGCGAACGCTGGGGCCGTCACTGGCTCGACGTGGTCCGCTATGCCGACACGGGCGGCTTCGAGACCGATGTCTATTTTCCGAATGCGTGGCGCTACCGCGACTACGTGATCGGCGCGTTTAACGACGACAAGCCTTACAACCGGTTTGTGCAGGAGCGGGTGGCCGGCGACGAGTTGTGGCCGGACAATCTCGATCTTGACGGCGGCTTCGATATTCCGCGCGAAAGACTCGAACACTTGCAGGCTCGCATTGCGACCGGCCTCTATACAATCGGCCCGGCCTATCATGAGGCAGCGCTATTCGGCGGCCAGGTGCGTTATGAGTGGTTGACCGACGTGGTGGACACCACGGGCGAAGCGTTCCTGGGCCTGACGCTCGGCTGTTCGCGTTGTCACAATCACAAGTTCGATCCCCTCACACAGCGTGACTATCACTCGATGATGGCGGTGTTTGCGGCGAGCGAGGAGCGCGAGATTCCGGTGGTGAGCCAGTTCAGCATTTTCGGATTCAAGTCGGGCTTTCCGAATTGGCTGAAGGTGGAAGAGCTGAAAGACGCGGTCCGGCGGATCGAGCAAACGGCGCGCAAACGCGTGGTGGACAACGTGCGGACCCGATTCAGCTCCGAAGTGCTGGCGGCCTACGATACGCCGCAGAAACGAACGCCCGAACAGCGCGCGCTGGCCGCAATGCTCGAGAGCGCCATGACGCAGGCCGGTCTGCAGGAGAACGCCGAAGGCAAAGTCGCCGATATTCCTTACACGGCGGAAGAAGACGCCGAAAAGAAGCGCCTGATTGTGCAGTTGGGGGAGGCGGCGTTGAAGGCGAATCCGGTGGCGCAGACGGCCACCGTATTAGGGCCGGCCGCCAAGGTGATGGACACCTACATAACCCATCGCGGCGATTGGCGAGCGCGCGGCGAGAAGGTGGAGCCCGCGCTGCCGGCCGTGCTCGGCGCCAATGTAAGGGTGGATGATCAGCGCCGCCGTGCAACGCTGGCGCGGTGGCTCACCGATCCGGAGCATCCGCTGACGGCGCGCGTGATGGTGAACCGCATCTGGCACTGGCACTTTGGCCGCGGCATCGTGGCGTCGCCCGGCGATTTCGGCCGGCAGGGCGAGCCACCCACCCATCCCGAGCTACTCGACTGGCTGACGAGCGAGTTTGTCGCCCAGGGCTGGAGCGTGAAGAAGCTCCATCGCCAGATCATGCTCTCGGCCGCCTACCAGCGTTCGAGCGAAGGGCCGGAAGCCAATCAGCAAGTGGATGCCAACAACCGGTTTCTGTGGCGGATGAACCGCCAGCGGATCGATGGCGAGACATTGCGGGATTCCATGCTCGCCACCAGCGGCGCGCTGAATTTGAAGACAGGCGGCCGGCCGGTGATTCCGCCGCTCAGCCGGGAAGAGTACACGGTCATGTGGGCGCGGAATCAGTGGCCCGAAGCGCTGGACCCGACGGAGCACGCGCGGCGCAGCGTTTACCTCTATGTGAAGCGGACGTTCCCGTTGCCCATGCTCTCGACCTTCGACGTTCCAGATACCTCGCAAAGCTGCTCACGCCGCGACAGTACGACCGTTGCCCCGCAGGCGCTGACGTTGATCAACGGCGAGTTCTCCTTGAAACAGGCTGGACTGCTGGCGCAACGGGCGCGGGCGATGGACGCAGCCGATCCGGTGACAGGGTTGTGGCGGCTCGCGTTTGCGCGCCTGCCCACCGCCGAAGAGAAGGCGCGGGCGCAAACCGTCGTTCACGGCGGCGTCCGGGGCCTGCAGCGGTTGGCGCTGGTCATCTTCAACATGAATGAGTTCCTCTACATCGACTAGGAGCACGCGATGAAATTCTGCTCTAAAACTCTTCGCGCGGCCAGCCGTCGCGAGTTTCTGTCCAGGAGCGCTCTGGGTTTTGGCGGGCTGGCGGCATCGACACTGCTGCCGGCCGCTTCGACGAATCCGTTCGCCGCCAAGCCCCGGCACTTCGATGCCAAAGGCAAGAGCGTCATTTTTCTTTTCATGCACGGCGGGCCGAGCCACCTCGATACCTTTGACCCCAAGCCGCTACTCTCCAGGCTCCACGGCCAGCCCGTGCCCTCCAGCTTCGGCAGCGCCGATTTCCAGTTCACCAAAGTGGACCAGGTGCCGTTGATGGCGTCACCGCGGGTCTTCAGGAAACGCGGACAATCGGGGATCGAAATCTCCGATCTGTTCGAGAACATCGCCGGGCACGCCGACGATCTCGCCGTGATCCGTTCCTGCTATCACGACGGCTTTACGCACGTCACCGGGCAGACTTGGATGAACACCGGGTGGGGACGCATCGGCCGCCCGAGCATCGGCTCGTGGGTTGTCTATGGACTGGGCAACGAGAGCGAGAATCTACCGGCATTCGTGGTGATGCTGGATGGCGGCATTAAGGCCGGCTCGCCCGCTTATGCTTCGGGGTTTTTGCCGGCGATGTATCAGGGCACGGTCTTGCGCAGCGAGGGCCCGCCGATTCTCAACATCAACCGGCCGTCGGATATCTCGGAGAATCAGCAGCGCCAGATGTTCGAAACGCTCCGCCAGTACAACGAGCAGCATCGCGGACAGCGCGCCGCCGATACGGAGTTGGCCGCGCGGATGGCGAGCTACGAGCTTGCCTTCAAGATGCAGATGTCGGTGCCGGATGTGGCGGATTTGTCGAAGGAGACCGATGCGACGCGCAGGCTCTATGGCATAGGCGAGACGCAAACGAACGAGTTCGGCATGCAGTGCCTGATGGCGAGGCGGCTGGTGGAGCGGGGCGTCCGATTTGTGCAACTTTATTCCGGCGGGAAAAAGGGCGCGGAGGTCGGCTGGGACGGCCATAACGAGTGCGATCAAAACCACGCGTTCATGGCGGGCAAAGTGGACCGGCCGATAGCCGGACTGCTGGCAGATCTCAAATCTCGTGGCTTGCTTGAAAGCACCGTGGTGCTGTGGGGCGGCGACTTCGGCCGAACGCCATTCACCGATGGCGCGGCGGGCGGCGGCGGCAATCGCAACGGCCGCGATCACAATCCGTACGGCTTTACGGTGTGGATGGCCGGCGGAGGCATAAAGGGCGGCAAGGTGATTGGCGCGACCGATGAGATCGGCCTGCGTGCTGCGCAGGACAAGGTCTCGATGCACGATCTGCATGCCACGCTGCTGAGTCTGTTAGGCATCGAGCACACCAGGCTCACGTATCCCTTCCAGGGCCGTGAGTTTCGCCTCACCGATGTGGGCGGGCAGAACAACCTCTTCCGGCGCCTGATTTAGGTGTCGCGAGGGGACGGAACCTCAGGGGCGCATCAGGACCGTCTTCAAGCGGGCCTTCGACACGGTCTGAAACTCAGAGCTCCGCGTTAGGAGAAGCCCGTGACAGGACTCCGCGCACGCCAGCGGAAAAAGCGGAAATAATTTTTCTGCGTCACCCCCCCCTTCAAGTACATGATAAAACAAAGCTTACAGGACGGATGCGTTACCTCTCTGCGGTGCGAGGTGCGGACAGACGGCAGGTTTTGGTGAGGTGCCGGACAAGCCTTGGAATGGGCGGCACATCGCTCACGAGCGCACGGTCTCCCAGCCACATCCCCCACGTCAGTACCCGCTCTCGTCCGGAGCACGCTGTGTTATCCTCGTTGATTGGAATCCGCGAGCAGCGAACCCCGGTTTTATGGTCGGGCTGCCTACCTAAGAGGTTGAAATGTCAGGACATTCAAAATGGGCGACGATTAAGCACAAGAAAGCCGCCCTGGACGCCAAGCGCGGGAAATCGTTTACGCGCCTTATCAAGGAAATCATGATCGCGGCCCGCAACGGCGGTGACCCGGACATGAACCCCCGGCTTCGGACCGCCATCCTCGCCGCCAAGGGCGTGAGCATGCCCGCCGACAACATCAAAAAAGCAATCCTCCGCGGTACGGGCGAACTTGAAGGTGGGCAGATTGAAGAGGTCATGTTTGAAGGTTACGGTCCTGGCGGCGCCGCGGTGCTGGTCAACGTGGCAACCGATAACCGCAACCGCACCGTCGCCGAAATCCGGCACATGTTCTCGAAAAACGGCGGCAACCTCGGTGAGCAGGGCAGCGTGGCGTGGATGTTCGAGCGCAAGAGCCACATCCTGATCGCACTCGATAAATCGAACGAAGACGACCTGATGGCTTTGGTGCTTGACGCCGGGGCGGACGACCTGCGGAACGACGGCACAAACTGGGAAGTGCTCTCGGCGCCCGAAGCTCATGAGAAAGTAGTCGAAGCGCTTGCCAAGGCCTCTATCGAAACGATTTCGGCCGAGGTGGGTATGATTCCGAAGAATCTCGTCAAGGTCGAGGGCAAGAATGCCAGCGCCATGATCCGCCTGACCGACGCTCTCGAAGAGCACGACGACGTGCAGAATGTGTTTTCCAACTTCGACGTCGACGAAGACGAAATGGAAGCGATGGCGTAGTCCCATGCGCGTTCTCGGGATCGATTGCGGCACGCAACGCACAGGCTATGGCGTAATCGACAGTGATGGAAGAAAGCATCGGCTGGTGACGGCGGGCGTGATCTCGACATCCCCGAAATCGCCGTTGGAAAGCCGCCTGCTCGAAATAGCGAACGGGCTGCGGGCGGTAATCGGGGAGCACCACCCGGAGGCTGCGGCGGTCGAGGAAGTGTTCCACGCCGCGAACGTGAAATCGTCGCTGAAACTCGCCCATGCACGGGGTGTGGCCCTGTTGACCGTCGCCGAGGCGGGCCTTGAATTTGGCGAGTATTCGCCGCTTGAGGTTAAGATGAGCGTTGTGGGCTTCGGACGAGCGGAAAAATTCCAGGTGCAGGCCATGATCCGTTCGCTACTCTCGCTTGATGGCCCTGAACGGCATTCCGAGGACGCAAGCGACGCTCTGGCCGTGGCCGTCTGTCACGCGAATCGCGCTTCCACCGCCCGTCTGCTTGCGAGGTCTATCGCATGAGATTCGCCCTGCCGCTGCTCGCCGCCTTCGCGCTCTCTGCCGCCGCGGAACCGCGGCTCATCTATTCGAAGTCCTTCCCGGGGAGCAAGCCAGCGTGGTGTGGCATCACGGTCGAGAAGAATGGCGCGTCGGAATACAAGGAAGAGCCGAACGATGAGAACCCGCTGCGGTTCCAGTTGGCCGAGCCCGAAGCGGCGGAGATGTTTGCGCTGGCGGCGAAGCTCGATCACTTCAAACGTCCCCTCGAATCCGGATTGAAGGTCGCCATGATGGGCATCAAGACGTTCCGTATCGAAGATGGCGACGGCGGCCGGGAAGTCAAGTTCAATTATTCGGAAGACGAGGACGCGAAAGCGCTTCAGGAATGGTTCGAGCGCATCTCGGAAACCGAACAGCACTATATCAATCTGGAGCGCGCGGTGAAGTACGACAAGCTCGGCGTCAACGCGGCGATTCTTCATCTTCAGGTGACGATCGACCGCAAGCGCCTGGTCGCGCCCGCCCAGTTTCTCCCGCTGCTCGACAGGGTGGCGCGGAACGACAGTTACCTGAATATGGCCCGGTCGCGGGCGGCGGGCCTCGCCGAAGCCTTTCGGGCGCCGAAATGAAGACGCTGCTTCTGCTCGCCGTTTTCACCGCTTTCGCATTCGCCCAGCCGGGCCCTGCGGATGCGGAGCAGAACGATCTCAACGACGCGCTGAGCCAGACCAACAACAGCCCTCTCGAATTCATCCGAGCCCTTGAATCGCACCTTGCGAAGTATCCCAAATCTGCGAAAACCGCCGAACTCGAGCGTGCCCTCGCCAAAGCCGCGCTCGACAACAGCGACGACCGCCGTCTCGTGATCTATGGCGAGCGTGTGGTCGAGCGCAACCCGGACGACGTTGTGGTAGTGGAAGGTCTGGTGCGCGCGCTGCTGTCTCGCGATCCATCGAAAGAATTCGCGGCCAAAGCGTTGAAGCAGGCGCGTCACTACGAGAAACTGGTGGCCGGATTGCGCACGGAGAAGGCGCCTGGCCGTGTTTCCGAGGCAACCTGGCAGGACGGGGTCGAGCGCGGCGTCGGCAATGCCTTGCGGTTTCAGGCGCGGGCGAGCGGTATTCTCGAACAGTACGGCGATGCTATCGCGCTTGCCGAAAAGAGCTTCGCGACCTATCCCAACGCCGACTCGGCTCGCGAGGCCGGCAAGTGGCTCGCGAAGACCGGCCGCCGCGAGGAAGCCATCCGGCGCTTCGCCGACGCCTTCACGATTCCCGACGCCCGCTCGACCGATGCCGAGCGCGCGAACGATCGCTTCTGGCTGGGCGAACTCCACCGCCAGCTCCACCAAGGCTCCGAGACGGGCCTGGGCGACGCAATCCTTCAGGCATACGACCGCAACACCGCGCTGGTGGAAGAGCGCCGATCGAGCTTCGCCAGGAAGGACCCCAACGTCAGAGCGGCGAAGATTCACGACTTCACCCTCGGCGGTCTTGGCGGCGAAAAGATCGCGCTTTCGTCGTTCAAAGGGAAGACCCTTGTTCTGGATTTCTGGGCCACGTGGTGTGGTCCGTGCCGCGTGCAGCATCCGCTTTACGAGAAAGTGAAGGAGCGATTCAAAGACCAGCCCGACGTCGTCTTCCTTGCGATCAGTACGGATGAAGAGCGCGAAAGGGTTGCGCCGTTTCTGAAAGAGAACAACTGGAAGCATCGGGTCTATTTCGAAGACGGCCTTTCACGCAATCTCCAGATCTCGTCGATTCCGACCACGATCGTAGTAGGCCGGAATGGCGAAATCGTAAGCAGGCTGAACGGTTTCCTGCCCGACCGTTTTGTCGAAATGCTGTCCGAGCGCATTGACGAATCGCTCAAGCAGCCGTAGTAACATCAGTAAATGTCAGAACAGACCGGTTCCAAAGTCCTCATCGTAATCGGTGACGCCGCCGAGGCGCTCGATACCATGTATCCCCTCTTTCGCGTGAAGGAGGATGGCTACCGCGCCGTGGTTGCCGGCCCCGACAAACGCGTCTATCCGCTCGTCATGCACGAGATCCCGCCAGGGTGGGACATTACCCGCGAATCGCCCAGCTATCACCTGGCCGCGGAGATCGCTTTTCGCGACGTGCAGCCGGAGGAATACGCCGGCATCTTCCTCACCGGCGGGCGCGCGCCGGAGTATCTGCGCTACGACAAGGATCTGATACGAATCGTCCGCCACTTCTTCGAGACGGCGAAGCCCGTGGCGGTGGTCTGCCACGGGGCGGAAATCGTGGCCACCGCCGGCGTGATCCAGGGGAGGCGCATTGCCACGGTCGCGAAGTGCCAGTTCGATGTCGAAGTCTGCGGGGGAATCTTCGTCAACGAAGGCTGCGTTCGCGACGGCAACATGGTGAGCGGCCGAACTTGGCACGACAATCATTTGTACATGGCCGAGTTCATGCGGATGCTGCGTGGGGCGGCGCGCGCGGCGAAGCCCGCGCAATGAAACGGCGAACGTTTTTCCTTGGCGCGGAAAGGTGAAGGCGGGCTGGCGGCTCAGCCCGAGACGAATTCAACACAGACCACGTTGAGGTCTTCCCGCCTCAACTTGGCTATTCCTCTTAGTTACTTTCCAGCACAGGGCGATTTGAGATTTTATCTCTGAAAAATCGTCAAGCCGCGAGTTGATCAAGTACTTGTTGGATGGCGTGATCGGCTTTTTGGTACGCGGCCTCGATCTTGCTGGCGGGCTTCAATGGCTCGTCGGGACGGTGGTGGACCGCGAATTGGCAAGGGGCGCGCGGACGAGTGCCGCCTTGGCTCCCTTTCCGGTGAGACGATAGCGGTAGCTGCGGCCGAAACGTTCGAGGAGACCATGGGCTTTCAGCTTGCGAAGGTGGTATCGGAGTTGGGTGGGTGTGCAGGCTGCGGGGCTGACTAACGCGCCTGCACCCTACTCTACCGCAGCCCTCGATTATTTTGGTCTGATCTAACTAGAGCATTTTCATATAAATTGAGGCTGCTCCGAAGTTCATCGACTATTGCCGGCAATCAGACTGCGAACCTACTTTATATGAAAATTCTCTAGTTACTTTCCGGCGCAAAATTCGCCAGCTAACTGACATGTTTTCATAGGCCATCACGGGAGATGCGTGCGTGGTCGAACGGAATCGAATACAGAGGACTGCGGCAGAGTGTCAGCACCGGGCTCCGCAGTGGCAACCAC
>SYKU01000160.1 GCA_005808865.1 Acidobacteriota bacterium
CAGGCTCACTCCGCATTGGAATCAAATCTCGATTTCAGGCTCATTTCTGGATTGGAAAATGCTGGCGGCGCGGGGCCGGAATTCGAACGCCGCGCTTCCGGGCCGATCTGAACCAATTCCGGGACTTGCGGCGCGGGCTTCGGCGGATTGAGCAGTCGTCCCGGCAGACCGGAAAGATAAATCACCCGTTCGATCCACGGCAACAGCGTGCGAACCGTTCGCCCATGACACAACAGGCTGCCGGCCACAAGTAACGGATGCGGGATCGTCGTGCAGCACCTTGAGCAGATGTCGATCTCGCTTGCGCGCCCGGCCACGTGGAGTTCCCGCATCCGGCGCATGGCAGCCGAGTTCCAAAGATCCCGGAGCGGGGTAGTGCCGGCATTGCCGAGCGGCTCGCCATCCAACATGTAACTCTGGCAGCATGGATAAACACCGCCGTCCTGCTTCACATACATCGGACCGCGCCAGAGGTAGTGGCAAGGGCGCTTCCAGTCCGATGTGGCGTGGCCCGCGCCAGGACGCATCAGGTTTGTTTCGTCTTCCTTGATTCGGACCTGATCGACCCCGGGCACCTCCTGCCAGAATTTAAGAAAGGCCTCCACTTCGCCGGCGTTCCTTTCCATGCGAACCATCTGGACCACGATCTGAACCTTTGCCCCCCGAGCTTTCTTCATCCGTGCGAAACGGACGAAGTTCTCGCGGACTTTCTCGAAGCGAGCGCCCTTCCGGTAATATTCGAAACTCTCCCTGGTCGCTCCGTCGAAGCTGAGTGTGATGTGTTCGAGCGGCGTCGCGAGCAGCCGCTCCGCCATCTTTTCATCGAGAAAGGTTCCGTTGGTCGAGAGCAGCGTCGAGACGTTGTGCCGTTCGCAGTATTCGATCCGGTCGAAGATCTTGACGTCCATGAGCGGCTCGCCCAGGCCGATGAGCATCATGTGCTCGGCGGTCCTCGCGGACTCCGCGACCAGCCAGTGGAAGATCTCGTCCGCCATGTCGGCCTTGGGCTGTTTGTGCGTTTCGCGCGGGCACATGGGGCAGTAGAGATTGCACTTCGCCGTCGTTTCTACGATGTACTCGACCGGAAGGCCTCCGAGCGAGGTCTGGCCCGTCAGGTATCCCCACAGTAATTTCGCGCGGTTCCAGGCTCGCGGCATCGTCACTCCATTGTAAGGCCCGCGTCGCCAGAATTTGCGTCGCCCGCCCCGGACTGGACATCAGATACACGTGGAAGAGCGTGTTCGCCGATTGAACGAAGCTCCCGTCCGGGCGGACGCGAGGTACGTCCTGTATTGGATGCGGCGGAACCGGCGCGCGCACTGGAACCACGCGTTGTCATACGCGGTGCGGTGGGCCAACGAGATGGGCCTGCCCGTGCTGTGCTGCGAGGAACTGAATTGCGGCCCTTCGGCGAACGACCGCATGTACACCTTCGCGCTCGAAGGCGTGGCGGAGAACGCGCGGCGCCTGGCAGCACTTGGCTGCGGCTACGAATTTCACCTTCGCGAAAAGCGCTCGGAGCGGGGCTGCCGACGGCTGGCTCTCGCCGCCGCCGCTTTGGTCACCGATGACGACGCGGAGCCGTTCGCCCTTGATTTCGACGTGCCCGTCGCGGCGGTTGCAGTAGAGTCAAGTTGCATCGTCCCCATTAGCCGGTTCGAGAAGCGCGAGTACGCCGCGTATTCCCTCCGTCCCAAAATCATGCGCATGCTTCCCCAATACCTCGCGCCGATGCAGCCGGTGCGCGTGAAGCACCGTTATGCGGAGCGTGCGCGCGTTGCGTTCAGCCCGGTGGGCATTCAACGGATGGTCGCCGCGTGCGACATCGATCACTCCGTGAAACCCTCGCTCTCCATCCGCGGCGGGGTCCTCGAAGCTGAAAGACGGCTGGCCCATTTCGTCAAGCACAATATCGCCCGGTACGCAGCGCAGCGGAACGAGCCGTCGAAACACGCCACGTCGTGCCTGAGCCCCTACCTGCACTTCGGCCATATCTCGCCCCACGAGGTGGCGATTGCGACGCGCAGCGAGCCTGCCTTCCAGGAAGAACTAATCGTCCGCCGCGAGTTGGCTCACAACTTCGCCCGGTTTTCTGAAGATCCACGGTCGCTGAAGAGCCTGCCGGAGTGGGCTCAGGCTACTCTGCTGAAACATGCGGCCGGTAAGCGTCCCCACGTCTACGATCGCGATCAATTCGCCGGAGCCGAGACTCACGACGAGTTGTGGAACGCCTGTCAGCGGGAAATGTTACTCGACGGCGTGATCCACGGCTACTACAGAATGTACTGGGGCAAGAAAATCATCGAGTGGTCAGCTACTTGCGCCGATGCGCTCGAGACCATGCTCTACATCCACGACCGTTGGGCGCTCGACGGACGCGATCCGAACACATACGCAAACGTCTTGTGGTGCTTTGGGCTGCACGACCGTCCCTGGCAGGAGCGTCCCGTATTTGGGATGATCCGGTATATGACACTAGAGGGCATGCGGCGCAAGACGGACACAGAGGCTTACATCAACGAGATTCGCGAACTGGAGCGCAGCGCATGAAGGTCACCATTACGGGAGCAAGCGGATTTGTCGGCACGGCTCTTAAATCCGCGCTGAGAGGTTCCGGCCACACTGTGTGCGAACTCGGACGCGCTTCGGCGATGCGGTGGGATCCGACGTCCGGAGAGCCGCCGGCCGAAAGCCTGGCGGGCGCGGACGCCGTCGTGCATCTGGCTGGAGAGCCGGTCGCGCAGCGTTGGAACACCGAGGTGAAGCATAGAATCCGCGAGAGCCGCGTGCGTGGGACACGACACCTGATTCAAGCGCTTTCGACATCTTCGCCCCGGCCCGCTGTCCTGGTGTGCGCGTCGGCGGTGGGAATCTATGGCTCGCGCGGCGATGAAATTCTGACGGAGAAATCGGCTCCAGGGAAAGGCTTCCTACCCGGCGTCTGCGCCGAGTGGGAAAAAGAGGCGGACCTCGCCGAAGCTCTGGGCATTCGCGTGGTGAAGCTGCGCATCGGAATCGTGCTTGGCTCTAAAGGGGGCGCGCTAGCGAAGATGCTGCCGCCGTTCCGCGCCTGCGTGGGCGGACGGTTGGGTTCGGGCCGCCAGTGGATGAGTTGGATTCACATCGACGATCTAACGGGCCTGATCCGTCATGCTCTGGAAAATCCGGTGACAGGTGCGGTCAACGGGACGGCGCCGGCGCCAGTGACGAACGCGGACTTCACGGCCAAACTGGCTTCGGCGCTTCATCGTCCGGCCATTTTCCCAGTGCCGGGATTCGCGGTGCGCGCGCTGTTCGGAGAAATGGCGGAGGTCCTGCTCGGCAGCCAGCGTGTGCTGCCGGCCGTTGCGCTCGACAGCGGCTACAAGTTCCGGTACGATCTTGTGGAAGCGGCCCTGAAAAATCTCGTATGAAATACTTCCTTGCAAAAACGGATCCCGAGACCTATTCGATTGACGACCTCGAGCGGGACCGGAAAACCGTCTGGGACGGCGTGAAGAATCCCCAGGCTTTACGCGCGATCCGTGAAATGAAGCCGGGCGACGCGGTCTACGTCTATCACAGCCAGGGCGACGCGAAAATCGTCGGGCTCGCGAAGGTGGCTTCCGAGCCGCAGCCGGATCCGAACAACGAGAAGCTCACCGTAGTGGAGTTCGAATTCGTGCGGCGCCTTGAAAACCCCGTGACGTTACGCGAGATTAAGGAATCGCATCTGTTCGACGATTGGTCGCTTGTGCGGCAGGGCCGCTTGTCGACCATGGCCGCACCGGCGGCCTTCGCCGAGTGGATGAAGAAGCGGTGAGCGTTGACATGAATCCGTGCCGCCGCAAATAACTTGCTCCGAACCTGCGCGTGGAACTGCGATTGCGGTTGTGGCAGCTCAGGCCGCAGCCGTTTGCGGCCTGTTGGCAAGGGCCGCGGCGGCCCGCGAAATTCCATAGAGAACGTTCGGGGTGCAGTGGGACAGCCGAATCGTTGCCTGCCGTTCGCCAATTTCTCAGCCCGTGGGGGAGTTTCGAGTGGCAGGTTGCCGCGACCCGGCCATATGCGCCGAAGAAGCCAGGCTCAAGGAAACGATGGCCCCCAGACGGCTGCCAAATCCAAGGGAGGGATGATTGGACATTCGCGAAGAAGATCCGTGCGACGGCGCTGACATCGGAAACCTGAATCGACGGGCTTTTGGAGGCGACGCCGAGGGCCGGCTGGTCGACCGCCTGCGCGTGGAGGGCTTGACGATAACTTCACTGGTCGCGATTGTGGAGGGAAAACTCGCCGGGCACATCCTGTTCAGCGAGGTTGTGATCGAGACCGGCGCCGGGAGCGTCAGGGCCGCATCGCTCGCGCCCATGGCGGTCCGCCCGGAATTGCAGCGGAGGGGTATTGGGTCGGCGCTCGTCCGGCGCGGTCTTGAGATCTGCCGGAATAGCGGCTACTCGATCGCCATCGTTGTAGGCCACACGGGTTACTATCCACGATTTGGCTTCTCGCCGGAAAAAGCGCGGCCGCTGCGCAGCCCCTTCGCGGGACCCGCCTTCATGGCACTGGAATTGACGCCGGGCGCGCTCGAGGGCATCGCCGGCACGGTGATCTATCCGCCAGCGTTTTCGATGTTCGATTGATCTTGTTGGCCGCTTCGGCGGCCCGCGAAATTTCAAAAAACAACGTGCGGATTGCAGTGGAGTAAATGATGGTTTTTGCCGTCCGACGCTTTCCCGTCCCGTTCGCGAATTTCGGTTGGTATGGTTCTACGAGCCTGATCAAAGCCCAGTTGCCAATACAAGACCCACTCCAGGTCCGCGCCGAAACGTCCGGTCACATGCCATGATTTCGGGGGATGCCGTTCACGGCCGTGAGGGCGTTCAGCATCTTGTTGTAAGTGCCGCTGGAGCTTTCCGGTCCAGACACGGCAAGGCGTGGTATCCTCGGGAAAACTCGATGGCGCAGAAATTTTCTTTCCCCCGCATCTGTATTGCGCTCGGGGTGCCGGACACGGCCAAACTTCTGGAACGCGCCTCACGCGAGGCGGACGCGGGAGAGTCCTTCCTCGAATTTCGTCTGGACTATCTGGACCGGCCGGAGACCGGGTGCGATGCGATCCGCGACTTCCTCAAGCGGCATGCGGAGTGCCTGATTCTCGCGACCTGCCGCCGTCATCAGAATCACGGCAAGTTCAACGGCAGCATCGAGAGCCAGATCCGCATCCTCGACGCAGCCGTCGAGGCGGGTGCGCGCGCGGTGGACGTGGAGATCGAAACCGCCGAAGCCATCCCGGGCAAGCTCGGTATTTTTCAGGGCCGCGCCAAGGTGATCGTTTCGTATCACAACTACGAGACCACACCGAAGATGGACGCCGTCCTGCGGCGGTTGCAGAAAGTGCCTGCCGACGCGTACAAACTCGCTACGACGGCGCGCAAGCCTACCGATATCGCGCGGGTGCTTGAACTGGCCCGCGAGAATCCGCGCGTGCCGCTTGTCTTGCTTGCCATGGGGGAGACCGGTTTTCCCACGCGCGTACTGTCGGCGTCATTCGGAGGACTGTTCACGTACGCCGCGCCGCTTTCGATGGAGGGCACGGCGGCCGGGCAGGTGAGCGCAAAACAGTTGCGTCACTTTTATCGCGTGGATAAATTCACAAAGTCGGCCAAGGTCTTCGGCGTAGTTGCCGATCCGGTGAGGCATTCCATATCTCCAGCCGTCCACAACCGGGCGTTTCAGTCGCGCCGCGTGGACGCCGTGTACGTGCCGATGCTGGTCGCGCCCGCCCAGATCAAGGATCTGTTCGCGTTGGCGGAGAGCTTGCCTCTGGCGGGATTCAGCGTGACAATTCCGCACAAGCAGCGCGTCATGAGATACCTTGATCACATCGAACCGGCGGCGCGCAGGATTGGCGCCGTGAACACGGTCTGGAAGAAAGCCGGGAAGTGGCGCGGAGCGAATACGGACGTCGATGGCATTAAGGGGCCGCTCGGGCGGCGTCTACGTTTGGCCGGCGCCTCGATACTGATTGCGGGTAATGGCGGCGCGGCGCGGAGCGCGGTGTGCGCGTTATCGGACGCGGGCGCGAAACTCACTGTGTGCGGGCGCAATCCGGACCGGGTACGTTCGCTGGCGAAGGTGTTCAGCGCGGAGGCTCTCTCAATCGCGGACGCACAGAAGCGGGACTTCGACGCGCTGGTGCACGCCACGCCCGTCGGTATGTTCCCTCACGGCGACGGCTGTTTCTTCGCCGGCCGGATTCCGGCCGGGATCGTCTTTGACATGGTCTACAACCCCATGGAGACGGTTCTGTTAAAGCGGGCGAAGCAACAGGGCAAGACCGTGATCGGCGGGATCGAGATGTTCATTGAACAGGCCGTGCGGCAGTTCGAGATCTGGACCGGCGACGCGGCTCCACGCGCCGCGATGGAGAAAGCCGCGCTCGATGCGCTGGAAAACCGGATTTGACTTGAAGCCGTGGCCTATAATCGTCTTATGGATGAAAAGCTGACCCGGAGAAAACTCGCTAAGGCCATCCTCGTTCCGGCCGCGGTCGCGGCCGCCCAGACCACCGAAGGTCCCGGCGAATTGCTCAAAGCGGCGAAGGAAGCAAAACGGCGTAACGGTGTGGACCTCGCCAAATTCCAGGTCCCAATGGCCACCGAGCCCGCGTTCGTATTCAAGCCCTAAACGCCCATGCCCGGACTGACGGAAGCGGAATATTTCTCCACGGTTGCGCAATGGCGCGCGCGGCTGAAGGCGCGTGAAATCTCGGCCGTCGAGTTGGCGAAGGCGTTCTGCGCGCGTCTTGAAGCGCTCGGTCCGCGCTACAACGCTCTTGCGCTGCCGCTCACCAAAAGGGCGCTTGGCAGGGCCAAAGACGTGGACGGCGATATCAAGCGGGACCGCTGGCGCAGCGCGTTGCAGGGCATTCCGTTCGGCCTGAAGGACCTTCTAAGCGTTGCGGGATTTCCAACCACGTGGGGTGCAAAGCCGTATGCGGCGCAGGTTTTCAAGAACGACGCCACGGTGGTGTCGAAACTCGATTCGGCGGGCGCCGTACTCACGGGGAAGCTCTCAATGGTGGAACTCGCGGGCGGCGGTGGCTACCGCTATCCGGCAGCGTCGTTGTTCGGGCCGGGGCTGAATCCGTGGGACTTGGGACGCTGGTCGGGAGGCTCGTCGAGCGGGTCGGGCAGCGCGGTTGCGGCAGGCCTGGTGCCATTCGCCATCGGATCAGAAACGTGGGGATCGATTCTCACTCCGGCGGCGTACTGCGGCATTACCGGCCTGAGACCCACGTACGGGTATGTGAGCCGGAACGGCGCGATGGCGCTCTCGTGGACCATGGACAAGATCGGGCCCATGTGCCGTTCCGCCGAAGATTGCGGATTGGTGTTGCAGGTGATCGCGGGCGGAGATTCGGACGATCCGGGTTCCTCCGGCAAGAGCTTCTATTTCGCGCCGCAGTACGCGCGGAAGCTTGCCGACTTGCGTGTCGGATACGCGGAAGTGGATTTCAACGGCTGGGCCGAGCCCGCCGCGCGGCCCGCGTTCGAAAAGGCGCTAACCATGCTGCGGGAGACGGGCGTCAAGCTGGTGAAAGCCGAATTGCCGGAGACGCCGTACGGACTCGCGGCCGGCGCCATCATCGCCGCGGAAGGTTCGGCGATTTTCGAGCCGTTGATTGAAAGCGGGAAGGTGGACGAGCTTGCGGATAAGAATCAGGCCGCGGGTTTGAAGGCGGGCCTCGACCTTTCAGCGAAGGATTACCTGAAGGCGATGCGGATTCGGACGCTCGTTCAGCAGGCCATGCGCAAGATCTTCGCGGAGGTGGACGTTCTGGTTTCACCGGCGCGCTTTGGTCCCGCATCGAAGATCGGCGACCGGCTGGACGCGAGGCCGCCCGTGAACCCTTTGCCGAAAGATCGCGGGATGAGCGATTTGGGCGCGGCCGGAAATCTCGCAGGCTTGCCCGCTCTGTGCCTGCCGTGCGGATTTGCGGAGGAACTGCCTGTCGCGATTCAGCTTGTGGGGCGGGCCTTCAGCGAGAATACTCTTTTGGCCGTGGGGATGGCGTTTCAGGAACGGACGGACTGGCACAAACGAACGCCACCGAAATCCGCAGCCTAGTTTCCAGCGCGTCCATTTTTGAGAGTTCATCTCTCAGATTTTCAAGCGGCGAGTAGATCGAAAACCCGTTGAATGGCACGATCCGCCTTGTGAAAAGCAGTTTCGACCTTGCTGGCGGGCTTGAGGGTTTCGTCCGGCCGGTGATGAAACAGCGAGTTGGCCAGGGGCCCGCAGACGCGTTTGTGGCCCAGGATGAACATGAGTGCGGCCTTGACCCCTTTATCGGTGAGCCGGTAACGGTAGGCTCGGCCGATACGTTCGAGCAAACCATGGGCTTTCAGTTTGCGAAGGTCGTAGCGCAGTTGGGTAAGCGTGTAGGCGCCGGCCGGTACTTCCTTCGCGCCAGCCCTATTGGTAGAATGCACAGGCGGACCAGGAGGAATGGTGAGACTCCGCGGGCCAGACTTTGATGGCGCGGTAGACTCTGGCGCTGTGAACGGAATTCCCTGGCATGTCCGTGTTGGCGCGATTGAACAGGGCAGGATACTATCCCGGGCGGCGGCAGACCGGCGCCGCGTCGATGACGAATTGGAGCCGAAATGATGAGAATGTTGCTGGCAATGCTCGCGGGATCCGGTCTGTTCGCGCAGGACTACGACACCGTCATTCTAGGCGGGCGGGTGATTGATCCCGAGTCGAAGCTGGACGCCGTCCGCAACGTGGGAATCACCGGCGGCACGATACGCGAGGTGTCTGAGAAACCTCTGCGGGGACGAACCGCGATCGACGCCAAAGGTCTGGTTGTCTCGCCAGGCTTCATCGACCTGCACCGCCACGGGCAGGACGAAGAAGCGTACCGGTATCAGGCCATGGACGGCGTTACCACGGGCTTCGAACTGGAGGTGGGAACCGATGATGTCGACCGCTGGTATGAGGCGCGGGAGGGGAAGGCCGCCGTGAACCACGGGGTGAGCATCGGACACGTTCCCGTGCGCATGGCCGTGATGAAGGACCCGGGAACGTTCCTGCCGAGCGGCGATGCGGCAAAGCGGGCGGCGACCGATGAAGAGATCACGGAGTTCAAGCGCCGCATGGAGCGGGGGCTGCAACGCGGCGCTGTCGCGGCGGGGTTCGGAGTCGCCTACACGGCGGCGGCATCACGATGGGAAATTCTCGAAATGTTTCGCGTGGCGGCGCGCTTCGGGGCTTCGTGTCATGTGCACATGCGGAGCGCGGCGGGCGGCGGATCGCCCGAAGAGGGGTTGCAGGAAGTAATTGCCGCGGCGGCGGTGACGGGAGCGCCGCTGCACGTGGTGCACATCAACAGCAGCGGCTTGAAGTTAACACCGCGGTTGTTGGGAATGATAGGGGAGGCTCGGGAACGGGGCATGGATGTCTCAACCGAGTGCTACCCCTACACGGCGGGAGCGACGCGGCTCGAAACAGCGCTATTCGATTCCTGGACGAACCGCCCGGCGGCGGACTACGCGATGATCCAGTGGGCGGCGACGGGAGAGCGGCTCACCGCCGAGACCTTCGCCCGGTACCGGAAGACCGGCGGACGGATCATTGTGCATACCAATACCGAGGACATGGTGGAAGCCGCGGTAAAGCATCCTCTCACGATGATCGCGAGCGATGGAGGGGCGTTTCAGGACGGCACGGGACATCCCCGTTCGGCGGGTTGCTACTCGAGAATCCTTGGCGTCTACGTGCGGGAGAAAAAGCTCATCCGGCTGGATGAAGCCATCCGAAAGATGACTCTGATGCCGGCCCTCCGGCTTGAGCGGAGGGTTTCCGCCATGAAGAACAAGGGACGCATCCGCGCCGGCGCGGACGCCGACATAACGGTTTTCGATGCGGCTTCCATTCGCGACCACTCCACCTACGAGCGCGCCGCGGCTTATTCCGAAGGTGTCCGCCACGTTCTGGTCAGAGGAGTTACGGTGGTCCGGGATGGCCGTTTGACCGGTGCGACGCCGGGGCGTGGCGTGCGCGCGGCGATTCAGTAGTAGGATAAAATGAAAAATATGAAGTCAGCGATACGCGGCTTTTTACTTCTGTGCGCCTCAGTGGCGGCCGTCTTTCCCTCGGACTTGCCCCGCCCCGCTCCGGAACTCGCCATACAGATGCCGTCCGGCGAACAGCTCAAGATGAGCAAGTTCAAGGGCAAAGTGGTGGTTCTTGAGTTCCTGAGCACCACTTGCCCGCATTGCCAGCGTGCTTCGCAGGCGATGAACGCGTTGTACAAGGAGTTCGGCCCGAGAGGGTTCCAGCCCGTCGGCGCGGCGTTCAACCCCATGGCGGGGATGCTCGTGGCGGATTACGCGAAACAGTTCGGCCTCCAGTTTCCGGTCGGCAGCGTGACACGCGAACAGGTGTATGAATACCTTCAGCGGTCGCCCATCATCATGATGACGGTGCCGCAGATCGTTTTTATCGACCGTCATGGAAACCTGCGGCTTCACAAGGACAGCAATATCGATCAGGAGTGGTTCCGCGAAGAAGAGAAAAATATGCGGAAGACCCTGGAGGAACTGCTGAAAGATCCCGCCACAAGCAAGCCCGCAACGGCCAAACCGGCGGCGAAGACTTCCGCAAAGAAGGGATGACCGCAGTCCCCGCGCCGCAGCAGTGGCTGCTTGCGGCATTGGTGGTGGCCGCCGCGGTCTTCGACGTGCGAACGCACAAGATCCCGAATGCCTTGAACCTGGCTGGGATCCTCGCCGGGTTCACGGCAGGATTGGCTCTGGATGGCATGGCCGGCCTTAAGCGCGCGGGTCTCGGGTTCGCGCTTGGCTTCGGGGTCTATTTCGCGATGTACCTGCTGCGGGCGATGGGGGCCGGGGACGTCAAGTTGATGGCCGCGGTCGGATCGATTGTGGGCCCTGGTAACTGGTTCGCCCTATTCGTTTTCACGAGCGTGCTTGGCGGGATACTGGCACTCGGGCTGGTGATTCAGAAAGGCCGGCTCTCAAAAACACTGTGGAATGTCTGGTTTCTTCTGCGCGACTTGGCGCGCCTGCGTTCGCCCGCACGGAACCCGGAACTTGATGTGCGGAGTGAGGAATCCGTCAAGCTGGAGCACGCGGTGTCGATTGCGCTTGGATCGATGGCATTTCTGTATCTTTCGACCCGGTAAACCGCGCGCTCTGGATGGCGACGGCGACGTGGGCTCCTCCACCGTAGTCCGAGACCCGCACAACATGCCCGGTGCACCACAGCCAGCGCGTGGCGGAGTTCCGGTGCACCGGTATCTCGATCCACAGTTCCAGGATCTCCCCCACGTTGGGAGGGGGTCCACCCTGCGCCAGACGGATGAGCACACCGTGCGCGCTCATGTTTATTGCTTCTGCGGCTCGCCCTCCAGTTTCGCAATACAGATGGATTTCTTTCCGCGGGCTTCCACGTCGATCCATTGGACTGGCTTATCGGCTGTTCCGGCGTGAACTTGAGGTCCTTGTTTTTCGCTGAACCGGCAGGAGATCCGATGGAGACTCAGGATGCGGCATTTTCCACGGCTTCACTGCGGGGAGAAGCTGTTTGGAGCGCACGAAGCTGGTGGAAGGGAGTCCCGGGCGTCTTCACTGTGTCAGGTCAGTTGCAGGGCGAGGGCCGAATCGCGGTGTTGCCACTATGGCAGTTAATTAAGCGAACATCGCGCTCCCGGGAAAATAACAAAAATGGGCCCAAAATGACTGTTTCTGATTCGGAGCTGCGAAAAGTCAGGCTAATCACGCATGACGGGCAGCAGCAGCTTCGAGGGGCGTCTGGAATCGTGGTAGATCGTCTGATACGCGGTCTGGAATCCAGTTTCGCCGGCAATGGGACGGCCGGTGTTCGGATTGCGGTCGAAGCGCGGAAAATTGCTGCTGGACACCTCAATCCGGATACGGTGCCCTTTCTTGAAAACGTTGCTTGTTACGCCCCCATTAATCTCGATCCGGCGCACCTCGCCGGGTTTGTTAAGGATTTCCCGTTCGATCCCGCGCGCGTAGCGCAGGCGCAGAATTCCGTCGGTGAGGTTGCGTGCCATGCCGTCCGGGAAAACGTCCACCAACTTCACAGTGAAATCGGTGTCGGGCGCCGTAGTCGCGGCATACAGGAGCAACCGAACCGGGCCCGTCACCTCGGTGTCTCCGTTAAGTGGCTCCGTCGAATAGACCAGTACATCCTTTCGCTTTTCAATCGCTCGCTGATCCTTGGGCCCCCAGGGGAACACAGCCGGATTGCAGCAGAGCGGACCGCCGTGGGTTGGAACCGGATCCCGCGGGTCGTAAAGATAGTGATCCTGGCCGCTTCCGGCGCCCGCCGCCGGGCGATCCCGCAGCGTTCCATTTCCGGCCAGATAGAACGCCTTCGTCTTCGCCGCGGCCGGCGGCCAACTGTCGAAGTCGCGCCACCGGTTGCCACCCATCACGAACAGGCGCACGGGCGGTTTTGAAAGCAGTGGCGAGTCCCGTCCCTTGAGCCACTGGTCGAACCATTCGAGCTGGAGCTTCCGGATGGGTACCAGGGAGTCCGGTCCAAAGTCCACCCCGTCAAAACGAAGGGACATGTTGTGCGGCCAAGGTCCGACCAGGATCCGGTGGACCTTCGAGGACTTCCTCAATTCGGCGAACGCCGCGAGGTCGCTCTCGACGAAATTGTCGTACCAGCCGCCCACGCTGAAGACGGGCACGCGAATGGATGCAATACGCTCCCTGGTGCTGATCCCGCGCCAGTAACCGTCGAAGGCGGGATGGTCGAGCGCATTCTGAAAAATTGCGACGGGCTGGCCCGCGGCTGCCGTATCGGCCTTGCGCAGAGGAAGAGTACGGACAAACACTGAGAACTCCGGCGGTTTGTAACCTGGGGCGCGCAGGTTCTCCGCAATCCAAAGCAGCCGGTTGCCGAGTTTCATGGCTCCGCCCGGCGAGTAGTATCGATCGCGGTACTCGTCGTAGCCTGAAACGACAGGGAAGATCGCCTTCAGGTAGGGATTATTGAGCGCCGCCACGGCCCATTGAACGATGCCCAGATATGAGCCGCCCATCATGCCGATCTTTCCGTCGCACCAGGGCTGACGTGCGATCCAGTTCAGGGTGTCGTCCCCGTCCCGCGGCTCTTGCGTAAGAGGTGCGAAGACTCCCTCCGACGCATACCGCCCGCGTACATCCTGCACCACTACCGCGTATCCGCTCTCCGCGAAAGCCCGGTGATTCGGCGTGAGCGCGTCGCCCTTTCCGTACGGCGTGCGCACCAGAATGGCCGGGCTCCGGGCCGGTCCGGCCGGGCGAAAAACGTTCGCCGAAAGCCGTACTCCGTCCCGCATCGGAATCTTGACGTTGAAATTCGAGACGAGCGGCGGCGGACTCTGAGCCGCCGCGAGCGCCGTAACCGCACAGGTGATTACCGGTCCGCGCAATCGCACAGTACCTTCCAGTACATTCCGGCGGCGCGTTCGACAGCGTGTTCCGCGCGGATATAGGCTTTGGCTCGTTCTCCAATTTCATCCGCCAGACGCGGACTGGCTGCGGCCCATACCATGGATTCGGCGAGCATAGCTTCCTCCTCAAGACCGGGGGCGATGCGCAGACAGGCGGTTTCCGGAAACGACGCGGTCTCCTTCCCCTCATGCAGCAGAACCAGTTTACCAATCCCCATCATTCGTATGGCGATCCCGGAGGTCTCTCCCGCCGCCGGGTAGCGAAGATTGATGCAGGCTGAGGTGGCTGATGCGAGTTGCCAGAACCTCCGCTCGGGACAATAGCCGGCGCGAATCACGCCGCTCCCCACCGGTATCGAATCGAGGAGGCGGGCAAGACTCGCCGAGACGCACTCGCCTTCAATCAGCAGGCAAGTGCCCGGCATTTGGGAATGGACCTTGGCGAACACGCGCAGGACCGCTGCCATTCGCTTGGGCTCCCGTAAAAATCCGAATACCCCAAACAGAAACGTTCGCGGAGACAGGCCGAGGTTCGCGCGAATCCGCAGGACTTCGACCGCGCTAATCGGCGGCGGTGCGAACAGGTGCGGGATCTCTACTATCCGCGCGCGCGGAGCGTGGGCCCGCACCATTTCCGCCGCAGCCGCGTTGTGCACGATAACCGCCCGCGCCGACTCTGCTACGCGTCTGAGCATCGGGCGTTCGAAATAGCCTCGCGAAGCACCGGAACGCGCGCGCCCCTTCCAATATTGCGCGGCCAAACCGCGGCTCCACTCGCCGTAGTTATAGACGAACTCCTCGAGGTATTCCTCCTCGCGGAGCGTTCCGAGAAAAAAGTGATGCAGTACGGCGTCATGAAGCACGACGACGCCTGGTTTCCGAATGGCTTGGCGGTAGATGTCGAGGTGGAGCGGATTGTTCCCCAAATGGTAGAGATGGACGCCGGCCGCGGAATCGGCGCCGGTCACCACGTCGCCGAAACGGCGCAGAGCATCCAGCAGGGCGGCGGAATAGTCGGCGACTCCGCTGCGAGCCGGCGGGAGGGGAGAATGGAATCCAACCCTGATCGATCTTGCGCTCATTCCACGGCGGCCAGAGCCGGCCTGCGGCGCCCGAACAGCGCCGTTCCCACGCGGATGCAGGTTGCGCCTTCTTCGATGGCGGCTTCGAGATCGTGCGACATACCCATGGAAAGCCCCGGCACACGAAGGCTCTCGGCGAGTTCGCGCAGCCGCCGGAAATAGGGGCGCGACAGCTCCGCATCTTCCGACCAGGGAGGCATGGTCATCAACCCTGTCAGACTGAGCCGCGGGCACTGACGCACGCAATCCACCAGTTTCGGGAGATCGTGGGGAGCCACGCCGCTTTTCGCCGATTCCGGGGAGAGTTTCACTTCCAACATGACGTCGAGCGTCCGGGAAGCAAACGAATCGAGCCGTCGGGCGACTTTATCGGAATCGACCGTCTGAATGACGTGAAACAATTCAGCCGCGAGCTTCGCTTTGTTCGACTGCAGGTGACCGATGAAGTGAAATCGCGCGTCGGAAAGCGCTGTCAGTTCGGGGTGCTTTCCTTCAAATTCCCGGACGTAATTTTCGCCGAATTCGCGGAGCCCAAGTCCGTAGGCCTCGCGAATCGCTGAAGCGGGGAAAACCTTGGAAACAGCCAGAAGAAGGATCGTCTCGCGGTTCCTGCCTGCGCGCGCTGCCGCGCGTTCAATGCGTTCGTTGACCGCATCGAGGTTACTCCGCAGGTCCGTCATTGGCCTCTATGCTACCTTGTTAATCCTTCTCCTTCTCCTCGTCATCCACTTCCTCTTCTTCTTCCTCCGGCTCTTCGTGGCGCGCGTAGTAGTAGGTATACTTGTAGTAAAGCTCGCCGGCGCGCGCTCCGTTTGCCACGATGCCAAGGACGTTATTCTCGCAAAGGGTCTGCATGGCGCGCGTTACCGAATCGATGGTCGTCTCACCGATTCTGATTACAAGAATAGTTCCGTCGGCGAGCGTCGCGAGCAGGTTCGAGTCGGCCGAAAACAGAATCGGCGGAGTGTCCATGATCACCCAGTTGAAAAGCGAGGGAAGTTGGCTGAACAGGACGCGGACTTCTCGCAAGTTCAACAACTCCAGAGGGTTCTTGACGGAAGATCCGGCTGGAATCACATAGAGATTCGTCCCGGCAACCTTCTTCATAACGCGGTGCAGCGGCTCCTTGCCCAACAGATAGTCCGTCATGCCTGGACTACGGTCCAGTTGGAACAGGTTGTGCATGACAGGACGACGCAAATCCAGATCTACTAATAATGTAGGATTATCGGCCAGATGCGCCTGTGCCAGCGCAAGATTTACTGCCGTGAAGGACTTACCCTCTGCCGGCGACGGGCTTGTGACAATCAGAATGTGCAGATTCTGGAGACTCTGCATGTGATTAAGCTTGGTACGAAGGCTGCGGAATTCCTCGCTGGGTGTTTCCTGAGGATGGTCGAGCCTCAACAGGTGCGATTCAGGAGCCGGACTGAATGAGATCTCCTCCACCTGATCGAGGACGCTCAGATCGGTCGGGGAAGGATCGGTAGCGGTTACCGCGGAGGTCGAATTCCGGGGTGACTCAGAGTTACTTGCCGTCAACTGGGGCAAACCCGCCTGTTCGGCTCGTCGCAATGCATCATGTACTCGACTCACGCGCTCCTCCTGACATCGTTAGCCCATCGTTTCGCGGATTTCATTTATTTCGTGCCAAAATAATAGTAATACATCGATCCCGACATGGCCATTATTCCGATCGTCATGGCACTTGACCAAGCGAGCCACAACAGCCTTCGTTTCCGCCGCACCAGAAGCGCGTTCTCAAGGAGAGGAATACTGCTCAAGACGGGCAAATTCGTATAGGCCCGCACGTCCTTCACGTTCTTGAGCGTGGCATCTTTCATTTCTTTCGCGCCAGCGAGGCACAATCCGACCGCCACCCCCAAACCCACTCCGATACCCACGATCAGCCACCGGTTCGGTTGCGTCGGTCTGAGAGGCATCGAAGCCGGGTCGAGCAACTCCAGGTTCTCACCCGCGCTCCGCTCCTCAAGCTTATTTGCCATCTCGGACTGGCTCTTTTTGACATTAAACTCGTCGTACTTAGCCTTTGCCAGAGCATGATCGCGGGTCAGTTTCGCATACTGGTTCTCACCCACCGGACGGGACTGAATCCGTCCCTGCAGGTCCTTGATATGATCCCGAAGCCGCTGCTGTGCCTTCACCCGGTCTTCCATCTCCAGCGTCTTGACCTGGATCTGCCCCTGAGTCATCGCGATCTGGCTGTTCAGGTCTTCGAGCATTTTTGCGGCCAGGGGGTTTGAGACCTTCCTTGACCTGACTGCGGACTTGGAATTGGCTGCTTCGTTTGCATCCAACCGGTCCCGCTCTTTCTTCAGAACTTCTACGCGCGCTCTTGCCGCCCGAATATCCGGGTGGTTTTCCTTGTACTGCTCACGCAGCGCTTGAATCGATGTCTCCTGGTCCAAAATATACTTACTGAGCTGTTCCAGCCTCTCATTTCGAGTGGTTGCCACTTCTTCGTCGGTGGTAACCGACATCGAGCTCGCCTGACGCTTGAGATTTTGCAGTTGCGTTTCGAGCATCAGTTTATCCTGGCTCGCTCTGCTCAGGGCGTCGTTGGCCGACGTCAACTGAAACTCGACCGAGTTCAGCTGCTGAAGGTTCGCCCCCAGTTCCTCGGGAAGCCTCCCGGCGTTTTGCTGGCGGAATGTGGTCAGCTCGGATTCAATCTTGTCCAGGTTCTCTTTCGCCCCTTTCAATTCGTCGCTGAGGAAGTCGGTGGTCAGGTTTGACTGGCGCCGCCGCACAATCAAGTTCTGATTCGAGAACGACGCCACCAGTTCCTTCACGACGTTTTGCGCGTCCCTCCGATTGTCATAGGAGTAATCGATGCGAAATGCCGATCCCGCCGTCTTCTGGCCAGTGCCCCGCTGCATTTCCAGGATATTGATGCGCACCTTCGTGCGCATGTCTTCCACCACGTCCTCAAGGGGCTTTTTCTTCAATTCCGATTGGTACAAATTAAACTTCCGGATGATCCCGATCAGGCTGTCGCGGCTGGTTACGTCCTGAAGCATCGTGTTCAGCCTCTCCGCCATCTGCATGTTGAAGTTGCTCGCCACGATCCGCTCGGGGATCTGGGCCGGCGTGATCCGCATGACCGCATAGGAAATAAACGTATCAGGCCACAGGAAAGCTACAATCACGGCAGCCACAAGCGACGCAAACGTCGGACCGACGATCCATGCCCAATGGCGTCTAATGATATCGACGTAGTCCTCAACGTCCATTGGCCTTCGCGTTACGCTTAAGAAATTCTGATTCGGTTCCATCCTCTATACTCCTCGGCAGGGATTCGACGTTGCTCCAGGAAAACAAGGCATCATTGAGTGCTCATACTCCCCGCCTCGCACCTATCGCACAAGAATGTGATCCCCGTGCTGCAACATAATGTTTTTGTCGGAGCCCTTCCCTTTGGCGAAATCCTTGTAGTTAAACTTGAATCGCTCCTTGCCGCGTACGATGACGATATCCTTCTGGTTAGCGAATTCCCGGAAGCCACCACCGTTCACCAATGCCTCTACTATCGTAGTAGGAATAAGCAGCGGATACGCTCCGGGGCGCTGCACCTCTCCGCTAATAAAGTACTTCTTGCTGTTTACTTGAAGTACTGAAACCGAAACCTCCGGACGAGTCATCACCTTTGCCAAGCCTTCGGCAATAGTCGCACCAAGCTGCTCCGGCGTCAGCCCAGCGGCTTGCACTTCGTTCACCAACTGAAGAGAAATCTTGCCGTCAGGACGGACTGGCAGTTGGCCCGAGAGCTCCGGCTCCCGCCACACCCGAATTACCAGAACATCCTCCGCACCGATGATGTAGGCGTTGGGGTCAACCACGGCAGCTTTGGCAGGTTTCGCCTTTTCAGCATTTCCAGCCTCGTCTGGTTTCGCAGCCTCGCCCTCTCCAGGCTTGGCCGCCTCGGCATCTTTCGACCCGGAGGGGGCGACAGGTGCGGTGTCGGGCGCCTGCGTCGCGATTGACCCTTTCGGCACCGGGGCGGGTGACGGTTCGATTGGCCTTTCCGTCCCTGATTTGGAGGTTTCGGGCTTTGTGGCATCAGAGGTTTTCCCCTCGACCGCCGCTGAAGCAGTTCCCGGCACACCTTCCTGGCCTTTTCCCTTGGCCTTTTCATCGCCTGCCAGCAGACAGGCTCCGAACAACAAGCCAAGCGTCATCAACGTGACTCGGCTACATGGGGAGGTATTGGCTTTCATTTTTTCATCCGGCTACCAACCGGGCGAGGTTCGCGCTTCCAGCGCCCCCTGGAGGGCGCACTCGTATTCCTGTACATTCTAATTGTACAGCAGCCACTAGTCACAGCCAATGGGCTGTTATACATAGTACTTCAGCATGTTTAACTAGTACACAAAGCCTATATTTTTGAGCGTCGCAAGCGGTTCTTCTCCGTCGAACTGTGACAGAAGAGCTTTCTGGCGGCCGTTCTCTATAGCCACGGCCGCAGGCGTTGAGGTGTTGGGAAAGCTCCGCTTTAGCAACTCCAGGTCCGCGGAAATCCCGGCGCGAAAACCGGTCATCTGGAGGAATTGCGGAGCAAATCCCGGCTGCGCCGTGGCCACGCCGACCAAACGCGTGTCGCCAAAGTTCATTTTCGACATCCGCTTGGCGGCATCGATGCAATGCATGCACTCCGGGTCGAAGAAGTATATGAACACCTTGCCGTTGTGCAAGAGAAACGGCTTCCCGTCGACAGTAATCGAATCGGGAGCGAGCGCTCCGGTCTGCCTCGCAGTGGCCAACCCATAGGAGGCAGCAGCGCAAACGCTGACGACACCCAGCACCAGGGCGGCTCCACGAATTCCCCCTCCGCGAATTTCTTCCGGGGGTTTCGACCACAGCCCCGCCAGAACGCTTAGAGCCAGCATCGCGCCGTCGCTTGCGAAAAACCACGGGCCGAACGCGCGCTTGACCCACGGAAAGCATTTGCATTCGGCTCCCCGAAGGGCATCGTAATAAATTGCGACGTAGATCATGAACGCCACAAGCAAAGCCGAAATGATCCACGAGCCCCAGCGGCGGAACCGCGGCACTAGTATCAGCACCCCGGCGAACGTCTCTGTAATGCCGAGCGCAAAAGCCGCGGCAAGGCTCAGCTGCTGGGGAACCTGCGCCTGCACCATATAGACCGCAGTGGCCGGCAGGTCGGTAATCTTCCAGAGACCCGCGATCAGAAACAGAGCGGCGGATAGGATGGCTCCGGTCCAATTGGCGAATGTCTTCCAGCCCGGCAACTCAAGCGGGTGAGGCACGGCGCCAGGCTGTGCCATACTGTCGTTCATGCTCACCATTCTAGCCCTTTTTCATTCGCCGGAATGAGCCTGGCGATTCCAGCGCTGTTGCTTGCCGCCGCCCTCAGCCGGCCGCTCGTGGACGATTCCTTCACCATCGGCCCCTCGGACTGGCGCTACGTCGAGGTCGTACTCAAACAGAGGGCAGCTTCGGTCGATTGCGAGTTCAGGCTTCTTTCGGGCGGCCGCGGGGTACGCGCGATCCTCCTGGAGCGTGCCGAGCTCGACCGTCTTCGAAGCGGATTGAGGCCCCGTGAGTTGGCGGCGACACCGGTTGAAACGGGAGGCCGATTGCACTTCAATCTTTCCAAGAAAGGCGACTACGCCCTGGTCTTTGAGAATCGAGGTGACAGAAAGCCCGCTCAGGTGCATGTCCGGGTGACGCTCGATTTCTCCGCGCGCGAGGTTCCGCAGGCTCGTGTCCTGCCCCCGCGTCGGCGGGCCGTGGTTGTGGTCGTCAGCTTTGCCGTGTTCTTCGCAATTGTGACGTGGTCCGCCAGGCGCATGCTCGGGACTTTGCGGACGCCGTGAAGCGCCGAGCCGTCTTAGTTGAGACGAGTATGACACCACTCGTCTTGTCCACGGGCTGTTTGCGCGCTATAGTCAAATTGGCGTGAGATTGGTGCTGCCTATCTTCGCGTTTTTGATCCTCGTCCCGGGCTCGATGCCCGGCGCCCCTGCTGTTCTCGCCGTTGACGTCGACAATATGGTTCACCCCGTGACCGTCGAGATCGTCGCGAGCGCGCTCGGGCAAGCAAGCGAATCCGGCGCCGAACTGGTCCTGATCCGGCTAAACACGCCCGGCGGACTGATGGACGCCATGCGGCAGACGATCGAGAAAATTGTCTCCTCGACGGTTCCGGTCGTCACCTACGTCACTCCAAGCGGTGGCCGCGCCGCCTCCGCCGGATTCTTCCTGCTCGAAGCGGGTGATGTTGCCGCGATGGCCCCGGGAACCAACACCGGAGCGGCTCACCCGGTCTCCGTGTTCGGCGGCGACATGACTGACGTAATGAAACAGAAGATCGAGAACGATGCCGCAGCCTCGCTGCGCAGCCTTATTTCCACGCGCGGGCGCAACGCGGCCGCGGGCGAAAAGGCTGTTCTCGAAAGCAAGTCCTTCACGGAACGGGAAGCACTCGAGCTGAAACTGATCGATCTCATCGCCCGCGACGAACGCGAATTGCTTGCGCAGCTTGACGGGCGCGAAATCACCCGCTTCAACGGTTCGAAGCGAACGCTGCATCTGGCCGGCGCGACGGTTGCGGACTACGAAAGAAGCGCCAGGCAGAAAGTGCTTTCCGCGATTGCCGATCCGAATATCGCGCTGCTCATGCTCGTTCTCGGGGCGCTTGCGATCTACGTGGAATTCTCGGCTCCGGGGCTCATTCTGCCCGGCGTGGCGGGTTCCGTACTAGTGGTTCTCGGCCTCGCCGGCATCTCGCTGCTGCCAGTCAACTGGACCGGAGCGGCGCTGCTCCTTCTTGCTCTCGGGCTGTTCATTCTCGAAGCCAAGATCATATCGCATGGCATCCTCGCCGCCGGCGGAACGCTCTCCATGGTGCTCGGAGCGGTGCTTCTCATTGACGGCCCAGTGCCCGAAATGCGGGTCCGGCTGTCGACAGCCCTTGCGGTCGCCCTTCCGTTCGCGATCATCACATCGTTCCTGCTGCGGCTCGTCGTTCGCGCGCGCCGGTTGAAGTCGGTGACCGGTTCCTCCGCCCTTGTCGGCGAACGAGGCGCGGCCGTAACGGCGATTGCGCCGGAGGGCAAAGTGTCCGTGCAGGGGGCATACTGGGACGCCGTTGCGCCGCACCCCATCGGCGCCGGTTCCCGCGTCCGGGTCACTGCGGTGACCGGGTTGGTCCTCACCGTGGAAGAAGAAGTGGTGAATGCAACAGGAGGCTGAATCATGTTCGAACTACCCCTTATAGTGGCCGTCATAGTCGTCCTCTATCTTCTCTCGTCGATAAAGATCCTCGCAGAATATGAGCGCGGCGTTATCTTCCGGCTGGGCCGCGTCCTCCAGGAACCTAAGGGTCCCGGCGTGATTCTCGTATTCGCGCCCATCGACCGCTTGGTGCGCATTTCGTTGAGGGTCGATACGCTCGAGGTCCCGCCGCAGGACGTGGTGACGCGGGACAACGTCACGGTCAAGGTGAGCGCGGTGATTTTCTTCCGCGTTCTTGCGCCGCGGCTCGCGGTGGTCGAAGTATCGAATTTTCTCTACGCCACTTCGCAGCTCGCCCAGACCACGCTGCGGAGCGTGCTGGGCGAAGTCGAACTCGATGAACTGCTGGGGCAGCGTGAGAAGCTCAACCTGAGACTGCAATCGATTCTCGATCAGCACACCGCGCCTTGGGGGGTGAAGGTGAACATGGTGGAGGTGAAACAGGTGGATCTCGCGGAACAGATGATCCGCGCCATCGCCCGTCAAGCCGAAGCCGAGCGCGAGCGCCGCGCCAAGATCATTCACGCCGAGGGAGAGTTTACGGCGGCCGAGAAGCTGGCAATGGCCGCCGAGGTCATTCAAAAGCAGCCTGCCGCCATCCAGTTGCGGTACCTCCAGACGCTGGTCGAGATCGGTACGGAAAAGAACACGACGATTGTGTTTCCCCTCCCGCTCGATATATTCTCGTCCTTAGGACGCGCTCTGGATCGGGCGGCCGAACCGAAGCAGGATTGACTGAAGAATGGCTAAAAACGAAGACGGCGAATTCGAGTTAGTGCTGGGCAACCGGCAGCTACTCAGCGTATTTTTCCTGGTTGTGATCCTGTTCGCCGTCGTATTCACGATGGGCTACATCGTGGGTCGGAACTCGATTTCCGCGGCAGGTACGACCGCCTCGCAGAAGGCGCCCGTTACCGACACGGCTCCGCCTGCGGTGGTAATGCCGCGCGGGGAATCCAGGTCCGCGAGCGAGGAGCGGAAACCGGAACCTGACGCCGGAACGCGGGGCACACAACCGGCGGCCGGGGCATCCGATCCTCCGCCGCCCGCCGAGCAGCCCAAGGCCGCCGCCGCGGAAGCCGCTAAACCAAACGCGGTTTCCGAGCCTGTTGCCGGCCAGATGTACCTTCAGGTTTCTGCTGTCAAGCAATCCGAGGCGGAGGTTATCGCCGAGAGTCTTCGGAAGAAAGGGTTCTCCGCGATTCTCGGCCCAGGTCCGAAGGATTCCGAACTCGTGCGCGTTCTGGTCGGTCCTCTGCGGGACGGCGAAGCCCTCGCGAAAACAAAGACGGAATTGGAAGCTGCCGGCTTCAAGAATCCCATCGTCCGGAAATAAAGATTCCCGTGGCGGATCTGGCGGCTGCCACGCGCAGCTGCGTTAGGCATTTCCCGCTGGAATCGCCAGTGCCGTCAGTTCGGAGAAGTTCATCATGGGTGAGGCCGTAGAGCGACTCGAACCGCTTTCGGCCGAATACACGGGTACGCGATTTGCCGTGGGCTACGGCTCGCGAACGGACGCGCTCTTCCTGGCTCTGCCGCGCCCGTGGGAGTGCAGCGAGCGACCCGCTACTGACAGCGCCATACAGCTTGTCTTGCCACCTCTGCAGGATTTCGCGCGCCAGTGCCCTGCCTGTTGTTGCCGGTGTCCCGCCGGCCGCGGCGGCTCGATCGCGCCCAGGCGGGCGCGGCGATCCCTGTCCACGCGTGCGGGTCCTTCGCTGAGTGCTCGAGGACGGAGCCGCTCGATTGGCGCCCAATCGGTTCCATCATTTTGTAACCGAGCCAAAGACCGGCAGCGTGGGGCTATGAGAACACGATGAGTTCGAAAGACGAAGCGGCAAGTCAAAAAAATCGACCCTGCGTGAGCACGGATGCCTTGAGAAGCACCATCACGAACAGGCGCCATTGGTTCCAAACCTTTCAGGCCGCCAAGCCGAAGTTCCGATCCCTGGACGGGTTGGAATGATTGCAGGCGCCGGAGTGCAGAACATCATAGCCGGTTACTCCAAGGGGAACCCGTCCCGTTCGTATGGCCCGGCACCGGCGAACTGGCTCTTCCCAGTCGGCGCTGTCCGCATCGCGGTGGATTGAACTGAGAACATGGCTCCGGAAAAACCATGCTGGCAGGGAGGTTTGCTTATCCGCTGCCATAGCGCTTGCGGTGCACTCTTGGGGACTTGGGGATCTGATTGGATTTCCGAAAAACGCAAGGGCTCTCCGCGAGACTCTCGCCTGACCGGTACGTTCCACGCTGTCCGGTGAGGATATCGAACGCCCTTCGGCCTTTTTTCGAGTTCGCGCGGGCCTCCGATTCGCTAAGATGAGAAGAGTGCCGTCGCGTCGTTTCCGGCCAGGGGCCCTTAGCTCAGCGGTTAGAGCCGCGGACTCATAATCCGTTGGTCGTAGGTTCAAATCCTACAGGGCCCACCAAATTTGTCAAGTAGTTGCGGGTTATTGAATCAGGTCCGGCGGCGCTACTACAGGGACTTTCACAGGGACTACCTCGGAATTCGCGATGCTTGGGCGCAAGGTAATCGCCGCAACTGCTTCCCGTTTCGCTGCCATTCGAATGTGGCTGTACCGTTCCAGCATCGCCCGGCTCATGTGACCCATCAACGCGAGCATTGTGGATTCGGGGACGCCCGCCTCGGCAAGACGCGTACAGAACGTGTGCCGCAAGTCGTGTAATCGGCAGGAAACGCCGGCTGCGGCCCGCACAAGATCCCATCCTGAACTGATGTCCGTTACCGGTCTGTCTGGTGAAGTCGGCTGCGGTGAGCCAAACGGAAATAGGCATTGGTCCTGTTGCGGTTCTCCGAAGCGTTCAACGAACCACGCCCGGTGAGACGCGAGCAAGCTCGCCAAATCATCATTAATCGGGATCACGCGGCCCGTTCCGCTGGAGGTCTTCGCACGGCCCACTGTGATGTGGCGGTCAAACAGGTTGACCTGTTTCCATCGAAGGCTCAATGCTTCTCCCGAACGAAGACCGGTCAACATAAGCAGAGGTATCGCCGTGCGGACCACGGCCGAACGCAACGTTGCTGTAGCGTCAAGTAGCCTGCTTTGCTCGTCGGGTGATATCGCCCTGCCACCGTCTTTGCGCTCTTCCAGTTTCTTGACGCGCGGCCAAAGCTCACGCCATGTGCGACCAATGGCCCGTGACAGTTCGCCAAGTTCCATATTGATGGTCCGCCCACTTGCGCTGGTGGCCTGCCGCTGGCGGACGTAGTCGCGCATTCGCTCTTCCGTCAAATCCGACAGCACGGTACTGCCGAGAAGCCGATCCACGACTCCCAGTCGCAACGTTGCGAAATCGACGCTCGAAGGCCTGTGAGCCAATCTGTAGCCGTTGAGATATGCTTTGGTCACCTCCGCGACGGTTCGAATGCGCATCGACTTTTGTTCCGTAGGCATGCCCGCTGCGGCCCGTTCCATTTCAGCCTTGCGCCGCTTCTCGTATTCCTTCGCTACCGTCTTGCTGGTCGCGCCCGTCGATTCCTGAAACCGTTTGCCCTGATACACGAATTCGCAGACGTAGTTCTTCGACGTCTCGCCGCTTCGCTTCGGACGATAAACCGACATCACTTGCCCCCTTTCTTCGCTTGCTTCTTGCCGCTTCCCTTGGGACGCCCGCCCAGTTTCGCCCACTCGCTCAATTGCTTCTTCGAGTGCTTCTCAGCACGCGCCTTGCCGCCCTCGGCTCCAGTCTTCTGAAAGTATTTCAAGACTGCCTTCGGGATCTTGGTTGCCATGAACCCAAGTATAAACTTAGGCCTAAGATATGTCAAGACATGTCTATCACCAACCACGGGGCGACCTGAAACCATGCCAAGCAAGGCCCGCGCGAAGAAACGTCACCGCTGAACGGATAGAAATACATTCGCCTGAGAGAATTCACTCCCGATTTCCACTCGGACGGCGTTGTCCCCATTCGGGACGCTCGGCACCACAACGTTGAACTGGTAGAGTCCGGGACCTACAATGCCCGCAAACTGCGTGTCCGCCGCCATGCCGCCTATTCGCACGGTTACCTGACTTGCCAAGGGAGCAGCGTTGACCAGTTGACCGATCGGGCTGGGAGGCGCGGTAGGACCGAAGCCTGTGCCGTAAAGCAGGACTGTCTCACCGGGCTTTGCAGGCAGCGTCGGCCCGATGTATGCACCATCCGCGCGAACGGCAGCCACACGCGGTACACCTTTCTCAGTAAAGGTGAAGAGCGCCGGGGACAGAGCGGACGCGGATGCGTTTACCAGATCGCTCTTTCCCTGGGCCGTCGTCACCTGAACTGGTACAGAACCTTGAGTGACGTCCGCCGGAGCTAGTACCTAGTTGCATAAGTCAAAGTACTTGGCTTTGGGGCCGGAAGGGAACACGACTGCCTTCTTCCATTCAAACGGCGCTGCCTTTTCGTTGTAGACTTCAACAAAGTCGTCGATCGCTTGCCGCACTTGCCGCGGCG
>SYKU01000161.1 GCA_005808865.1 Acidobacteriota bacterium
ACGGCCCGCACCGTCGCCGCGATCGAGGCGGGGCTGCATGACCTGATCGTGCTGAACTTCGCCAATGCCGACATGGTGGGCCACTCCGGCCAGATGGACCCGACGACGCGCGCCGTCGAAGCCGTCGATAGGTGCCTCGCCCGCATCTACGACCTGATTCGCCGGAAGGGCGGAGCCTGGATTATCAGCGCCGATCACGGAAACGCGGAATTGATGATCGATCCGGTCACGCGCCAACCGCACACCTATCACACGACAAACCCGGTCCCGTTTATTCTGGTGGACGATTCCGGGTGCAAGCTTCGCGCCGGTGGCGCGCTCGAGGACATCGCGCCGACCATACTCGGCGTGCTCGGCGTGAAGCAGCCGAGGGAGATGTCCGGACACGATCTTCGTACTGCGTGAGGCGGACTTCCGGCGCGGAGCGCTTTCGACCGTCGCGGTTTCGGTATTCTGTCCTTGTGACGCGCCTCGCGCTTTTTGTATTTGCGGCCTTGTGTTCCCCGGCCCTCGTGTCCGCTCAGGCCCCAGCGACCTTCGGAGCGATTCAGGGCTCGGCCGCCGACCCCACGGGCGCAGCCATTCCGGGCGTGCGTATCTCGGCCCGCAACACCGATCGCGGCATTCTCAGGACCACCTTATCGGACGCCAAGGGCAGCTTCTATCTGGACGCGCTTTCAGCCGGCGAATGGACCCTTCACATGGAGCGGGACGGGTTCTCTCCGCTTGACGTGCCCGCGTTTCCCATTTCAATTGGCCAGACCGTCACACAACGCTGGACACTATCCGTGGTTGGCGTCACCTCGTCGCTCGATGTCAGAGAGCAGCCTGATGTTCTCGAAGCGGCAGCTACTTCAGCCAGCGTCGCTCTCGGCGGCGAGCGCATCGAGGAGTCGCCCTCACGGGGGCGAAATTACCTCGGCTTCGTCGCCCTCGCCCCAGGCCTTGCCCAATCGGCCACGGGCGCGCAACAGCGCTCCATGACCGGCATTCGAGGCCCGCTTGCCGATAGCGGGTTCACCTTTGCCGGTATCCGAGCCAGAAATAATGGCATCAGTATCGATGGCGTGGACAACCGCGATGAAACGACCGGCGGTAACCGGGTCGCCGTCGGCCTCGAAATGGTTCAGGAGTTCCGTGTTGCCGGAATCAGTACCGGGGCGGAGTTCGGCGGAGCGGCAGGCGGACTTATCAACGTAGTCACTCGCACGGGCGTCAACATGTGGCACGGGGACGCGACTTGGTTTCTTCAAACCGGCGCTTTGAACGCCCGCAAGACCGAAGCGGACGTCGCGCGACGTCCCGAGTTCAGCCGCAGGCAGCCGGGCACATCCATCTTGGGACCCATACTCCGGGACCGGACCTTCTTCGCTATAGCCGCCGAGCTCGAACGGGAGACCTCCGAGGAATGGTCTGAAACGCCCGAGTGGGCCATCGGCCGCATCAACCGCGTCCCGGGCAGAGCGGCAGTGTACCGGGGACTCTATCCCACCTCGCAGCGGGGCGCGGATGTCACCTTCAAGCTCAACCACCAACTCGGCGTTAAGGACGCCCTTGCGATCCGCTATGGATGGTCACGTGGCCGCGTTCTCGGCGATGTCCAGGGTCCGGAGAACTTTCAGGACCGTTCGGCCGCTGGCAACAGCCACACAGAGGACCATTCGATTGCCGGCAGCTGGATGCGCGTCGCCTCGCCGGCCGTGGTCAACGAAATCAGGGTGCAATACGGACGCCGTGAACAGCGCCTTTGGCCCAATGGCGCCGGGCCCCTTGTCGAAATCCCCGGCGTAGTCAGTTTCGGCGAATCGCCGCGAATGAACTCGGAGCGCAAAGAGACTCACGGCGAAGTTGTCGAACAAGTGAATGCTACCGCCGGGCGCCACCGCCTGAGCGCCGGGTGGAGCGTGCACGGCGTCTTTTTCAACGGCCGTCTCACCAATCGTTTCGCGGGAGTTTATTTGTACCCCACTCTCGAAGCCTTCGAACAACACGCGCCCGCGATGTTCTGGCAGGTGCGCGGCGAGGCCCGTACTTCCATGACCACCGTGCCTGTCGGCCTGTGGCTCCAGGAGCGCTGGCAGGCGCGTGAAGGCTTGCTGCTCGAAGCCGGTCTACGCTACGACAAACAGACCATGCCCGCGGGCGTGCCTGAATCCCCGGCCAACTGGAGCCCCCGCTTCGGCCTTGCCTGGCGTCCCAGCGCGAAGACTCCCTGGATTGTTCGCGCCGGTTTCGGACTCTTTGCCGACCGCTACCCGCTGGCCTACCTCAACGATGTGGTTCAGAAGGGTGGCGGGCAGGCCACCGAGTATCTGCGCGCCGGCGGGGGTCCTGAAATCGCCGCGCGATGGGCCGCAACCCAGGATTTTCAAACCGCGAAGGGACGCAAGTTCAGTTTCGGCTGGGAACGCGGCTTCGGCCCGACGGCGACACTGCACATCGAGTCGAACTTCGTCCGCGGATACCACCTGCCACGCACGCGCAACGCAGCGCTCACCTTGCCGCCGCTCTATCTTCTGGAGCAGACAGGCCGTTCCGACTATCGGGGTGTCTCCATTGCCTACAATCGAAGAGCCGTCCAAGGCGTGGCCGTCCTCATCAGCTACAATCTCGGCCGCGCCTGGGACGATGGATCGGATTTCGATGAGCACCCATCGCAACCAAACAACATCCGCGCCGATTGGGCTCGCAGCCGTCAGTACCAGGCGCAACGCTTCGCCGCAAGTTCCGTCTTTGAGCTGCCCCTAGTCAATCTTGCCCGCCCTGAGTGGCTGAAAGGGCTGCTCGAAGAGTGGACTCTTGCGCCGGCATTCATCGCCGGTAGTGGACGGCCGTTGAACGCCCTGCTGACATACGATCCCGCTCTGACTGGCGCCTACCCGATCACCGCCCGCCCGGCCGGGCTTAGGCGCAATCCGTCTCTCGGCCCTGCCACCATCAGCCTGGATGCCCGCCTCATGAAAACGATTCCATTCCGCGACAACCGCGCCCGTCTTCAGTTCGGGGTGGAGAGCTTCAACGCGCTAAACCACGTGAATCCGATCCGCTTGAGCGAAGCCTACGCGTCACCCGCCGGACGCCTCGCAGGATGGGGTTCCCTGATCGAGAGCGCCATGCCGAGGCAAGTTCAGATCTTTGCGCAGTTTGAGTATTAGGACGCGTAGCGAGAGACAACCCCTTACGGCGAGGCGCCGCGAAATTGCGCCGGCCTTCCGCCGTGCCCCCCTGCTTCCATCCACCGGCAGGACCCTGAACATTGTGCTATTTTTCTAGCATGACTCCCCGATGCGCGACTTTTATCATTTTCCCCAACAACAGAAACGGCATCTTCGCGTCAAGAATCCGCGCTCAGAATGGCACCTACAGCGCAGAGGATTCAAGATGACCGGGCGTAACCGGCGCGTCGAGTGGAACGCGCGGATCACATTCCTCCAATCCGTGGCCATCGCATTTTCCGTATGCTGTACTCAATACGACCGGGTTACTCAAGCAAACCGGAAAAACGCCCAGGAGTCAGTGCGTATCACCCAGTTCTACGCAACCAAGGCAGCCCTGCCCCGCGGAGAAAGCGCGAAGTTGTGCTACGGCGTCGAGAACGCGGCCGCGGTGCGTATTACTCCCATGATCGAAAACATCCGGCCTTCGTTAAGCCGGTGCATCTCGATAACCCCCACCGCCACCTCAACCTTCACTCTGATCGCGGAGAACGGGGAGACCGGGAAAATTTCGCGATCCGTGACCGTCACGGTAACCGAACCGCTTCCACGGTTCACGGATCTGTCGGTCAGCGCCAAGGAAGTTGCTCCGGGGGAGACGGTCGCGTTTTGCTTCAAGGCAAAAGAGGCCATCGCGGTAAAGGGCAACCCTGGATATTTTCTCCATGGCGGGTCTCCGAAAGGAGACTGTCTGGTTGATCAGCCCCGAAAGAAAACCGAATACCGTCTGACGATTGCGGGTACCGGCGGCGACACAGCCGATGAGAGTGTCACCGTACAGGTCCGCCTGCCGGCTCATCCCGTCGCGCCCCCTGCCGCTCGATAGTCGGTCGCGGCGGGTCGCGAGCAAGTGGCGCGCAATTCAGTTCAGCGGATAACTCCGGCACGCATCACTCGGGCGACCGCTTCCAATTTGGAATGGACCTGCAGTTTCGCGTAGACCTGCCTGAGGTGGAAGCTGACGGTGTGCTGGGTGACACCCAACTTCGCGGCCGCGCTCCGATAGCTGTGCCCATCGACAAGCAATTTCAGGAGCCTTATTTCGTGGGGCGTTAAACGGTGCTCAGCTCGATCCGGCGGGCGAACCTTTCGGAACAGCGAGACCACGCGGCGCGCCACCTCCGGCGACATGGGTGAACCGTCATTCACGACTTCCCGAATCGATTCGAGCAACCGGTCCGGGGCGGTCTTCTTCAGCAGGTAACCAGAAGCCCCCGCGCAGAGCGCCTCGAAAATTCGTTCGTCGTCGTTATAAACTGTCAACACGACCAGGAGCAGGTCCGGGCAGGTCTCGTTCAGGCGGCGTATTCCCTCGGTACCGGACATTCCCGGTAGCCCAAGATCGACGAGCGCGACGTCGGCGGAAGTCGGAGTTAGTACCGCGAGGGCCTCTTCCATGGAGGCGAAGCTGCCTGACATTGAATGGCCGGGCGTGGATTCGATCAACGAGGCTAGTCCATCCCGGATGTCGGGCTGGTCCTCGATGATGGCGACGCGAATCATTGACGAAAGCTTAATCCAATTTCGAGAGGTTCTCCCCTACCTTACTACGTAGAAAAGAGCGGCCAACCGGTATTTTCGCGCGAACAGCGGTCCCTCCGGTGTTAGACTCGATTTCCAATTTGCCCCCGAGACGGCGTGCCCGCTCCCGCATGCTGGCCAAGCCGTGCCCGGCGGGGGCATCGCCGGCTGGGAAACCGCCGCCGTTGTCGCTGATTTCGAGGAACACGACGCCGTCGCGCAATTCGAGGATGGCCACGGCTTTCGAACATCCGGAGTGGCGAAGGTTGTGGATGGCTTCCTTGCGCATTGCCTACGCATCACGCGTCGGATGCACCGGTTGCGGTTCCATCGGACTGTACGTGCCGGGAGCTGGATCAGGGATCATTCGCTTGACCGGAGTGGGTGTACGAAGCCATCCTCGTTGGTCTCCGGATTCTCGGAAACTCTCCTACTCACTCGCCGACGGTCCCGGGTATTCCGTGGAAACGATCAACGCCGACGGGTCGAACCCCCTACGCATCTTGCACATGAACGATGTGGATCCCTCGACGGTGCCGTGGGGCGTTCGCGCGGAAGTTGCTTGGGAGCAGCAACCAACTGTTTCGCCCCTGTTGCCTTCGCGGCCCGGCGGACACATCCTGTTCACCTATAGCTACCATAGCGCGGAGGCCAACTTTGCCTCAGCCAGCTTTCTCCCACAACTACACCGGATCTCTCCAAACGCCAGCGGATTCACCGACTATCTGGCGAACGCCTCCTTATTTCAGTTCTCCGTCGGCGGAAACCCGATCACTGGTGCCCTCGACGCGCGTTTCTCGTCGGATGGCGCGCGCATTGCTTATGTCGCCAACCGCCTTTACAGTGACGGCCAGTTCATTGTAATCATGAATCCAGATGGCTCCGGGAAACAACTCGGCTCCCCCCTGTTGTACATCTCACATCTGGACTGGTCCCCGGACGGGCGTCAGATCGTTTTCACGGGATCGGAAATAGCGAACTTCGCGCCGGAAAGACACAAGCTTTGGCTGATGAACGCCGACGGAACCAACATCCGGCGTCTCGCCGACCTGGGCCGTGGAACCGACCCCAACTTCAGCCTCGCCGATATCCAACTGTCCTTCCCTTCATGGTCTCCCGACGGCGTGTGGATCGCGTTCGCGGCTTCCGGCGGCATACCGCGATCCCGATGGATCGTGCGGGACGACGGGACCGCGCCACCCGTCTCCGTGGTCGCAGCCGCCGGGTTCGACGACCGCGTTGCCTGGTCGCCGAACGGAACCAAGGTGGCATTCACAAAAACTTCTCGCATCCATGTTGCCGATTTCACTCCGAGCCCGGTTCCCAGATTCGACAACATCCGCCGCTTGACCGGCCTCCTCTTCGCCGCCGGCGAATATTCCAACGAGGTCAACGAAAAGAATCCTCTGTGGTCACCGGACGGAATGTCAATTGCCTATTCATCCCCACTAGATCTCGTCGAGGGAACGGGCAGAAATCTGTGGGTCATGAATTCCGATGGTACTCTTCCCCTGCCTCTCACTTCCCTCTTGGGTACCGTTACTCCAACAAGCTGGGGCAGGATTTCCACGCGCTTCGACGCAACGCCGCCGGTAGTGACGCCCCCCCAAAACCTGACGATTCCCGCAACTGACTTGCTCGGCGCCCGAGCCTCGACTTCACCAGCCTTGTTCGCCTTCCTGCGCGGCGGCTCTGCCACCGATAACGAAGACCCGTCCCCCCGCGAGGCTCACACCGCAGATCGGCGGAGTCGATGTCCTTGACACCAGATTGTTCCCGCTCGGCACGACGGCCGTCACGTTCCGCTTCCAGGATGTGAGCGGCATCATCGGCTCCGCGCCCGCCAGCGTTACTGTCATCCTCGGACGGCCCGCGATTTCCGGCACCGTGATTGCGAAAGGTCCTTACGCGCCGGGAGTGCTTTGGCTGGATTTGAGACTCACTAATACAGGATCGGGGCATGGCCGCAATCTCAGTATCGACCGGATTGTTCCGCGGACAATTTCCGGCACCGGGCAAGTGACGCTAGCCGCTCCGCCGCCATGGCCGATCGAGACCCTGGATATCGGCGCTTCTACCGTGGTGCGGCTTTACCTGGAGGTCCCGCCCACTGTCACTCGTTTTTCGTTGACGGAAACCGGAGCGATCCAGAATCTCGCCGCTACCAGCTACAGCTTCAGCCTCGCACAGGCGGTGATCCCGTAGTCTGCGGAGGCGAACCCACCTCCCAGGAAGCGGGCGAGGAACCTCGCCCGGCGCGACTGCGCCGGTTTGCCGTACACGTTGAGCCTCTTGAGCGGCATCGAGGTACGATGAAAGCGGTCACATGCACAATCCGGGAAAAAAGATTCTCGCCGTCGTCGCCGACCTCTTCTTCTCGGTCAAGATCGCCGAGACGGCCAAGAAGGCGGGGATTGCCATTGAATTCGTCACGAACGGCGAGGCTGTCATGGGAAAGGCAAAGGAGTGCCCATGCCTCATCATCTTCGATCTCAATTTCGACGCCGTGGATCCGCTGCGGGTGCTGCGGACGCTGAAGGCCGATACGGAAACGCGCCATATCAGCCTCCTCGGATACCTCTCGCACGTGCAGGCTGACCTCAAGCGCGAAGCCGAGGCCACAGGCTGCGACGCGGTCATGGCGCGCTCCGCGTTCTCGATGAATCTCCCCCAGATTCTAAAGCGGCATGCGGGCATTCCGTAGCGTCCGCGATCTATAATCCAACAAGTGTCACTACCGCACTTTTGGAAGTTCCCGAATCCCGATATTCTGACGCTGTTCGCTGAGCGTCTGTTCCGCACCCTCGTCATTCTGATCGCGGCGTGGATCGCGAATCGCCTCGCCCGCCTGTTGCTCGCGTCCGTCCGCGCTCATTTCATCGAAGCCATGAAGCGGCGTCCGCAAGCGGAACTTACCTCGCAAGTCGAGATCGAGAAGCGCGCCAATACCATCAGCGAGATCTTCAAAAAACTCGTTGGCGCGATGATCTGGGGCCTCGCCTTGGTCGTGGGACTACGCGAGGTCGGCATTGACGTCCGGCCCATTCTGGCCGGCGCCGGAGTGGTCGGCCTGGCGGTTGGTTTCGGTGCGCAGAATCTGGTTAGGGACATCATCACGGGCCTGTTCATGCTCCTCGAAAATCAGGTCCGCATCAACGACATTGCGATTATCAACGGTGTAACCGGGCTCGTGGAAGAGATCAACCTTCGTACAACGGTGCTGCGGGCAGGTGACGGTGCTGTGCACGTGTTCCCCAACGGCGCAATCACCTCGCTCGCGAACCTCACTCTTCAGTATTCGTATTATGTGTTCGACGTCGAAGTCCCTTACAAGGAAGACGCGGACAGCGCGATTGAGGCAATCAACTTTACGGCGGCGGAGTTGATGTTAGAGGAGCCTTATCGTGACGCGATCCTCGCGCCGCTCGAAATGATGGGAGTCGACAAGATTTTCGACGGCGCCGTCTTCATTAAGGCCCGATTTCGCACGCTTCCGAACAAACAGTGGATCGTAGGTCGGGAAATGAACCGGCGGATCAAGAAGCGTTTCGACAAACTGAACATCGCCCCTCCCAAAGGGAAGAAAGGCGAGAGTATTCGCGTAACACTCGATCCGGGCGAACTCCGCGCTATCGTCCGGGATGAGGTGAAAGCGGCGCTCGACGGCACTCCCGGAGTTCATCGAGCGTAGTAATCCTGAATTCCGAAGTTAGAGGTCGTTTCGCGTCAGCGTGACATCGTTTTTGGGGCGTTTTGACGGTTAGATTTGGAGCACCGGATCCAACTTCGGCGAAATTGGAAATTCACAGGCCAGGATCTTTTGCAGCAACGGGATC
>SYKU01000162.1 GCA_005808865.1 Acidobacteriota bacterium
AACCTGAGTGTTCCAATAAACTCCGCTGCCTGTGAACTTCAGGTACTCATCGAATCCGAATTCGCCTGGTCCGAGTGGCAGTTGTCCCCATTTCCCAATCGCGGCCGACACGTAACCCGCCTGTTTGAGGACCGCCGGTAACATGCTTTCCGTCGGTTTCATGCGTCCGGTGGCGTCCTGATTCGTCGCCCCAGTGCGGAACGCGTAGCGTCCGGTCAGGATGAGCGCGCGTGAAGGACCACACAATGGAGCGGTGTAGGCGTTGGTGAAACGAACGCCGCCGCGCGCAAGCCTGTCGATATTCGGCGTCTGAAAGTTGTCCGCCCCGTAGCAGCCGACATCGCCGATGCCGAGGTCGTCCGCGAGAATGAAGATGATGTTGGGCTTCTTTCCCGTGGACAGGGCTCCGGACGGGGCTTGACTTCCCATCAGAAGATTTCCGCCGGCTGCACCCCCGGCGGCCATCCACCCGGCCGTTCTGATCAGATCCCTGCGTTTCATCGTGCGGCTACCCCCGTTTCCCCGAACAGCTTTCCCGGCGGGAACTGGCGCCCGTGAGATCCCACAAGTCTATCTCGAATCGCTACGGTAATGTGCCGGTCCGCGCGATCGCGCCCGACTTACTACGAAGCATGGCGGATAATTGTAACGGAGGTTCAGGTGGCGAACACTGGTCATTTCAACGTAGTCATGACAGTGGCGCTGGCCGCTGCCGTTGCGGCCGCGCAGGAATCGCGAGGCGTTATCGCGGGCCGGGTCATCGACGGGTCGGACGCAGCTGTCGCGGGCGTCAACATCCGTGCGTCGAACGTCGAAACCGGGATCGCCACGGCTGCGGTCTCCGCCGCGAACGGCGGGTTCCGTTTGCCCTTCCTGATTCCGGGTACGTATCGCGTGACCGCCGAGTTCGCGGGTTTCAGGAAAGTATCTATGGACAAGGTTGAAGTCCGGGTCGGCGAAACGCTCGACTTGCCGATTAGGCTGGAACTTGGCAACGTAAGCGAAACCGTCGAAGTGAGCGGCGCTGCCCCGTTGCTCGAAACCGGAACTTCTTCCATGGGCTCGTTCATGGACCAGCGAAGACTACAGGAACTGCCACAGCGTGGAGGCAACCCGATGGAACTGACGCGGCTCTCCCCGCAGGTCGTGAATCTGACGAATCTGCGGGCGATGAAAGCGTCTTCGCCCAGCGGCACCTCGCAGATGGCTGTCGCCGGCGGCCCACGGTTCAGCACGGAGTTCCAGATCGATGGCATCAGCAACACCACGGCCGATCTGGGCGACGGCCGGATCCGCGTGGCCTTCATACCGCCTTCGAGCGCGGTTTCCGAGTTCCGCATGGAGGTCTCGCCCTACGACGCCACTTTCGGGCACACCCCGGGGGCAACGGTAAACATCAGCACGAAGAGCGGAACCAATCAGGCGCACGGAGATCTCCGCTACTGGTTCCGCAATTCCGCATTGGACGCCCCCAACTGGTTTGAGAACAGGAACGCGGCGAAGCCGCCGGTGTATCAGGACAGCCGCTACGGGGCTTCCGCGGGCGGGCCGGTTTTGATTCCCAGGGTCTACGACGGACGCAACAGAACGTTCTGGTTTTACGCCTACGAGGGCAATCAGTGGGGTCGCCCCACGTCGTCGACGAACACAGTGCCAACCGTGGCGCAACGCTCTGGCGACTTCTCCGCCTTGCTCGCCATCCCGAATGGCGGCCGTTATCAGATCTACAATCCCTTCACGGCGCGCGCTGTTTCCGGCGGACGCGTTCAGCGCGATCCGATCCCCGGCAACGTCATTCCCCGCGGCATGCTGGACCCGGTGGGATTGAATCTGGTGAACCTGTTCCCGCTTCCGAATCAGCCGGGCAGAAACGATGGCGCAAACAACCACTTCTACTCGGACGTGCGGAAGCAGCAGCACAACACGAACTTCGGGCGGCTGGACCATCAGTTCCACGAAGGGCACCGGATCTTCTTCCGCATCCACGATTACGACTGGATCAGCGGCCAGGACCGTTATGGCCTTCCAGTGTCGCGGTTCAATACCCGGTCGGCCCGGAGGGGACTGGCGCTTGACGACGTGCTGATCCTGAGCCCTTCGATGGTGCTCAATGTCCGCTATGGTTTGTCTTATGGGGACATGGGGGAGGCCAGGCAAACTCAAGGAACGGACCTGACCAGGCTCGGGTTTTCGAGAGCATTGGCCAGCCTCGTTGACCCGGCATTATCCACGGTGCCACGAGTCCGCACCGGGGCCTATTCGCCGCTGGCGGAATGGAACAATGGCGACGGGGCTAACAGCACCGTTACCCACACGCTGCTGGCGAACCTGACTCAGACCCGCGGGCCCCACAGCCTCCGTTACGGCGCGGACGCGCGGCTATACAGGGGATTCGGCACCCGCACCCCGCTCGCGAACTCACCCGATCTCAACTATTCGACCGCCTTCACGCGCGGGCCTTTGGATAACGCCCCGGCCTCGCCGATCGGTCAGGAGTTGGCATCCATGCTGCTCGGCATTCCGGACGGACAGATGGAACGAACCGCCACCACCGCGCTTCAGGACAAGTATCTGGGAATGTTCCTCCAGGACGATTGGCGTGTGAATTCCCGCCTCACACTGAACCTCGGCCTGCGTTATGAGTACGAGAACCCGGTCACCGAGCGGTATGACCGGCTGGTGGCTGGCTATGACTTCTCCACACCGAACCCGATCGAGGCGCAGGCACGCGCGAGTTACGCGCTGAATCCGATTCCCGAGATTGCCCCGTCCGCGTTCCAGACTACCGGCGGATTGCGCTTTGTCTCGCGCGACGGCAATGGCCGGAGTCCGTTCAAGGGCGAAAAAGACAACTTCCTCATCCGCGCGGGGCTGGCCTACAAGGTGGCCGGAGAGACGGTGATCCGGGCCGGTTATGGTACCTACTTCGACAGCATCGGCGTGAACCGTACGACTCCGCAACAGACGGGCTTCAGCCAGTCGACTCCCATCCAGGCCTCGCTTGACAACGGGCTGACGTTCATCGCCACCAACGCCAATCCGTTCCCGCAGGGGATGATTCCGGTCCAGGGCGCCGCCGCGGGCCTTGCAACCAGCTTGGGGCAGAGCTTTTCCTTCTACGATCCGAACCTGAAGCACGGGTACTCGCAACGCTGGTCCTTCAGCGCGCAGCACATGCTGCGCGGGCAGTTCCTGGTTGAAGGCGCCTACGTGGCTAACCGCGGGACGCGGCTGGGGATTTCGCGAGACTTCAATGCGACGCCCAGTGAGTATCTGCGAAGGTCGCAGGTACGCGACCAGGCGTTGATTAACTCGTTGTCGCAGCAATTCACCAGTCCGTTCTTCGGGCTCGGCCCCTCCTACTCGCGCACCGTGACTCGCGCCAATCTGCTAAGGCCCTACCCGCAGTTCGGCAATCTCAGCGCCGTGGTTCCGGATGGGTACTCGTGGTATCACTCGCTCCAGTTGCGCAGTGAACGCCGCATGAAAAATGGATTGAGCCTGCAGTTTTCTTACGTCTGGTCGAAGTTCATGGAAGCGATCGAGTTTCTGAATGCGGCCGATTCACGGCCCTCCGAAGTGATCTCGGATTCCGATCGCCCGCACCGCATCTCGGCAAGTGGCATCTGGGAGATTCCGTTGGGCCGCGGGCGCCGGTTTGCCAGGGGGATTCCGAAAGCGGCCGGCCTCTTCGTGGGTGGCTGGCAACTGAATGGCGTGGTGATTGTGCAATCGGGCCCGCCGCTTGGATTCGGGAACGCGATATTCATTGGCGACATCAAGGCTGTGCCGCTGTCCGGCAGTGAGCGGAGCGTGGATCGTTGGTTTGCTACCGAAGGGTTCGTCCGGGACGCGGCACGGCAATTGCAGTTCAACTACCAGCAATTCCCGCTTCGTTTCAGCGGAATCCGGGGAGACGGCCAGCGCGCTTGGGACTGGTCGCTGTTCAAGACATTTCCCGTCACCGAACGTGTGAAGGTCCAGTTCCGGGCGGAAATTTACAATTCATTTAATCAGGCGAGCTTCAACCCCCCGAACAGAACGCCAACCAGTGGAGCGTTCGGAACGGTGACAGACACGCAGTCGGAAGCCAAGAATTGGCAGTTTTCGTTGTTTGTGAAATTCTGAAGCGGAGGGTGCATATCATGACGGCGACGCGATGGGCTCTGAAGGTGGTCGTTTTCCTGTCCGCCGCGGCTGCCGCGCCCGGACAGACCGCTCAGATCACCGGCCTGATCAAGGATTCAAGCGGGGCGGCGATGGCAAATGTGAAAGTGACTGCCGCCAACACCCAGACCGGCGTGAACCATGAGACAGAGACAAATGCGCAGGGAAACTACACCATCCCGCTGCTGCAACCCGGTAAGTATCAACTTTCGTTAAGGACTGATGGTTTCCGGCCCATCAGGCGCGAAGGCCTCACGCTCGAAGTGGACCAGGTCGCGCGCATCGATTTCTCGATGGAAGTGGGAGCCGTAACGGAGTCCATCAACGTCACGGAACAGACGCCGCTACTGCAAACCAGTTCCGGATCGCTCGGACAGGTTATCGAATCGAAGCAGTTCACCGACATGCCGCTGAATGACCGTGGGGCGCTGGGGCTGCTCACGCTAAGCGATGGCATTGCACCGAGCCGGAATCAGGATTCGAACAGTTTCAACAACTCGAATGCGTTTAGCGCCAGCGGATCGCGCCCGGGCCAGAACGAGATTCTGCTCGACGGCGCGCCGAATACGCTGCCTGGCGTCTGGCCGGGACGCGGAATCCTGGGAACGCCCGTGCAGGTGGATGCGGTTCAGGAATTCAAGGTCCAGACCAGCGTCTTCTCGGCTGAGTACGGGCGAACCAGCGGTGGTCTCGTCAACATGGTGACGCGCTCGGGCGGCAATGAATGGCACGGAAGCGCGTCGGAATACCTGCGCAACTCGGCTCTGGATGCGAACGATTTTTTCAACAATCGAAGCGGGCTCCCGCTTACCAGCTTCAAGCGCAATCAGTTTGGCGCGACATTCAGCGGTCCGTTTTCGATTCCCAAACTGTATTCCGGAAAGAACCGGACGTTTTTCTTCGCCAACTACCAGGGAACGCGGGCAAGCGTGTCGGCGAGCAGAACCACGACCGTGCCGACAGCGGAGATGCGGACCGGCGATTTCTCGAAGCTCGCGACCCTTCAGGGCCAACCCGTCATCCTGTACGACCCGCTGACAACGACAAACGTGGGCGGCAACCCGACCCGGCAACCCTTCGCCGGTAATCGGATTCCGGGCGGCCGGATCAATGCAGTGGGAAAGAACCTGGCAACGTACTTCCCGCTTCCGAATGCAGGCGGCTCAGTAAACAATCTCGCGCAGGCAGGAGCGAGCCGGCAGGGCGCGGACATTTTCGGCGTGCGTGTCGATCATGCCGTCTCAAACCGCCAGAACCTGTTCGTGCGCGTCACACAGAATCGCGACGACGGCCTCGATCCAAGATGGCTCGACAGCGCTGCGCAGGGGTTCATCGGACTTTACCAGGACGTCACTTCGATCGCAGCCGACTATACCTTCACGCTGAATCCCACTTCCGTGTTCAATGCTCGTTTTGGCTTCATAAACCGCGTTCATGAGAACCCGGATCCGGCGCTCGGTTTCGACCTGACCACGCTCGGGTTTCCGAATTATGTGAACTCCGAAGCGAAGCTGCGTGTCTTCCCGTCAGTGTCGACGAACGGCTATATGGCGATGGGAAACAACCAGGGCGTGAATTCGTTTTACTACCGGACGCGGTCCTTTCAGGGGAGCCTCACCAAACTCCTGGGGGCACACACTTTGAAGGTGGGCATCGACTATCGCGTAAATTCAGTCGACCAGGACCGCGGCGTCGACCCAAGCGGCTCGTACACCTTCAACCGCGCGTTTACACAGGGGCCGAATGCGAACCGGGGCGGCACGACACTCGGAGACAGCTTCGCTTCCCTGCTGTTGGGCACGCCGGCGAGCGGCCAGTTCGGAACTTCCGCCAAGGCCGTTTCCTCCAACCCCTACTACGCTTTTTATTTCCAGGACGACTGGAAGATCAGTGCCAGGCTAACCTTGAACCTGGGCCTGCGCTATGACATCGAACTACCGCGCTATGAAAAGAGCAATCAACTGGACTGGTTCGATTACGATGCGCCGTCACCGCTCAATGGCAGAGTCCCCGGCGTGGGCAGGTTGTCGGGAGGCTTGCGCTTTGCGGGAGTTGAGGGGAATCCGAGGCGGCACTTTAACACGGATGCCGTCAATCTCGCCCCGCGATTCGGCTTCGCCTACCAACTGGATAGCAAGACCGTTGTACGGGGCGGCGCAGGCATCTTCTTCGCGCCCGGCAGCATCGGGGCCGCTGGCTTCAACATCGCCTCGCAAGCGTTCGCGCCGTCCACGGCGTTTGTGGGGTCCCTTGACGGCCTGATTCCTATTCAGACGCTTGCCAACCCGTTTCCCGACGGATTTTCAGCCGCCGAAGGTAGCAGTAAGGGACTCCTCTCGCAGGTGGGTCAGACGGTCGCCCGCCTTTATGATCGTTCCGCGCCGCTTCCCTACCATGTCCAGTGGAATTTTAGCTTGCAGCGGCAAGCCGGAGGGTATGCGTTTCAGGCAGCCTACTCAGCCAACCATGGCGTTCACCTTGCCGACGCGGCTGGCTTTAATATCAATCAGCTCCGGCCCGAGACACTCGCTCTTGGTTCCTCGCTCCAGCAACTGGTGCCGAATCCTTTCAACGGGATAATTACGGCTCCAGGCCAGTTGCGCGCCGCCACCGTCACGCGCGCCCAATTGCTGAGAGTATATCCGCACTTCGACAACCTGACGGTCTTCAATCCCGCGGCGGGCAACTCGATTTATCATGGGCTGGCGCTGAAGGTGGAGCGCCGGTTTGCCGCAGGTGTGGGTATCCTCGCCTCCTGGACGGTTTCCAAGAACATCAGTGACGCATCCGCCACGCTCGGCCAGACCACCGCGCACCAGGATGCATTTAACCGCCGCGCCAGCCGCTCCCTGGTGGAGGCGGATATTCCCCAGCGATTCGTGGCAAGCATGAGCTACGAGCTGCCATTCGGCAGGGGAAAGCGCTTCGGCTCAGGCTGGAACCGTGCGGGCGGCCTCGTGCTTGGCGGCTGGCAGGTGAACGCGATGATTCTCCGTCAGTCGGGATTTCCGCTCGTCCTGACCAACAGTCCCAATAGCGCGAACGCTCTGGGGGGGCTCGCAGCGGCCGAACAGCCGCGGGTACAATGCCAGTCTGACAGGCGCGACGCAGGGTCGGCTGAACGCCTTTGTCGATGCGAAGGCCTTTTCGACGCCGGATCCCCTTACTTATGGGAATGTGGGACGTGTGTTGCCGGATGTCCGCGGCCCGCGCCTCGGTAACGTGAACCTGTCGTTGCTAAAGACATTCGGTCTCAACGAAAGGCTCAACTTGCAGTTCCGCGCCGAAGCGTTCAACCTTGCAAACTCGCCCATGTTCGGGATGCCCAACCAGTCTTTCGGGTCCGCCGCTTTCGGCGCCATCACGTCCACCTCGAACAACCCGCGACAAGTGCAGCTCGCGCTGCGACTGTATTTCTAAAGAGGAGATCGTCTTGCTTACACGCCGCACATTCGTGGGAACGGCCGCCACATCATTCGCGCAAAACGCCGCCGGGACACGCCCCAACCTGCTGCTGATCCTCACTGACCAGCAGAGCCACAGCGTTCTCACCTGCGCTGGCAATCCGTGGCTCAAGACGCCGGCCATGGACTCGCTCGCCGCGACGGGCGTCCGCTTCGCCGAGACCATCTGTCCCTATCCGGTATGCTCCCCTTCACGCGGCAGCATTTTCACCGGCCGCATGCCGCACGAAACCGGGGTACGGGTCAATCAACAATCCATCGTTGCCGGCATGCCGTCTATGGGTGAGATCTTCCGCGGCGCGGGCTACAAGACGGTCTACGGAGGAAAATGGCACCTGCCGAAATCGTTCGATGGCATGACCGCGTTTGACAAGTTGATTGGCGGCTCAAGTCAGGGCGGCGACATGGACGGCCCTCTGGCTTCGACCTGCGCGAAGTGGCTGCGCGGCAGCCCCGGGGATCCGTTCCTGATGGTGGCATCGTTCATGAATCCGCACGATATCTGCGAGTGGATTCGGCGGCATCCCGGCACGCACGAATACCCTGGCATCGACCGCTTTCCTCCCGTTCCTGGCAACATGGCGGCGGATCCGGACGAACCGGAATTCATTCAGTATCACCGCACCGCCGGATACGACAAAATGTCGGAGGGCGTGGGTATCGCCGCCGCCTGGCGGCGGGACGATGTGCGGAAGTATCTGCACGATTATTACCGGTTGGTGGAGGACGTCGACCGGCAGATCGGCGTGGTCCTGGCGGCCCTGCGAGAGACGAAGCTGGACCAGAAAACGATCGTCCTATTCGCTTCCGATCACGGCGAAGGCATGGGTGGGCATCGCTGGGTCCAGAAGGCTTCGTTCTATGAAGAGTCTGTCCGCGTACCGCTGATCGTCAGTGGACCCGGCATCACGCGCCGCGGAGCCGTTGACCGGTACAGCCTCACGTCGTTGGTGGATATTCTGCCCACTTTCTGCGACTACGCAAATATCGCCGCGCCGAAGGACGTGCGGGGAACAAGCCTTCGTGCGGCGGTGGAAGGCCGGCCTTTGGGACGCAAGTTCGCCGTCTCCGAACTGCGCTACGGCGACGAGAAGCGCGAGGGCCGTATGCTGCGCGGGGCACGCCACAAGTATGTGGTCTTTAACGGTGGAGCGCGGCCTGAACAGTTGTTCGATCTGATGACCGATCCGGGCGAAGTTCAGAACCTCGCCCTCGACAAATCCGCCGAACCGGCGCTCCGTCAACATCGGGATCTGCTGCGAGGATGGATAGCGGAGACCCGCGACGATTTTGCCATGCCATTCAAGGAACGCGCATGATCGCCAATTGGGGGCAGGAGTGAATAGAAGAGCGTTTCTGGGAAGTTGCTCGTTGGTGGCTTTCCCTGGCTTCTCGCTGGGAAAGGCCACAATCGACGTGTCGGCTTTGGACCGTTCGCGCGTTCTCGGCGACGCAAGAAAATTTCTCGCCGGGAAGCCGGTCACTCCGGCTGCGGTGCGGAGTCCGCGAAGTGCCGGTGGACCCAATGATTTTTTTTCGGAAGGCGACTACTGGTGGCCGGACCCGAAGAATCCTGGCGGCCCCTACATCCGGCGCGATGGCATGACAAATCCGGACAATTTCGTCGAACATCGCAACTGTCTGATGCGTTTGAGCGTTGAAGTGCCCGCGCTGGCGGCGGCGTGGAAGCTGACCCGGGAGCGGCGATACGCCGCGCATGCAGCCGCGCATCTTCGGGCCTGGTTTGTTACGGCAGCCAGCCGGATGAATCCGAATCTGCAGTTTGCTCAGGCCATCCACGGCCGTTCGACGGGGCGCGGAACGGGAATCATCGACACGATCCACCTTGTGGAAGTCGCGCGCGCGATTCCGGTGATCGCTGAGTCCGGCGCCTTGTCGAGCGACCAGCTTGCCCGGGTGAAGCAATGGTTTTCCACGTACGTCGAGTGGATGACGGAAAGCAGGAATGGCATCGAAGAACGGGATGCCCGGAACAACCACGGTACCTGCTGGGTGATGCAGGTAGCGGCGTTCGCTGAATTCACGGGCAATAGGAAATTGATAAAGGAGTGCGCGGACCGGTTCCGCTTTGCTATTGTCCCGTCCCAGATCGATCCGGATGGCAGCCAGCCGCTCGAAGTGACCCGGACCAAGCCTTACGCTTACTGTTTGTTCAATCTCGAGGCGCTCGCCACGCTTTGCAGGATTGTCTCGGCGAACGGCCACGATCTGTGGAACTTCCAGACGGCGGACGGCCGGGGCGTGCGCAAAGCGATCGAGTACATGTTCCCCTTCATCGCCGACAAAAAAGCGTGGAAGCATTTGCCTGACGTTATGTACTTCGACGAATGGCCCATGCGTCAGGAGGCGCTGCTTTTCGGCGGCCTCGCCTACGGCCGCCAGGACTATCTGGACGTTTGGAGAAAACTGCCCGCCGGTTCAAACGTGGACGAGGTGGTTCGCAACTACTTCATTCGCCAGCCGGTATTGTGGATCTAGATCATGCCTACAATCAAGAACGCACCATTTGCCCGCAGAAAGTTCCTCCGGCACGGAGTGATGGGATTAGCTGGACTCTCGCTCCGCGGCGCGGATACCACTACGAATCGCCCCAATGTCCTTTTCTTTGCCGTTGACGATTTGCGTCCCGAACTCGGCTGCTACGGAGTAAAGGCCATCAAAAGCCCGAACATCGACCGCATCGCAAAGCGGGGCATGACCTTTGATCGCGCCTACTGCCAGCAGGCGGTTTGTTCCCCCTCGCGTACAAGCCTGCTCACAGGCTCACGGCCCGACACAACCAAGGTGTGGGACCTGGTCACGCATTTTCGCGATGCGATCCCTAATGTAGTGACGCTGCCGCAGCACTTCCGGCAGAACGGCTACTTCGTGCAGGGAATGGGCAAGATCTTTCACCCCGGTTACGACGATGAGCGATCGTGGTCCGTGCCATGGCAGACACCCAAGGCGCCGGCGTACGCGATGAAGAGCGCGCCCCCCGTAACGGATGGCGGCAAACCCAGGCAGAAGGATGGGCCTGCGTTTGAATCGGCTGAGGTCGCGGACAACTTCTACAAAGACGGCATGGTGGCTGACATGGCCGTGAGCACGTTGCGCGGCTTGAAAGGGAAGTCTACGCCGTTCTTCCTCGCCGTCGGTTTTGCCAAACCTCATCTGCCCTTCGTCTCTCCCAGGAAATACTGGGACTTATACGATCCCGCTCAGATCAAGCTCGCGTCCAATCCGTTCCGCCCCAAGGACGCACCTGATTACGCGCTCACAACCAGCGGCGAACTGCGCAACTACGTTGGAATGCCGGCTAGCGGCCCTATCCCGGACCACCTGGCACGCACACTCAAGCATGGCTATTATGCGGCGGTCAGCTACATGGATGCGCAGATCGGCAAGGTGCTCGACGAACTCGACCGGCAGGGTTTGCGTCAGAACACGATCATCGTATTGTGGGGCGACCACGGCTGGAAACTCGGCGAGCACGGCGAGTGGTGCAAGCACAGTAACGTGGAAAACGACACCAACGCCCCGTTGTTGCTCTCGATGCCGGGAATGAAGAATGCCGGCAAACACAGTCGCGCGCTGGTGGAGTTCGTGGACATCTATCCCACTCTTTCTGAACTGGCGGGCTTGCCCCTGCCCGCTCATCTGGAGGGGACGAGTTTCAAGGCCTTACTGGAAGATCCGGAACGGCCGTGGAAGCGGGCGGCGTTTAGCCAGTACCCGCGCGACAAACAACTGATGGGCTATTCGATGCGCACGGATCGCTATCGCTTCACCGTTTGGGTAGGCCGCGACGACCACTCCCGCGTTGACGCCATTGAGCTGTACGATCATCGGACGGATCCGCGGGAGAACATCAACATCGCGCAGTCGCCGGCCGGCAAGGAACTCGTAGACCGGCTCATGGAACAGTGGCGTCGAGGCTGGCGTGGCGCCGCCGCGGATAATGGCACTCCCAAATAAGTCCCTTCTTCAGTCCCCGCGCAGGCTGTGAATCCCGCGCCCGCCGCCGTGCGGGAATTATTTCAGCGGCACCGCGTTCCGTTTGATGTAGTCGTCGATGGACGGTCCACGGCTCGCGCCCGGGCCGATGTAGTGAAAAGCTTCGGCATACTCCACGCCGTATCTCTTGCCGAGTTCGCGGCTGCGGCTCATCACAAATTCCTTGATGTAGTTGCGGTCTGCGGTGACATCGTCGTCCCCGAGCAAGGGGAGTTTCTTGCCCTGCCGCGCGAGATCGGCGCGTAGGCGGGAGCCAAGGTGGCCTGCGGGCCCCTTGGCTGCGTTGGCGCGGTTGCAGTCCACTTTCTTATCGATCTGCCGGCTCACATCAACGATACGAGTGATCTCCGGTCTCCGCGCAAAGTAATATTTATCCGTAACGGCGTAAGGCTTTAGACCGGCCGCGAACTGCTCGGGAAAATCGTGCGCCCTCCCGGCCATCCAGCTTGCCGCTTCCACCCCGCGCGCAATCATGTAGTGATCGGGGTTCTCTTCGTCGTGCGCCCACGGGTCCCAGCACATCACGGTATCGACTTTCAGCGCGCGAATGAGCAAAATCAAGCGGCCGATCAACTCGTTAAGCGAGACGTCCGCCATCCGGTGATTGCTGTAGTTGAGATCGAACGCCCGCTGGCAGCCCAAAATGCGGGCCACCTCGTTGTTGTCCCGTTCGTTACCCAGCACGTTCTCGCCGATCGTGCCCAAGGTCCCGAGGCCCGGAGCGTCGCCCATATCGTCGTTCGTGGCGCGAAGCAGATACCCGGTGTAGCCCTCCTCGATCAGCTTTGCGACCGTGCCAGCGGAAGAAAGCGGGATATCGTCCGAATGCGCCTGCAACGCCAGCAGCACCTTCCCTTTGTGCGGCTGGCCGGCAGCGGGCCTTTCAATAAACACGTTCGCCTGTCCGGAATCCCGTGGCTGCTGGGCCTTGGCCGGCCGGGCGCAAGCGGCTCCTGCCGCGATACTGGTGAGGAAGCAACGCCGTAACATGCAGCGATTATACTCAACATTTCCGGCGTTGGCTCCGAATGCCGCCGCCGTGTCACAATCGAAAAGAATGCCGTGTTCCGTTCGAGTGCTTGCCGCTTGTGCTCTCGCCGGTTGTGTTTGGTCCGCCGCCGCGCAGGAGAAGCCTGACGAAGAATTCTTTCAGGTCTATCAGTGTCCTGCATCGCTTCCTTTGTGCTCGTTGGTCCGGAGCGGCCCTCAAGCGCCAACGTTCGAGCCGATTGCTACCTCGTTGGTTCAGATTCCTGCTTTCGCCGGTGTCGCCTCATCCGCCCCCAGTTTCTTGAACCGCTCATGTGTTGGCAAGTGCTTCACCGCCGTTTTTGGCCGTTTTTGGGAGATCCCGCCGTACCCGTCACAACACGTGAACTATTTTCCACATGGATCCCAAAGCCTTTAGTCGAATCCCAGCCAGCCTCCCGAACCCGGACGTATATAATTCGAATGGAGGAACCAGTGACCGGCCTTCGCGCACGCCGCGCGGAAAAGCGAAAATAAAATCTCTGCGTCACCCCCCTTTCAGGTACATGATAAAACATAACTTAAAAGCTCGTGTCAGTCGGGTTGGTGGGGCCGCCGGTTCCGGCTGCCTGCCGTGCGAAGCGCGGCCGGCTCTCGCTATCCCCCTCCACGCCGCTCAACTCCACCGTCTCCCGTTACAACAATTTGAACTATTTTCCACATGGCCCCAAGAGCCTTAAGCCGAATCCCAACCAACCTCACGGACCCGGGCGTGTATAATCCGAACGGAGGAACCAGTGACCGGTCTTCGCGCACGCCCCACGGGAAAAGCGAAGATAAAATCTCTGCGTCACCCCCCTTTCAAGTGCATGATAAAACATAACTTAAAAGCCGGTGTGCGTTGGGTTGGCGGGACAACCGCTTCCGGCTGCCCGCCGGGCGAAGCGCTGCACATCGCTCCGGAGAGCACGGAAATCGGCAGGAGCGGCACCCGAACGGACTCTTCCCCACCTCAGGTAAATACCGGGTGTAGGCTACGAATGCCGCCGCCGTGTCACAATCGAAAATAATGCCGTGTTCCGTTCGAGTTCTTGCCGCCTTCGCTCTCGCCGGCTTCGCATGGTCCGCCGCCGCTCAGGAGAAGCCTGACGAAGAGTACTTCCAGGTCTATACCGATGCGCCGCGCATTTTCCTCCGGCCGCAGCGCTTGCGCCTGCTGAGGAAGGAGCGGGAGCGCCGTTCCATGCGCTGGCAACAGTTTGAGACCTTCATACTGGGCAAGGTTCCCATGCCGGAACCAGCCTTCGCACAGGCCCTTTATTATCAGATTTCGGGCGACAAAGCGATCGGGCAGCTTGCCGCGCGGTGGGCCGTGGGTCCGGGCTCGGATATTCGCCAGCTTGCCCTCGTGTTCGACTGGTGCCAGGACCTGTTCACGGCAGCCGAATCGAAGGCGGTCGCTGCCAAACTTCAGCGGGCGATCGAAAAGCCGCGGCGCGGCGAACGTATCCCCGCTGTTCGCGACCGGACGCTTGCCGCTTTCGCGGTTTCCGGCGCGCTACCCGAACTCGCCTCAAAGCAACTGGAGTCTCTTGTCCGTCAGTGGTGGCGAACTGAGATGACGCCCGCTCTAAAGGCCGGCGGCGCGGCAAGCAATCCCGTTCCGCGCGACGACGTCTACGCCCTCCACGAAATTCTCCACGTCGTGCGCGACAACCTTCAAATCGACCTGCGCGATCCCGTGCCGGGGTTCTTCAAGGGATTACCCATATTCCATTTGCTCAGTTATTACCCGGCGACTTTTCCGGCGCCTGAAGGGGAATACCGCATACCGTTCTCGAAGGGCGGCGCCGAACCGGACTTAATTCGCGCGGCAATGTCTCGAACGGCCGAACTCATCATGGTCGCCTACGACACCAACGCTCCCGAAACGCAGGTGCTGCAGGGGTGGCTCATGCACGACAATTTCCTCCTCCGGAGCACGTTCGGCGTCCCGTACGAATTCCTGTGGGCCAATCCGTATCAGCCGGGGCTAAGCTATTACCACGTCCCGCTTCTGTTCCATGACGACCTTTTCGGACGCCTGTTCATCCGTTCCAGTTGGGAGGAGAACGCGCGTTGGCTTGGATATTTTGAAGGCGAAATGCAGCTTTTCGAGGATGGAAAGGTGACGATCCTCAATCCGGCATTGCAGTCATCTCCCTTGCTGCTCACCGAGGCCGTCGTCTATACCGGGGACCACGCGAAGAAGTTCGAGGTGCTGCATCAGGAATCGGAGGACGTATTCATCGTTCATCTGAAACCGAACTACGCTTACGAACTGGAAATGGACGACGAGGAAATGCGCGAGGTTTACACGGATGCGGGCGGCATCCTCGCCCTCACGGCGCCGCCGAAAGTGAAAGTGGGAGTCCGGCTGAGGGAAGCACATCCTGTCGCCGTTCACTATGTTGCGCCACCCACACCGAGTCTTGTTCCGCGAAGGACCCGTTGAATGCGGATGACCATTCGTACGATACCCGCGGCGTTCTTCGGGCTCGCACTGCTTGTGCTCGAGCAGGCCGGAGCCGCATCGGCGCCCGTCGAATTCAACCGCGATATTCGTCCGATTTTGTCCGACCGGTGTTTCGCCTGCCATGGTCCCGACGCCGGGACTCGAAAGACGAAACTGCGGTTCGATCTCGAAGCCGGTGCGCAGACCGCGATCGTTCCCCGTGACCCGGCAAAGAGCGAGATTTACCGCCGAATCAGTTCGGACAACGCGGCCACGCGCATGCCACCCGCATATGCCGGCCTGGACCGGTTGCCCGATCGCGATATCGAACTGATCCGCCGCTGGATCGAGCAGGGCGCCGTCTGGCAGAATCATTGGTCGTTCCTCGCTCCAGCACGCCCCGCGATTCCCGCGCCGGGCGGAAGCACCTGGGCCCGAAGCCCAATCGATCGTTTCGTGCTCGCCCGGCTCGAGCGGGAAGGCGTCAAGCCACAACCCGAAGCGGACCGGATCACATTGATCCGCCGCCTTACGCTGGATCTTTCGGGACTTCCTCCCACGCCGGAGGAAGTGGATGCGTTCCTTCGGGACACATCGGCCGGCGCATACGAGAGAGTCGTAGACAGGCTGCTCGATTCTCCCCGGTACGCCGAACGCATGGCGGTACCGTGGCTTGAGGCGGCGCGTTACGCGGACACCAATGGCTATCAAAGCGATGGAGAGCGTTCGATGTGGCGCTGGCGGGATTGGGTGATCGGCGCATTTGCCCGAAACATGCCATACGACCGGTTCACGATCGAGCAAATCGCGGGCGACATGCTCCCGAACGCAACTCCCGATCAGCGGGTAGCCTCCGGCTTTCACCGAAATCACCGGACGAATGCGGAAGGCGGAATCGTCGAAGAAGAGTTCCGCGTCGAATACGTGGCGGATCGGGTCGAGACCACCTCCACTGTATGGCTCGGGTTGACCGTGGGATGCGCCCGATGCCACGATCATAAGTACGATCCGATCAAGCAGTTGGATTTCTACCGCCTGTTTGCCTACTTCAATAACGTCTCCGACCGCGGCCTTGTGTATAACTTCGGCAACGACGAACCGTTCATGAAGGCGCCGCTGCCGGAGCAGGAACGAAAGCTCGCCCAACTCGATACGAAAGTCGTCGAGGCTGAAAGCAGGTACGCCAATCTCCAATCGGCGATCGCGAAAGCGCAGCGCAAGTGGGAGAGATCCGCGCGCCGCGGCGCGAAACTCGAATGGCTGGAGCCGGAGAACCAGACGTTGCGCGTCAAACTGGCCGACATCGTTTTCGACGGAAAGCGCGTTGAGAGCCGCGGCGACGTCGCGAGTTTCAACTACCAGGACGAATTCAGTCTGGCCGCGTGGATTCGTCCGGACTCGCCAAACGGTGCGATTGTCTCACGCATGGAGGATTACTTCGAAGGCGAGGGCTACGGCTTGTTCCTGTTGGATGGCAAGGTCCGGCTGCACATAACACGGCGGTCCACGGACATTGCGTTGCGCCTCGAGACGGAACAAGCCGTAGCGATGAATCGCTGGCAGCACGTGCTCATGACGTACGACGGGCGGCGTAAGGCCGCGGGAGTGCGGATCTATCTCGACGGAGAACCCCAAAAACTGAAGGTGCTGTTCGACGAGCTGACGTATCCGTTCGGTCCGAAGGAGCCGTTCCGCATTGGCGCGGGTGGCGGCGAGAAGCTTCGCTTTCGAGGTTCGATTGACGACGTCCGCGTCTTCAAGACGGCGCTCAGCGCGCAGCAGGCGCATGCCGTGGCGCTGAAGGATCGGGTGGATGAGATTGCGGCCATCGATCCGCTCGCGCGTACCGCGGCTCAAGCTGACAAGATCGCGCTGTACTTCCTGGAAGTGGCCGCCCCCAAAGAGATTCGTGAGTCGCGCAGGCGGCTGATGGAAGCGCAAACGGAGCGCACTCGCTTCCACGACTCGATCCAGACCGTGATGGTGATGAACGAAGGCGCGCCTCGCGATGCGTTCGTGTTGCGCCGGGGAGCGTACGACGCTCGCGCTGACAAGGTTACACCTGGCACTCCCGAGTTCCTGCCGAAGCCTGCGCGGGGTGCTGCGCAGGATAGGCTGGGCTTCGCACGATGGCTTGTGGACCGTGCGAATCCGCTGACCGCCCGCGTCACCGTCAACCGCTACTGGCAGATGTACTTCGGAACGGGCCTGGTGAAGACGTCGGAGGATTTCGGCTCCCAAGGTGAGTGGCCCATAAATCAGGAACTGCTCGATTGGCTTGCGGTCGAATTCATGGAAACCGGATGGGACGTAAAGCGGATGCAGAAGGCGATCGTGACGAGTGCGACTTACCGCCAGTCGTCGAAGGCGCCTCCTGAGTTGGTGCAGAGGGACCCTGAGAATCGACTGCTGGCTCGCGGAGCGCGATTCCGCCTGCCCGCGGAGATGATTCGGGATCAGGCGCTCGCGGCCGCGGGGCTTCTGGTCGAAAAGGTGGGCGGGCCTTCGGTAAAGCCGTATCAGCCGGCGGGCTTGTGGCAGGAACTCGCCGGCGGCAAAGGGTACACGGCCGACCACGGCGACGGTCTTTACCGCCGCAGCCTGTACACCTACTGGAAGCGGACGGTCGCGCCGCCTTCGATGGTGACGTTCGATGCGCCGGCTCGCGAAACCTGCGCCGTTCGAGGGACCCGGACGAATACGCCGCTTCAGGCCCTCAACCTGATGAACGACGTGGCCTACGTGGAAGCCTCCCGCAAATTGGCGGAACGGATGTTGGAGTCACACGGGACGCCAGGCGAGCGGATCGCTTACGCATTCCGGCTGGTCGCGGCGCGGACGCCCAATCCGAGCGAGGCGCGGGTGCTCTCCGCGGCGCTGGCGAAGTTCGAGGCATTCTACAAGCGCGACTTGAAGGCGGCAGCGCAACTGCTGAGCCAGGGCGAATCGCCTCGCAACCCCGCGCTTGAGGCCCATGAACTGGCGGCCTACACCGGAGTTGCGAGCCTTCTGCTCAATCTCGATGAGACCATCACAAGAGAATAGCCAAGTGGACCCTCGCAAAGAGTACATGAGCCTGATGACACGCCGTCATTTCTTCGGCCGCGCGGCGGCGGGAATTGGGACGGCGGCCCTCGCCCATGCGGACTCAGGGGCCGGCCCGGATGGCGGCCTGCCCGGCTTTCCGCATTTCGCGCCGAAGGCGAAGCGCATCATCTATCTCTTTCAGTCGGGCGGCCCGTCTCAAATGGAGCTGTTTGACTTCAAGCCTGAATTGAAGCGGCTGCAGGGTTCCGAGTTGCCCGATTCGATCCGCCGGGGGCAGCGCCTGACGGGAATGTCGTCCACGCAAACGACGTTTCCGGTAGTCGCCTCGCGCTTCGGCTTTTCACAACATGGGCAGTCGGGCGCGTGGTTGAGCGAGCTGCTTCCTCACACGGCGCGCATCGCGGACAGGCTGACTTTCGTGAAGTCCATGCACACGGAGGCGATCAACCACGATCCCGCGGTGACCTTCCTTCAGACGGGCTCGCAGATCGCCGGAAGACCGAGCATCGGATCATGGCTCGTGTACGGACTCGGCTCAATCACGCGCGACCTGCCCGGCTTCGTGGTGATGATTTCGCCGGGCGGGGGTGGTGGAGGACAACCGTTATACGACCGACTCTGGGGCAGCGGTTTCCTGCCCACCCGGTTTCAGGGCGTCAAGTTCCGGTCGGTGGGCGACCCCGTGCTCTATCTTTCGAATCCCGCCGGCTTCCCGGAGAGCAACCGCCGCATCTTCCTTGACGCGCTCGGCGAACTCAACCGGATGAAGCTCGAAGAGTTCGCCGATCCCGAAATCGCCACCCGGATTTCGCAGTACGAAATGGCATTCCGGATGCAGAGCTCCGTTCCGGAACTGACGGATCTCTCAAAGGAACCCGCGCGCACATTCGAACTGTACGGCGAGGACGCCCGAAAACCCGGGACATTCGCGGCTAACTGTCTGCTTGCCCGGCGCCTGGCCGAGCGCGGTGTGCGGTTCATCCAGCTCTTCCACCGCGATTGGGATCAACACGGCAAGATGCAGCAGGACCTGCCGAAGCGATGCAAGGACACCGACCAGGCATCGGCGGCGCTGGTCGAGGATCTTGCGGAACGCGGAATGCTCGACGATACGCTGGTCGTTTGGGGCGGCGAGTTCGGGCGCACCGTGTATTGCCAGGGCCGCCTGACACCCGAAGAATACGGGCGCGACCATCACCCTCGCTGCTTCACGGTCTGGATGGCGGGCGGCGGCATAAAGGCCGGCATGACGTTGGGCGAAACGGACGATTACGGTTACAACATCGCGCGAGATCCGGTCCACGTTCACGACTTGCAGGCGACGATCCTGCACTGCCTGGGCATCGACCACACGCGCCTCACGTTCAAGTACCAAGGCCGGCATTTCCGGCTGACGGACGTGCACGGAAGCGTTGTAAAACCGCTGCTCGCGTAGCTCCCGCGCCGGCGGACACAGACAGCTTAGGGCCTCGGCCCGGCCGTGGCCGCCGGAGGGCGGCGAGTTACTTGGCCCACGCTTCCTTTTTGTACTGAAAGGTCTTCCAATTTTCAGCCGCGCGGGCGTTCAGGTCCCAAACGGGCTTCCCCTTGCGCAGGGTCAACTCGCACACGATGTTCCGCGCGCCGGTTTCTCCAGCTCCGGCCGAATCGATAAATCCGAACTTGCCCTTATCAACCCGCAGCACGGCGACGTCAGCTTCCGCGCCGACATCGAGATGGCCCAGGTCGGTCCGCTTGATTTCCCTGGCCGGATTCCAGGTGGACATGGCGATGACCTGATCGAGCGGCGAACCGAGATTCAGGATCTTCGCCATCACGTTCGCCATGTCTTTCATGCCGGCGTTCATGCTGCCCGAATGCAGGTCAGTGGAAATGGAATCCGGGATGAATCCCTGCCGAAAGGCAGGCGTCGCGACGTACCAGTAGAAGCTGCCCGCCCCATGACCTACGTCGAAGATGATGCCGCGTTTGCGGGCCGCCGCAATGGCCGGATTTACTTTGCCATCGGCGAGAACTTCTTCGCGGTGGCCGGAGTAACAATGCGTGTAGATGTCGCCCGGCCGCAACTTATCGAGCAACAAAGTGGATAGGTTCCGAACCTTGTTGAGGTATCCGAAGTCGATCATGACCGGAAGATCGGCCATTTTTCCCGCGGCGACAGCCTTCTCGACGGACTCCCAACCGGGCCCGGCATAGTGGGCCGACTTAAACCCGACGATGACGCCCTTGTTAGCGGCCGCCATCTTCGCGGCGGCACCGGCATCGAGCTGGGCGGGGTCGTCTTCCTGGCCTGTCCCCATGCCCGCCGCGACGATGTTCAGAAGGGCCAACACACGCGTTTGGGACTTGTCGATCACCTGATCGCGAAACGCCGGGAACGTTTTCACACCAGTGGTGCCCGCGTCCACCATGGTGGTGACTCCGCTTCGAAAAGAGAAGGCATCGGGCTGGACGCTCGAATCGCGTTCGATGCCCGGCATTCCAGCGCGCGGAAAGACGTGGACATGGATGTCGATCAAGCCCGGGGTCACGTAGAGGCCGCCAACGTTCGCGACACGCCTGGCCTCGGAGGGTGGAATATTCGCAGCCACGCGGGCGATTTTGCCCGCCGCGATAGCCACATCCATCACTCCGTTGACCTTGTTCTTCGGGTCGATGACGTGGCCGCCTTTCAGAAGCAGGTCATAGGTTTGAGCATGGAGGCTGAATGCGAGCGCGAGCGCGAGAGTGACTTTCAGAATCATGATATCTCCTTCAGCTTCCGCCGCATTCGCGGCAGAGGGCAGGCGACGAGAGGCGATCGCCTGCCCGGCCCGGAACCAATTGCAGTGTTATCCCGTAACATGTTTTCAGAACAGGTATTTGAGCGCCAACTGCATCTGGCGATTGTCGAGCCACGTGGCGGTGACGACGCCAAACGCCGGAGCGCCCAGCACCGCATTCGGAGCACGGAACTGCGGCGTATTAAACAGATTGAAGCCCTCAAACCGGAACTGGAAGCGATGACCTTCCTTCACCGGGAACTCCTTGAACAGCCCGACATCCCAGGTCTTCATGGCCGGCTGACGGAGCGTATTGCGGCCGACGTCGCCGAACTTGAAATCGGCGAACTTGAAAGCTCCCTGATTGAACCAGTGATCGGGAGAACGATTTGAGAGCTGCGGATTTTGGCCGGGCACGTAGTCGGGCCGCTGCGGAGATCCACCGGTGTTCTGGCGGTTCCCCTGCTGCGTGATGGTGTATGGGAATCCGGACTGATAGGTGACAATCCCGTTAAAGGACCAGTCCTTCAGAAGGAAGCCCTGGGCGCCGCGCCAGTCCTTAGGCGTGGGAATGTTCCACAAAAAACTGGTGGTGAGGCGATGCCGGTAATCGAAGCCGGAATCCGACCGCTCGCAGGCCCAGCAATCGATATTCTGCGCTCCGTTGGTGGAAAACGGAAGACCCTCATTCGTGCCGTACGCCTGATCGATATTGTGAGCCCAAGTGTAGGAAGTGAGGAATGAAAAACCCTTCGAAAAGCGCCGTTCACCGCGCACCTGCATGCTCTGGAAATACGCCTTCCCGTCGGTAGCGAGATGCCGGATGGCTCCCCATCGGGGAATGCGACGGCGGGTCTGGACGTTACCGGGCGCGGGGGGAGCGTCGTTGGCATTTCGGCTGTTATCGAGATGGGAAGCCTGGCTGCCGACATAGGCGAGTTCGACCACCGTATCGGAAGTGAGTTGCCGCTGGACCGACGCCGACCACTGAACGTTATATGCATTGACGCGATCGATGGGAACCAACACGACGCTGAGGGGCGGAGCCGCCGTTTCGCGGCCGAAGGGGTATGGATTTCGCATCGTCAACGCCAGGGGATCGGCGGGATCCGCGACGAATTGCACCTGAAACGTCTTGAAAGGATTACTTACGACGGTGAGGTTATTCATCTGGTTGGCGTTGTTGTAGACGCCAAAACCCGTACGCACGACCCACTTATCCGCCGGGCGATAAGCGATGCCGATACGTGGCCAAAAACGATTCTTTTCCGCCCTGTAGAGTTTGGTCGAGACCTTGCTGAAAGGATCTTCGGGAAAGAGATACCCACCCGGGCGATCGAGGCGGAGCGCGCGGGGCGTACCGTTCTCCTCGTCCGTGGTTCCCACGAAGTCGTAACGCATGCCGAGGTTAAGAGTTAGTTTCGGCGTCGCCTTCCATTCGTCCTGAATGTAGAAGGAGTAAGTCTGCTGGTTGTATTCGACGGGCAAGATCCCGTCCGGGGTCTGGGAAAGCGAAGGGAAGCCGATGAAGAAATCGGCAGCGGCGTGCCCCGTGACCTGGGAGTTGAACTGAAACTGGCCACGGGCGTTGTTGGAACCGGCGCGATCCATTCGCAGACGCTTGAAATCGATGCCGGTCTTAATGGTATGCACGCCGCGCGTAACGATGAAGTTGTCCACAAGCTGCCAGGTCTCGCTCACGTTGAAATCCGGAATGAGGCCTCCATCACCCATGGTGAGATATCCCGCGACGTTCATGGGAACCATTCCGGTTTCGAAGGGACTCAGGCGGCGCGGTTGGCGCGTCTCCGGGTCGACGCTGCGGATACCGGTGATGCCGGTGGTTTCAGGATCGAAGTTCGTATTGGTTCGCAATCCGCTGCGCAGGATCCAGTTGCGGTTGAAACCGAGCTTCAATTCGTTCAAAACCGTGGGGCTGAACAGGTGTGTGTGGCTGAGAACGGCGTTGCGAGCGGTGATGCGGCTTTGAAGCGGGACGAAGTAGTTCAACTCGATGGTGGGGAATTCGTAGTTGAAGATGGCGACGCGGGCGAACAAGCGGTCATTCGCCCCCAGGTTGTGATCGCCACGGGCGAAGACCTGGTTGGTGTTATTGAGCTGAGTCTCGACGCCGGCAAGGTTAGCGCCGGTGCCTGCATCTGTCGGCGGCGGGTGGAAGCCAAGGTAATGACGGGCAACCGGATCCATCCGGCTGGCGGGAATGATGTTCCTTGGAAAAACGCCGCCGAGGGGATCGCGAAGCGCCGTGGGGATGAGAGAGAAATCGCCGCTCCGGAACGGCACCGGGATCACAGAGGCCCGCTGCGCAACCTCCTGCTTTTCGCGTTGGCCTTCGTAGTTCAGCATCCAGAAGGTGCGGTCGCGCCCGCTGTAGAGCTTCGGAATTAAGACGGGTCCGGAGAGCACAAACCCAAACTGGTTGCGTTGAAGAATATCCTTACTGAGCGGGCGCGGGCGGAAATAGTTTCGCGCGTCCAGATTGTCGTTGCGGACGAACTCGAACAGCGCACCGTGCATGGCGTTGGTTCCGGGCCGGGTGTGAATCTCGACCTGCGCCCCGGCGTTGTGGCCGAACTCGGCGGAGTAAGTGGCGGAGTGGACCTTGAACTCCTGTATGGCCTCGATGGACGCTTTGAAAAAGGTGGCGTTGTTGATGTTCCAGGCGGTGTAGACGCCGTCGTAGCGCACCTGGCCCTGGTTCTCGCGGGAGCCGTTGGCGCTGATGGCGATGGCTGAATCGCGGCGGCCATACTGATTCGTGTTGGACGAGATACCCTTGATGACGCCGGGCATGAGACCAGCCAGATTGGCGAAATTGCGGCCGTTCAGGGGACGGTCGACAATGCGCTTCTGCTCGACGACGTTGCCGAGCGTGGCGTCGTCGGTGGCCAGTTGCTGACTGCTAGCGGTGACCTCGACGGATTCGCTGACGGCGCCAACCTGGAGGTTGATGTTGACCCGCGCTTTCTGGTTGATCTGCACGATCAGCCCGGTGCGCACTTCCACACGGAAGCCCTGCTTTTCGGCGCGCAAGCTGTATTCGCCTGGCTGCATGGCGCTGAATACGTAAGTGCCGGAATCGCCCGTGGTCAGGCGGCGAACCCGATTGGTGGCTATGTGGGTGGCGGTGATTTCAACGCCCGGGATCAAGGCGCCGGTCGAATCCTGAACGACGCCGAGTATTTCGGTGGATTCGCCGCCCTGCGAGAACGCCGGGGCGGCGGAAAAAAGTAAAATTGCCAGCACACTTAGGTATTTCGACCTCATGGAAAAGCTCCTTATTGAGAAGAAGTATACCATTACGTTTACGGTCTGGCGCGTGCACAAAGCAGTCCGAGGCCGAATCCGATGAGACCAGCCAGCAAGAGGTTCCCGCTCTCATACAAAGGGACAAAGCGGGTGTGACTGCCCGTCACCTCGAATACTCCGGCCGGCGCGGCCACGACTCCGCCGCCACCGCCTTCTCCTTCGCCCGGAAGGCCGGGACGAGAACCCTTGCCGGAGCCGGCGCCGAATCCGTACGCGATGCGGGCCACCGGGATGATGGTCTTCCCGTCCACGGAAATTGGATCGCCATAGACGGATTTGGCAGCCGCGCTTGTCTGAAGCGGCTCGATGATCGATTTCAGTATTTCAGACATCTTCGTTTTCTCCTGGTCCCGCTGAACGCTTTGGCGGCGTTTGTGGCGGCTTGGCGTGCGACATGGGGGAGGGCCGCTCGATGACTGGTCCTGCTGAACGGTTTTGGCCTGCGTTTGTGGCGGCCCACAGCCCCTATTACACCGCATGGCACACATCCAGGTTCGGCCACGGCGGGGGCGTTCCCGGCGCAAAAGAGTATCCGCGGCCAAGCGCCGGACTTCGTGCGGCACAGCAGGATCGAAAAGTCCTTACCAGCGGGAACTCTTCGACGGGCCGAGGAATTGGCAGTCGACGGAGACGATCGTCCGCCCCACCGCACTCCGCGTTCTTCATGAACTCTCGCGGGCGATGCCCGGCAAATTGCGGCGCTATTTTGCCGGTTGGCGCAACCGCATGTGAACGCGGGCGACATCACCCATGTAGTGGTCTCGCGAAAACTCGCCGGCCGCGAGCGAGATGTGCTGCCGGGATTTTACAGCGTCTCCTTCGGCCTCGTAGTAAAGGCCGATGTAGAGGTGGGCGAAGAACAGGGCGTCACGGGAAGTGCCCGCGGCGTTGAGCACGGCGGCAGGTTTCGCTTTGCCCCGGAACATCTCGTAGATCTGCATCATAGGCACGCGGCCGTCGTCGTGAATGGGAATTAGAGCGGTCCGCGCCTTGGCTGTGCCGTCAATCCGCGAATAGCAGAGGTAATGCCAGACGGCGTTCTCAACGTCTTCGGGATTCACGAGCCGATGATGCTCGAACTGGCGGCGCCCGTCTTCAAAACGGCCGGCGTAGTAGTAGGAAATACCGCGCTGCCAGTGATGCGGCTCCTGGTCCGGATCGAGTTCGATCGCGCGCGTGAAATCGGCGATAGAAGCGTCTATCCTGCCGTTGCGGAAATTTTCCGCGCCGCGCATGTTGAAAATCCGGGGATCGGTTTGGGCGCTGAGCACGCCAGCGGCCATCACCGTCGTTAACTTCGCGAGTTGTTTCAACCGAATAAGGGCCGCCATGAGCTAACCTTCCGACTTCCCGGACGCGGTTTGCCTGCGTTGTCCGGGAGGCTTCAATTCTCCAGGCCGCATGTTAGCACGATGTTCACCCGAGTGGCGGGATTGAGTGACGCGCGGTGACGGCGGCGTGGAGGGGGGTGACGCAGAAAATTTAATTTCGATTTTCCGTTCCCCGTGGTGGTGGAAGAAGCGGATGGTGAAGGCCGGGTCTGTCAGGTTGCGAAGCTCCTGAGAGAGATGGCGCGGCGTTGAGTGCCACTTCAGCGCGGCGGCCAGTTCGGTGGCGGAACCTTTGAAGTTGCCGAGTTTGTGGAGGCTCCGGACCAGAGGAGATGGAACCGGTTTCAGAGCTTCCGCCAGTTCGGCCGGCGCCGCGTAGGTGTATTGGCCGCTCATCATCTGGCTGAGGGCGGTGCACAGCGAGCCGAGCAGAGATGGCCGGAGGGCCTCGAATGCGGCGTCGGGACTGGGATCTGGCGTGCCT
>SYKU01000016.1 GCA_005808865.1 Acidobacteriota bacterium
GACGTCCACCACCGTCGGCGCACCGGGTTTTTTCAACGATGGGGCGGGTGTCAGGAAGGCGATCTTTTTCCCATCGGGCGACCACTGAAACCGGTCAGCCTTCTGTTCGCCCGTAGTCAACCGCGCCGCCTGGCCCTCCAGAGGCACGATCCAAAGCTGTCCCTTCAGCAGCAGTGCGATCCTGGCGCCATCGGGCGACCACGCCGGGGACGCGCCGTCGTGCAGTTTGCGGGATTGCCCGCCCGCCACATCGACCGTCCAAACCGCTCCGCCCGTCACAAACGCAACGCGAGACCCGTCCGGCGAGATCGCGGGTTGACCGGCGCCGCGAAAACGCATCAGTTCATCGATCGTGACCGGCGCAGCTCCGGCCACCGAGGTCATGCAGAGAATGGTTGTCAGGAGCCGCATCGAAATTACCTTTAAAAAAGATACTTCAAGGCGAATTGGATCTGGCGCGCGTCAGTGCTGGTTTGTGTGATCCGCGCCACCTGATTCGGTGAATCGATGATCGCGTTGGGCTGCGCGAACTGAGGGGTGTTGAAGGAATTGAAGAGCTCGGCGCGAAACTGGACCTTGTGGCCTTCGCGCACGCGGAACTCCTTGAATAAGGAAAGATCGAAGTTGCTGACGCCCGGGCCAATCAGGATATTCCGGCCGCTGTTGCCGAACGAGCCCACGCCGGCGACCCGGAACGCCGCCGCATTAAACCACAACTCCGGCGCCGGGTTCGCGCTGCGCCCGCTGGCAAGCCGGTCCGGGCGCTGGTTGCCCCGGCCGATCCCGGCGCGATCCGCGGTGACGTTCGGATTGAAAGGAACGCCGGCCAGTTGCGAGACGATGCCGTTGAACTGCCATCCATTCGCCACCCACCCGGCGGGGCCCCTTGCGACGGAGGGCAACTCCCACAAAAAGCTTCCGTTGAACCGGTGGAGGGAATGCGAATTGGCCAGGCCGCGCTCGGAACGGATATCGTATGCGTCCTGGGACCTTCCGTTGTCGATCGAAGTGTCGTCAAGGGTCTTCGACAGCGTGTAGTTCAACAGGAACGACACCCCGGACGCGAATCGCTTCTCGATCCGCGCCTGAAGGGAGTGGTAGATCGACGAGTGTCCGGGGTGGCGCAGGTCGATGCTGCCGTACCGGAGCAGCGGTCTCCGGGACTGCACCGTGCCCGGGCCGGGGTTCGGCTGGTTCATGTCGCGGATGCCGGGGAGACGTGTCCCCTTCGATCCGACGTAGCCCAGCGAGACCGCGATGTCGCGCCTGAAATCCCGTTCCACATGGAAGCTCCAATGCTGGTAGTAGGCATCCCGGAAGTTAAATTCCATGGCGTTGAGCGCATCGGGCGGCGGCGCCCCGGCCACGTTCAGAAAAGCCTGGGCGATACTGCCCGGCCGGTCAAACTGCTGAGTCTGGCGGAACAGCGGCTGTGCCAGCAATCCGAGGTGGGCGTTAAAATTCTCCTTATCGTAGAAGATGCCGTAGCCGCCGCGCACGGCGGTTCGCGAGCCTCCAAACGGGAGCCAGGCAAACCCCACGCGCGGTCCGGCATTGTTTCGATCCGGGAAATAGCCGGCGCGTGGAATGTCCCCCGTCTTCACGCGCTTTACGGTGGCGTCGCGAAAGTCAAACACGGCGCGGTTATCGTACTTGTCGACCACTGGCGTGAAGTACTCGTAGCGAAGCCCCAGGGTCACCGTGAGCCGCGAAGAAATCTTCCAGTCATCCTGAAGGAACGTACCGTAGAGAGTGTCGCGAAGGCCGGTTATGATCGCCGACGTGACGCGAGTGGCCCGGATCGGCAGGCCCAACTGGACATCGGCGAGGCCGTAGCCGCTGAAACTTCCGTCAAACGTGTAACTCCCGCGGACCGTCGAGGCAACGGTAAGGTTCTCCTGAAGCCGCCGGGTCTCGAAACCCAGCTTAATGGTGTGGCCGCCGCGAACGTAGGAGAGCATCGAAAAGTAGTGAAACGTGTTCTGCGGACGGGACTGAGGCAGATCGGCTCGATCGCCGATTGTGGCATAGCCGTTGACGGTGAACAGCGGCAGTCCGTACTCAAGGGGACTGTTCACGAGTCCCTGGATCCCCAGGTCCGCGGTACGGTTTGCGGCGTTGTTCTGGAAGCGGCCGGTGTTGTAGCGGTGGTAGCCGAAGCGGTTCTCCAACACCGCCCGCGATGTCCACAGCCGCGTCCAGTTGAGCGCGTAGTTCTGTCCGGTGGCCGGAACCGTCATGCCGAAACCAGGCACGTTCGTTCCGCCCGTGCCCGCCACCCGGCCGAACGGATTCAACTCAAATGACTTGTTGCGGAAGTAGCGGACGAAGAACGTGTCCTTGTCTGAAAACCGGTGGTCCACTCGCGCCGTGTAAATATCGGCGTCGAAGGTCTGGTTTGGGCTTGAAATGAAGTTCAGTACGCCGCCGCGGTTCGCCTGCGGAAAAAGCGAGGTCACCTTCGAGCCGGTTGCATCGATCCGCGACGGTGGCAGAATGTTGAGCCTCTTGCAAAACCAATTGAAACAATAACTATTCTTTATGTTGCAAGGAGGGGCTTCTGGCTTAAAATAGGATTTCGAAGCCAATTCCAAACCAGAAGGATTCCCCTCCTTATGAAGCTTAGTCTTTTCGAGC
>SYKU01000163.1 GCA_005808865.1 Acidobacteriota bacterium
CCAAAGAAGGACGCCGCCTCCGAAAAGAAGGAACCAGCTCCCTTGTTCGAAGGCAAGCTTGGCATCCGATCTTCCCAAAAGACAAAAGAGTCAGCCACGCTCGGCTTCAACGGGATCGACCCGTCGGGCAGGGTTGATGCGAAGATGCTTGCGGCATCACCTGGAGCAGCCGAGGAAGAGAAGGTAAAGCAGATGGGTGTCACCCGTCCCCTTCCCGAAGAGCTAAAAGCGTTCCTTGCCGAAGGAGGGCTGAAGGCAAAATGAAACTCGCTCCCGCGCTGCTTCTGGTCATTGCATCACTGGCAAGCGCTCAGTTCGGCAACATCCTCAATCGCGCCAAGGAACGCGTCGATAAGGCGCGCGAGCAGGCGAAGCCAGTGACTACCCGCGCCGAGCGCGCGGCAGCGACTTTCCAGCCATGGAGCGCCGCAGATGAAGAAACAATCGGTCATGCCACCGCGGCCAAGATGGTAGCCATGTTCGGGTTGGTCGACAATCCCGGTCTCGCGCGTTACGTCAACCTTGTCGGACAATCCGTGGCCCAGTACGCCGCACGGCAGGTTGTTTTCCGATTTGGCGTACTGGACAGCTCGATTGTCGGCGCTTATGCGCTTCCCGGCGGATTCATTTTCATCACGCGCGCCGCTCTGGAAGGGATGAGCAGCAAAGCCGAACTCGCCGGCGCGCTCGGACATGAAGTGATTCATGTCGCCGAGCGGCACCTCGAGAGGGAAGTCCGGGCAAGGAACACTTCAAGCTGGGCCACTGAGGAAGCGCGCGCCCGGGCTGGAACGCAGTCTTCGATCATACGCGATGCCCTGATCAAGGACCTCTTTAATACAAAATTGAGCCGCGACAAGGAGGACGCCGCGGATCGTGATGGTTCGGCGCTCGCGACGCAGGCTGGGTATGCTGGGACCGGGCTGCTCGAATTCCTGAAGACCCTGGAAGCGGCGAACTCCAAACAGGAAAACAGCCAGGCCTTTGGACAGTTGCTGACCACGCACCCCCCATTTGCCGAACGCATCGCGCGTCTCGCGGCTGTGCCGGAGCGATCTCCCGGCGTCACTCTCGCTGCCCGCTTCGAAGCCGCAATGGCGGCCGCGAGGTAACGAGACGTCCAGCGGCCGCACCCGGCGGAAACTTCGCAGAGGCGTAACTGCGCTTACCGCTTCGCTCGTGATTTTGTTGTGCGGTCTTTCCTTAGGCGGTGAACTCCAATGGCTTGAAAACCGCACGGCCGACTGGCGGGTGATTCGCAGTGCAGATGCATCGCGTGCCGATCCCGCAATCGTCCTTATCGACATCGATAACGCCAGCTTCCGCACACTTACCGCAAAGCTCGGCCGTTGGCCATGGACGAGGCGTGTCTGGACGGAACTGATCCGGTACCTAACCTCGGCCAAGGCCCGCGTCATTCTTTTCGACGCCATCTTCAGCGGCGAGGAAGAGGGAGCGGACAAAGACTTCGCAGCAGTCATGCAGTCGGCGGGAAACGTCGTGCTGCCGTTCGCGTTCGTCTCCGGCAAGATGGATGTTGGCGACCATTCCAGTTCGCCTTCAGGGTTGCCAGAATCCGCCGGTCTTCGAAACCTCACCATTCCGGCGTCCCTTGAACTCAATCCCGCCGAATGGTCGATCAACGCCCCCGCCCCTCTCTTGGCCGGCTCCGCGACTGCCGGCGCAAATCTGTGGACTCCCGACGCGGACGGCGTCACGCGGCGTCTTCCGCTTGCCATCCGCTACGGCGGCCGTTCCTGGGCAACGGTGTGGCTTGCCGCAGCCGAGCGCGTAGGAATCCGATCGTCCCCTCCCCCACTCGACTCGGCCGGCAATCTGGTCCTGAGGTGGCACGCCAGCCCATTACTTGCATACCCACAAGTTCCTCTGTGGGAGATGATTTGTTCGATTTACCCTTCGCAATGCGAGGCAGGCGTCCGCCGCCACAAGCCAGAGGAATTCAGGGACAAAATCGTAATCATTGGGGCGAGCGCCGCCGGCAGCTACGAAGTGCGTCCCACCGCAGTTTCCGAAACGGCGCCGGGCTTCTTCATCCTCGCGACCGCCGTCGATAATCTGATTCATGGCGACGGGATTCGGCAGACTCCCACGTGGCTCGCACTGGTTTGTATCGCCATTCTCTCCGCCATTCCGGCGTGGGCGGTGGCCCGCTACCGCTCGATTTCCGTCCCACTTGCCGTGACAGCCTGCGTGCTTGTGCTCTACGGGGCCGCCAGTTGGAAGCTTTACTCGCAAATGTTCTGGCTTCCAATGGCGGCGCCCATGCTGGCAGCCGCGCTTTCTTTTAGCGGCAATACCGTCATTCGCTATTTGACAGTGGATCGCGAACTGGCTCGCACGCGCGATACGCTGGAACGTTACGTCTCGCCCCAACTGGTCCGCTATGTAATCGACAACCTCGACTCCTTCCGCCTGGACGGCGAAAAACGCAAACTGACCATTTTCTTCTCGGACGTCCGCAGTTTCACCACACTCACCGAAAAGTCCGACCCTGTCCGCCTTTTGAAGCAATTGAACGCGTATCTCGAAGCAATGACCGACATCGTCTTTCGGTATGACGGTATCGTCGACAAGTTCATCGGCGACGGCATCATGGCGCACTGGGGCGCATTCACGCCAGGCCGCCCGAACGCCATGCTCGCCGCGCGGGCGTCGCTCGACATGATGAAACGCCTGGACGAACTGAACGCAGGTTGGGCGAAAACAGGCTTTCCGCCTCTCGATATCGGTATCGGACTGAACACGGCTGAGGTCATCTTCGGTAACGTGGGAACCGGCAAGAAGGTGGATTTCACGGTAATCGGGGACGGCGTCAATCTTGCCGCGCGCCTGGAGAGCGCGAACAAGGAATACAAGACTCACATCATCATCAGCGACGCCACCAGGCGCGAGTTGGAAGGCCCGGAAGTACGCCCGCTGGGATCAATCGTCGTCAAGGGCAAAACCGAAGGCGTGGAGATCTACGAACTGTTGGGCCTCAGACCGACTGAGCTTCCGTAACGCGGTCCGCCTAGCGGCGACACCCGAGTCAGTGTCCGGAAGGCGGATGTGTTGAATCCGTGTGGAGCGGGACGGGGTCCGGCTGGAAGTCCAAACCGGAGTGATCCATTGCGGGCACTTGTCTGCAACGGGAAAATCGTGTCCCGCGACAGCGCCTAACTGAACCAATCGGCGCGCCCGCCGGGGACCCCGAGGAAGCGCGCAGGGGTCTCGCAACCCCTGGCTATGAATAGGTCACCTGGCCCAGAACCACGGCGCGTCTCGCGCCTGTGGCGGACGGTAAGTTACCGGGCCGGCGCAGCCAAGTCTCGCGAGCGAGAATGGCAAAGGCTATGGCTTCCTTGGCGTCGGGGTCAATGCCGAACTCCTGGCTTGTGACGATTCTCACTCCAGGGAGGCGGCCCGATAGCTGATTCAAGATGCGCGGGTTATGCGCGCCACCGCCAGAGACGATCACTTCATCCGTTCGCTTAATGGCGTTCGCTATGGTGACGGCGGTCAGCGCAGTGGCGGTCGCGATCAAGTCGGGCATCGAGAGACCGGAGCGCTTGAGGCGGTCCAGAAATTCCACTCCGTATTGCTCACGCCCGGCGGTCTTTGGCGGTCTCGCGCGGTAGTAGGGATCTTTGAGCAATTCGGTCAGAAGCGGCGCATTAATGACGCCCCGCGAAGCAATTTCTCCGCCGAAATCGCACAATTGCGCGCCGTCTGAATATTCCCGAACGAGGGCATCGATCACCATGTTTCCCGGACCGGTGTCGAACGCAACCACGTCTTCGGGCTTGGCACCGGCCGGAATTGCTGCGATGTTGGCGATACCGCCAATGTTCAGCGCGACGCGCGAAAGCCGGCGGTGACGGAACAACAGAAAATCGGCGAAGGGGGCGAGCGGCGCTCCCTTCCCCCCGGATGCGATGTCGCGCGGACGAAAGTCTGAAACTACCGGAATCCCGAGACGCTCCGCGATGACGGCGGGCTCTCCGATCTGCATCGTGTTTCTTCCGCTCTCGTGATAAATGGTTTGGCCGTGACAGCCGATCAGGTTGACCGACTCAAGGGGAAGCCCGTTCCTCCGGCAGGTTTCGCGGACCGCCTTGGAGTAGAGTTCGCCTAGCTGGAAGTTGAGGCGGGAAATGGCGGCGGTGGTTGTAGTGGTGTTCGAGACCGCGAGAATCGCGTCCCGTACCGGCGCCGCGTAGGGCGTGGACCGGAACGCCACAATGGAGCGTGCCGCGCGACTGAAATCCACGATCGCCACATCGATCCCGTCGAGCGAAGTCCCACTCATGATTCCGGCTACCCGCATGTGTTGTTCAACTCCTCCTGAAGCTCGCTCAAAAGCTTCAACGCCTCGATAGGCCTCAGTTCGTCGAGCTTGAGATCGCGGATCCGGGCCGCGATATCATGGCCGACAGGCTCGAACAGACGAATCTGGACGGGCCGTTCCGGGCGCGGCGCGAGGGTTTCCGTGACCCGATGCTCGCTGCGTTCATGGAGCTTGAGGACTTCCCTGGCGCGCTCTATCACCCGTTGAGGGATTCCGGCGAGGCGCGCCACTTCGATCCCGTAGCTTCGGTCGGCTTTTCCGGGCTCCACCTTGCGCAGAAAGATGATCTGGTCGCCGGCCTCCTTTACTGAGACGCGCAGGTTGCGAACACCATCGAGCTGTCCGGCCAGCTCCGTAAGCTCGTGATAGTGCGTCGCAAAAAGCGTCTTCGCTCGGGTGCGCGAGTGGATGTGTTCGACGACAGCCCAGGCAAGTGCGAGCCCATCGTATGTGGCGGTGCCGCGGCCGATTTCGTCAAGCACGATGAGGCTCCGCTCGGTGGCCGTGTTTAGAATTACGGCGGTCTCG
>SYKU01000164.1 GCA_005808865.1 Acidobacteriota bacterium
GACCGCCCGAAAGCCCTCGGCCCGATAACGTTTCATCTCTTCGATTGTTTGGTCGAGGGGCTTTTCCAAACCCCCGCTCGCGTAGATGGGTAGCCGGCTATGCACTTTGCCGCCCAGCAACTCGTAAACCGGCAGGCCTCGAACCTTGCCCAGAATGTCCCACAGGGCCGTTTCGATTGCGCCGATCGTGCTTATTCCCACGCCGACGCGAGCCCAGAACAGCGTCTTGCTGTACATCTTCTGAAAAAGGTAGGTCACCTGGGTCGGATCTTCCCCCACAAGTAGAGGTTCGAGCGCTTCGACGATGCCTCTCACGGCGAGCGGGGCGAAGATTCCGGCGTAGGTCTCGCCCAATCCGGTCAATCCCTCATCCGTGTGCACTTGTATCAGGGATGCGTGAACGGAGGAGAGCGAACCGCCCGACCACCGGATCTCTTCAGTGGGGCGAGCCGTGAGCAAGATGGTTTCTAGTCTCGTGATCTTCATCTACCGGTTTTCACCTAATTGATAAGGTCTCAATACTACAATAGAATTGTTGCAGCCGTCAATTTCACGAGCTATTCTGGGACCACACATGCCGGTAAAGAAACCAGTTCGTCCGAAGAGATACCAGGTTCCCGCGCTCAAGCGCGCTTTTGGAATCCTCGATAGCCTGAATGAAAGCAGCTTCGGTTTGACCGTGCAGGAGGTGAGCCGCATCCACAAGATCCCGTACAGCACGGTGTTCTATCTGCTCGAAACCATGCTCGGGTGCGGATATGTTCAAAGGAACGGCGACTCAAAGAAATACACGCTGGGCCACAAGCTGTTCGCGTTTCGGGACGGCAGCGTCGCGAAGAACACGCTCAACCTCCGAGCCCTGGCGTTTCCGCTGTTACAGGAACTGACCGACGTAACCGGCTTGACCGTCCACATCGCGATTCTTAACAAGAACGAAGCCGTCTACATAGAGAAAACCGAGTCTAACGGCTTCATCCGGCTCAATACCTGGGTTGGAGAGCGAAAGTGCCTGCACTGCACGGGAGTGGGAAAGGCTTTGCTGATGTCGCGACCCGACGAGGAGATCCGCAATCTAGCGACACCCGAGTCGATGATTCGCCGCACGGAGAGAACCATCACGTCCGTCGACGTTCTGCTCGAAAACCTTGCGAAGTGCCGGGAAAGCGGTTATGCTCTCGATGACGCCGAAGACGAAGCCAAGGGCAGGGGCGTGGCAGCGCCCATATTCGACAGCGAAGGTAAAGTGATTGCCTCTGTTGGTTTCGCAGGGACGCTCGCACAGATCGATCTGCACCGTATTGACGCTTTGGGGAAGGCCATCAAGAACTATGCGGGGCAGATATCGCGCCGGCTAGGGCATACAGGCGTGGCCGGCCGCAGTCTGAAGCTGGTCCAGAATCTTTAGCTGGCATAAGGCCTCCGAACGCATGGCGAAAAAATGGTGGACGGTCGGGCTCCTGTTCCTGGGCATCCTGATCAACTACGTCGATCGCGGCAACCTGAGCATCGTCGCGGTTCCCATGATGCGCGAGTTCGGAATCTCGCCCAAAGCCATGGGTATCCTGCTCTCGGCATTTTTCTGGAGTTATTCGCTCCTTCAGATACCGGCGGGGTACGTAGTAGACCGCTTCGGTTTGAAGTGGACCTATGCGGGCGCTTTCCTGCTGTGGTCGCTGGCATCGGCTGCTGTGGGTTTGGCGGAGTCCTTCGAGCAGGTTCTTGTGTTTCGCATCCTGCTTGGAATCGGCGAAGCGGTGGCGGTGCCGGCCAGCCTCGCGTTCATCCGCCAACAGTTTCGGGAAGACGAACAGGGCTTGCCCACCGCTATCTACGTTGCCGGCATGATGCTCGGGCCGGCCATCGGTGCGTTCTTCGGCGCGGTGCTGCTGGAGAGCCTGGGATGGCGTCAGCTTTTTGTATTCACGGGCCTGGGCGGGTGCGTGTGGCTGATACCGTGGCTCCTGGTAGCTCCTGCCGCCAAAGCCAGGCGCGAAGTGCGGGCCACGAAGCAACCCATCGAATGGGCGCGTCTATTTCGCAGCCCGCTGCTCTGGGGCATCTCAATCGGGGCGTTCTTCTATTCCTACTACTGGTATTTTTACCTGACTTGGCTGCCCTCTTATCTCGTCATGGCGCACGGATTCTCTTTCCTCAAAATGGGCGCCTACACAGCCATACCGCTGCTCGGAATGGCGCTCGTAGCAACGCTAGCCGGCCGGGCTGCGGACCATATTATTTCGCGTTCGGGACGGACGGTCCGCGTCAGGAAGGCTTTTGTATGCGTGGGCTTCACGGGGGGTAGTTCGATTCTTCTGCTGTTGTTGGTTCAATCGCAATATGCCGTGTTGGCGACGGTCTGCTTCTCGCTCTTAGGCATCGGTTTTGCGAGCGCGAACTATTGGGCGCTGACACAAGCGGTGACGCCCGAGCGAATCATCGGACGCGTGATTGGATATCAGAATACCGTAGCCAATACGGCCGGAGTCTGCGCGCCCATCCTCACCGGTTACCTGCTCGGAGACGGAAAGGACTTTCGTTCTTCCATTGGGTTCGCGGGCGGCTCTCTTCTGATCGCAGCAGCCGCTTTTGCATGGATGGTTCGGGAGCGGGACGTCAAATCCTTCGAGACTCAGTCGTGAGCGTAACGGCATCCGCCAGTCGTCGAGAGAGCGCCAGAGCGCAATCCACCACCATCTGCCCGCATTCCGGGGTAAGCGCCATCGGTAGCTGGTAAGACTGGAAGAGCATGTCGGGAATCGCGTACGTTTCCCACGGCGACCAGCCGCTGTGTGGGTAAGCGTCCGCTGGAGAAATGTACCCGATGCATCCGTTTGAATAGCCGAGAAAGACGGTTTTCGCAAAAGGAGAATCTTTCTTCACCGCCAACCCCAGCTCAACAAGGGTTTCACCGGGGACGGCGAGGATCGCGATGTCGTTGATCCGGATGGCTTGCACTTCCAGGGGAATACTGACTTCTTTCTTGCCCGCCTCCACGGTGCGATGGAGCAATTGCGCCCAGTCGTGAAAATGCCTCAGCACCGTGATCACTCCCGGGGACGCGTTTTCCGCTTTCGCCTTCTCCCACTTTTCGGTTCGGTCGGCCAGAATACGCCGGGCCTCCTCAAGAGAAGGTAGAGGGAGTAGCGGCAGCTCGATGCTTTCGGTCACTACCTGAATGCAGTCTGCTTCACCGGGCTCGATCGGAACATACGGGTAAAGCGACACCTTGGCCAGCGATGACAGAAACACGCGCGGACCGCGGCGCTCATGCGTGCGGATCTGCATCATCGTTTTCACCACTTCGGCGCCAAGCGTAGTTCCAAGGCGGTGCATGTTTTCCGAATCGTCCTCGCGGGCCCCGATTCCTGTCACCGGGTTGATATTGCCCGCCGCGCCTTGCAGGAACAAAGACAGCGCTCCCGTGGCTGTCTCGATATGTTCCCGCGCCGGTCCAATGAAATCCGGCGAAAGTTTTAGAAACTTGGGCCCCATCGTCACCGTGTGGCAGCCATGGCTGTACAGCACGGCCAAAGGCCGGCCGCCCTCCAGATGGTCGATACGGATGACGTTCACTTCCGGGTCCATGGGTCCGTCCGGATTCTCCCCGAGGAACGCCTTGCCGTCTTCATCCTTCTCCCGCCGGTTGATCCCGATATTCGTCGACCCCGAACCCGAGCCGACGCGCACCGGTTGCAGGTTGGAATTCGCGGCCGCCGCTACGCCCGTCAGTTGCGCCTTCAGATTCACCAGGTACGACGTCTGCAACTGCCGTTGGTCCTCTTCCTGGAACAAGAAGCCTGGAAGCGTGGGGCCGCAATGCGTGTGGCTGTAATTGAGCAGTACGCATTCGGCGCGGGTCCCCGTCACTGCGGCAATTTTTTGCCGGACATCCGCGGCCGCGGGGTTCTGGATGAAGGCCACGTCACAGGCAACAATGACGATTTTGGTTTCGTTGTCCGTCAACACGAGCGCTGTCGCAGTCAGCGGACGCTCGATGCCGGTTGAGACACCCTCGCGGATATAATACCCCACCATGCCGATCCCAATCGGCGGGGTGATATCGATACGTGAAACGCCAGCGCGCATAGGTTTAGTCTCTTAGGCGAGAAGCTTTTTCTTGACTTCGCCCGCCACATCCGTGAGGCGGAAATCCCGCCCCTGGTGGCGATAGGTGAGCCGCGTGTGATCGAAGCCAAGACAGTGCAGAATCGTTGCCTGCAAATCGTGCACATGAACTTTGTCTTCGACGATATTGAATCCAATGTCGTCTGTCTTGCCAACGACCTGCCCGCCCTTGATTCCGCCTCCCGCCATCCACATGCTGAACGCGAGCGGATGATGGTCACGGCCCTCGTTTCCGGGCTCCCCGGGACGCCTGATCTCGACCATGGGCGTACGGCCGAACTCGCCGCCCCAGACTACCAATGTGGAATCCAGCAACCCACGCTCCTTCAGATCCTGAATCAGAGCCGCTGCAGGATGGTCGGTTGCCTCGCACTTCTCCTTTAAGCCCTTGTTCAACTCCGAGTGATGATCCCAGCTGGCATGCATCAATTGAACGAAGCGCACGCCGCGCTCCACCATGCGTCTGGCAAGCAGGCAGTTGGTGCCGAACGGACGTGTTTCCTTGCGATTGACGCCATACATCTCGAGTGTCCGCGGCGATTCCTTTGAAAAATCGAGCAGTTCCGGAGCCGATGACTGCATCCGGAAAGCCAACTCGTAGGAGGCGATGCGAGAGGCGATCTCGACGTCGCCAGTCATGGCAAGGCGCTCCTCATTGAGGTCGCGAACCAGATCGAGCCCCGAGCGCTGAGTTCTCGAGCTGACTCCATTCGGGCTCGAAAGATACAGCACCGGATCGCCCGTGCTGCGAAACGTTACGCCCTGGTAAGTGGACGGCAAGAAGCCGCTCGACCAGTTGGAAGCGCCGCCGCTCGTGCCCCTTCCGGAGCTCAGCACGACAAAAGCCGGAAGGTTCCGCGATTCGCTTCCCAAGCCGTACGTCACCCACGCGCCCATGGACGGCCGTCCAAATTGAATGCTGCCGCTCATCAGCAGAAGCTGGCCCGGATGGTGATTGAACGCATCGGTAAACATCGACCGGACCAGGCAGATGTCGTCGGCGCGCGAGGCCAACCCGGGCAGCAAATCGGATAGTTCCATGCCGCACTGCCCGGCAGGCTTGAAGACGCGCGGGCTGGCCATAACCTTGGCCGTGGGTTTGATGAAAGCCAGCCGGAGATCTTTCGTGAGCGACTCAGGCAACGGATGGCCGTCCCACTTCTGCAATCCGGGCTTCGGATCGAACAGGTCCACCTGGCTGGGCGCGCCCTCCATAAAGAGAAAGATGACGTTCTTCGCTTTGGGAGCAAAGTGCGAAAGCCTTGGCGTGAGGGGATCCGGTATGCGGGTGGCCTCGGCCGTGCGACCCTCATCCGCCATCACGTGCGCGAGCGCAATTGTACCCAAGCCACCCGCGCAAGCGCGGAAGAAACGTCGTCGCGTCTGAATCTGCCGGAACTGAGAACTGTCCATCGCCTATTCCCTCGTGATGAATTCATCCAGGTTCAGCAGCGCGCGGCTGAACGTCACCCATTCCGCCATTTCCGCCGCCGGCACGCCCTCGAGACGCCCCGGGAACAGCTTCGCGGGCGCATCCGGCTCCTGCTTGAAGATTTGTCCTTGCTGATGGAAAAAGCCGGCTGCGCGATCCTTCTCCCGACCACTCGGAATTCGCCCTAAAGCCAGCAGGAACGCATACTCGATGCGGTCGGCGGTGCTGCCCTGCCGTTCCCGCAGGACCCTTGCCGCGAACGCCTGCGCGGTCTCGAAAAACCCCGGATCGTTCAAGAGATTCAGCGCTTGCAGCGGCGTCGTTGATCGTTCGCGGCGCGTGCACGGGAGATTGGAATCCGGAGCATCGAATGTCATGAGCTGCGGATAAGGAACCGTTCGTTGGAAGAATGTATAGAGCCCGCGGCGGTAGCGGTCCGCGCCGTCGCTGTCCTTCCATTTCACGAAATCGCCATATCCCAGATTCGTCATGCCCGCGGGCTGCGGCGGCCGAACGCTCTTGCCGCCGACCGCGGGATTCAGAAGCGCGCTCGCGCTCAATGCCGCATCGCGTACCAGTTCGGCTTCCAGACGCAGCCTGGTCTGGCGCGCCACCAGCTTATTGTAAGGGTCGCGGGTGATCAATTCATTCCTCGTATGCGAAGCCTGCCGGTAAGCCGCCGACTCCACGATGAGCTTGTGCATCGACTTCACGCTCCACTCCCGCCGCTCGAATTCCGTTGCGAGCCAGTCGAGCAATTCCGGATGCGTGGGCCGCACTCCTTGTGTTCCGAAATCTCCGGCTGTCGAAACCAGTCCTTTTCCGAAAAACGCCTGCCACATCCGGTTTACCGCTACCCGCGCCGTAAGCGGATTCCGCGGCGATACAATCCAACGGGCCAGGTCGAGGCGATTCGGCTTCTTCCCGGCGACCATCGGCGGGAGCACGGCCGGCGTGCCGGGGTCGACCGCAATTCCGGGGTCCCGAAAATCGCCGCGGATCAGCACGTGCGCCGCCGGCGGATTTGCAACATCCGCGATCGACTGAGCTTCGCTCAAGGCCGGAAAGCCTGCGGCCAGGCGTTGCAATTTCTCCCGCAGTTCCTTGAACCCCAACGCCTTGTACTGTTCCCTGCTGACGACGGCGCTGTACCACTCCAGGAAATGATCCGTGAGCTTGTCCTGCTCCTTCTGAGTGCGTTTGGCCGGGTCCTTCAGCAGGATCTGACGTTCGTCGTTCCATAACACGGTCCAGGCAAGGTCCCAGTCGCCTCCATACTTCCCCTGATTCCTGCCGGCTTCGATCGCCTTTGGCTCCCAAGCGGTCTGGAGCGGCGCAATTTTATATTGCTCCAGAAGTTCACGCCGTCCGCGCCGGTACTCCGGCTCGGCCTTGAGATAGGGACCCATCTCCCCAGGCAGCGGAGCGTCCAGATCAATTTCTTCGGCAGGGCTGAAAAACGCGAACAACTGGTAGAACTCTTTCTGGCTGATCGGATCGTACTTATGATCGTGGCACTGCGCGCACCCAACCGTCAGCCCGAGCCACACCGAGCCAACGGTGCTCGCGCGGTCGACCGCCTGCTCGACGCGCAATTGCTCACGATCAATTCCGCCTTCCCGGTTCGTCAAGGTATTCCGGTGGAAACCGGTGGCCACCTTCTGCTCGACCGTTGCGTTCGGAAGCAGGTCGCCGGCGATCTGCCAAATGGTAAACTCGTCGTACGGCATATCGCGATTCAGCGCTTCGATCAGCCAATGCCGGTATCGCCAAGCGTGAGGTCTGGGCAGATCCTTCTCGTACCCGTCGCTATCGGCATAGCGGGCGAGGTCGAGCCAGTGGCGGGCCCACTTTTCTCCATAGTGCGGCGAGGCCAGCATGTGATCGACCAACCGCTCGTAAGCGTCCGGCCGGTTGTCCTGGACGAACCCGGCAATCTCTTCCGGAGCGGGCGGCAGTCCTCGAAGATCCAGACTGAGCCGCCGGATCAGCGTATAGCGGTCGGCCTCGGGCGAGAACTGAATGCCTTCGGCCTCGAGCTTAGCCAGTATAAAAGCGTCAATGGGATTCCGGACAAAGGAGCGGCCCCGCACGGCCGGAGGTTCGACGCGTCGCGGAGGCTTGAAGGCCCAGTGGCTGCTCTTTGATCGAGCTTCAGATTTCGCTTCGGGCATGGCGGGCCACACGGCGCCCTCATCGATCCAGGTCCGCAACGCGTTTACCTGTTCCGGCGTGAGCCGCTCTCCAACGGGCGGCATTATCGCGCCCAGCTTCACTCCCGATACCATTTGGATCAATTTGCTATCGGCGCTTTTACCGGGTATAATGACCTTCCCCGAATATCCGCCCGCCAAAGCAGCCTCACGACGATCGAGGCGCAGGCCGCTCATGACTTGTGCGGGGCCGTGGCAGGCGTAGCACTTCTGTCGGAAAACGGGTTCCACGTCTCGCACAAAATCGATGGGAAGCCCGCGAACAGGGCTAAGAAGGAGCGATGCGGCCGCAGCCAGCGTAATCCGACTAGTCATCCAATTGGGATTCTATCATCCCATCGACTAACAGTGTTCACGAGACTGCGGGAAGTTGAGGGCTCCGCTCGCCGATTCATGACGAAAACCCGGCAAAATGGCGCTCATTCAACGGACCCGGCTTCACTCCGCGATTGAGAAGCAGCAAATCTCGAGGATAGCGGAAGCATATGGCCGCATTCTGGAGGACGGGCAATTCCGATCGTGCGAAAACTCCCTGACGCACGTCAACTCATCCGTCCAAAGAACAGGGAGCATGGGACGGGACCGTTGACGCTGGGTCGTGGGATTCGTACAATTTTGGGCGACGCAGTTATTCTATAGGCTGTTGCACAAAATGAGAGCTTATCCTAAATCAAAACAAATTCTTCGCGCGAACCAGCGGTTTATTCCCGGAGGCGTCGTGTCGATCAACCGGGCAGTCTCACCCGAGATCGTATTCGTCCGGGGGGAGGGTGCGCGGATCTGGGACGCCGAAGGCAACGAGTACATCGACTACCACGCCGCCTTCGCTCCACACTTTCTGGGCCATAACGACCCGGACGTCACCGAATCGGTCGAGCGCGTGCTGCGCGACGGCTCCAGCTTGTTCGGAACCGGAACCACCGTTCTCGAAGGCCGCCTTGCCGAACTGATATGTTCGAATATCCCGTTTCTCGATACCGTCCAGTTTCTGAATACGGGAAGTGAAGCCACTTACCAGGCTCTCCGGATCGCGCGCGCCGCAACGGGCCGGGATCACGTTATTTGTATTCAAGGAGGCTACAACGGCTGGCACAACGACGTTTCCTGCAACGTGATGACGCCGCTCGACCGCCTGGGGCCGCGCGTCTCGCCGGGCGAGTATCCCTACATCGGGATGAGCGCCGGCGTCCCGGAAGAACACCAGAAACTGGTTCACGTCGTTAATTTCAACGATCTCGATTCGGTGGAATGGGTCTGCCGGAAGTATCCGGTGGCTGCGTTTATTTCCGAACCGATTCTGCAGAACGCAGGCATCGTTCATCCGCTCCCGGGGTATCTCCAGGGGCTGCGCGCGCTGGCGGATAAATATGGATTTATTTTGGTGATGGATGAGGTGAAGACCGGTTTCCGTCACGCAATTGGGGGATATTGCTCGATCGCCGGCTTGCGGCCGGACCTGGTGGTTTATGGAAAGGCCGTCGCGAACGGGTATCCAATGGCGGTCCTCGGTGGTCGCAAGAGTCTCATGGACTTGCTCACCGATCCGGATCCGGCGCGGCGCGTGCTGCTCGCCGGGACGTACAACGCGCATCCAGTGCCTACCGCCGCCGCGATCGCGACTGTCGAAAAGTTGCTGCGCGGCGCGGGCGAGGTGTACCGCCACACGGCTGCTCTTGGTGAACGGATGGAACGGGGCATCAGGGAGGTTTTGTCGTCGCTCAAATTGGATGCCGTCGTCGCGCGCGAAGGGTCGGCCTTCTGCCTCTACTTCATGGATCACCTTCCGGTGGACTGGCACGATATCGCGCTCCACCACAATTCGGTTCTCGACGAGTCCATGCGCCGTGCTTTGATCGACGGCGGCGTGTACATGTTCCCCCTCAGTGCAAAGCAGTGTTCAATCTCGTATGCACACCAGACGAACGACATCGACTTCACGATCGACCAGGTCCGGGCGGTTCTTTCGATGGTGGCGGAAAGCGCCGCTGTGGTAGCGAGGAATTGACCTACTCAGCCATGGACGTAAACGATAACCTGTCGCATCGCCTTCGATTAAAGTGCTTTCCTCGCCGCGTAGCCGGTTCCAGACCGGCAGCACTTCTCCTTATTTATAGCTGACAATTTTCCCAACTTTTCGATTTGACATGCGGCGAGAGGCGCGCGGTATATTCGCCGCCGGTTGAATTGATGACGATGCCTACCTTAAGCAGAGCGAACGAGGCGATCCGTACCTTCAGGTGGAGTTGACGGAGGTTGTTCACTTCCTGGTGAAAGGCTCAGGGCTCGCCGGAAATCTTAAACATGCGCATCTGCGCGGCCTCGCTTGACAACTCAATACATTGAGAGTATATCGTTATAAAGATAGTTTCGGATGGAGGTCCCTTCATGACGAACAACGGTCGTCGAAGTATTGCACTGGCCTTTCTGGTTGTCTCTTGCCTCTTTGCCATAGCTGCGTATGGGCAAACGACGGTAGCGGAATTGCGTGGAAATGTCACGGACTCATCGGGCGCGGCCGTGGCCGTCCCCGTCGTGACCGTGCAGAATGTGGACACGAACGATGTGCGCAAGGGCACTTCCGATTCACTGGGCAATTACATCTTCGCCCAATTGCCTGTCGGCAGGTACAACCTGACGGTGGAATCGCCCGGCTTCCAGAAGTTTGTGTTGCGCGACATCACACTGCAAGTGGACGCCCGTCGAAGAGAGGACGTCTCGCTGAAGGTGGGCGAGGTGACTCAGGAAATCACAGTGGCCGCGAGCGCAGTTGCGTTGAACTCTACGAGCGCCACGATCGGCGAAGTCATCTCCCAGCGGCCGATTGTCGAGTTGCCGCTGAATGGGCGCAATTTTCTCCAACTGGCGCAGCTCACTCCGGGCACAGTGCCGCCCGTCTTGCAGAATGGCGAGGACACCACGTCGTCCTTCAACGGAAGGCGCACGAACCTCTCCGTGGCGGTTTCCGGAACCCGCCATGTCTCTGCCGCCTATCTGTTTGATGGCGTTCTAGGGAGGGAGGAGTTTTATGGCGCCGTCGCCGTCCAGCCCACGATCGAAGGCATTGCCGAGTTCAAAATCATGCGCGGATACTTCGCGCCTGAGTTCGGCTCGCCCGCCATCGTAAGCGTGGTGAGCAAGTCCGGCACGAACAGCTGGCATGGCGGCGTTTGGGAATTCCTGCGGAACGAAAAATTTGACGCGCGCAACACGTTCAATTTCTCTTCGAGAAAGCCTCCCTTCCGCCAAAACCAATTCGGCGGATCCGTTGGAGGACCGGTCATCAAAGACAAGCTATTCGCCATGTTCAACACCGAGTTGATGCGTTCCAGGCAATCCTTCCCTGTGAATATCCTGGTTCCGACGGCGTCAATGCTCCAGGGCGATTTCAACGGTTTCAACCAGATCTTCGACCCGGCCACGGCGAACGCTCAGCGAATCAAGCAGCCCTTCCCCAATAATGCGATTCCGGCCAGCCGTATCAGCGCCTTTCCCAAGCTGTACAACGAATATATCCTCACCTCACCGGTCTCGCCGCTCGACCCGGCGTCGCGCGCCCGCGGCTTCAACCTGTTTGCGAGCCAGCGAGTGATTACGGACGTGAACAAGTGGGATACCCGCTGGGATTATATTCTCTCCGGCAAGGACAAGATCTTCGCTCGCGTCAATTACGACCAGACCGACCAGACCGATCTGAATCCGAAAAGGGGCGATGCGCGCATCTACCCGTTGTATTCCAGGAACGCGGTGGTTTCCTGGTCTCGTGTCGTCTCGCCGGTGATGATCAACGATCTGCGGCTCGGTTTCGGCCGGGCTAACTTGCGGGCGGGCGGTCCCGTGCCGGGCGGAGATATAGATTACCCAAGGTTATTCGGAATCCGGAATCTGAGCACCACGCCGGGCTGCGCGGGAGTTCCCATTGTCGGGTTGCAGGAGTATGGTGGCTGGGGCTTTCAAAGCGGCAGCTGCCTGATTCCACGCAATCAGAACCTGACGCTGTTTGACAATGCCTCCTACGTGAGGGGGCGGCACAGGCTCTCCTTCGGCGGGCAACTGGAAAAAGTAAACCTGCGGCACGAAGTGGCTTTCAATCCTCAAGGGAATTTCACGTTCACGGGTGCCTTCACCGAAGCCTTCAACGGTACCAATCGGGTTACGGGTACCGGCGTTGCATTAGCGGATTACTTGCTGGGTTTCCCCGCCGCCGCGTCCGGGCAGGCCCGCGTTACTCCCATGTATCGTTTCGGCTGGTGGTATGCGATGTACCTCAATGACGATGTTCAGGTTTCGAAGAATCTGACCTTGAACCTCGGATTGCGTTACCAAGTGCAGCAGCCCCTTACCGAAAAGTACAACAATATCTCGGATTTCGACTTTGCCGCAGGCGCACAGAGGTTCGCCGGAAAGAACGGGGTGCCGCGCGGTTTATACGCCACCGACCGCAACGGCTTCGCTCCCAGACTTGGCATCGCATGGCGGCCCCGCGGAAGCGAAAAGACGGCGATCCGCACCAGTTACGGGGTCTTTTATGACAGGCTCCCGGGCAACGATCAGGCGTGGCAGGGAATTTCGCCTCCCCTGAACGCCGGCCAGTCTTTCACAACGCCGGATCCGGTTGTGCCTTCCGTCGGCATTCAGCAACTGTTTCCGGCGATCGATCTGTCGGCCCCTCTTTCCGTTGGCACTACTCTGTTTAATCTGGTAGGACGGCGCGATCCCTATCTTCAGCAGTGGACGCTCAGCATCCAGCAGGCCCTTCCGTCGGAGATCATGCTCGAAGTTGCTTACGTAGGATCGAAAGGCGCCAAGCTCTCAAAGCGCTACGACCGCAACGTCATCCCCACGCTCCTGACGCCGGGCGACACACGGACATTACAGCAGCGCCGCCCTTATCCAACCCTTGGATTCATTCTGAGCGACGAGGGCGCGGGGCTGTCCAATTATCACGCCCTGCAATCCTCGCTGCGAAAATCCAATAGCAGGGGCATGACCTTCATGGTGAGCCATCTCTGGGGCCGTTCCATGGACACCGATTCCTACGACGGCAAGGCGACCCGCTTCTACCGCCCAGGCAGCAACGACTACGGCCGCAGCATCTTCGATTTGCGCCAGAGATTGGTGGTGAGCCTGAACTATGAGCTGCCCTTTGGGAAAGGCTCGAAGGGAGCGCTAAAACACGTCATCGGCGGATGGGAATTCAATACGATTCTGGCCTTGCAGTCGGGTCTGCCGTTCCATTCAAGTTCCACGGACCGGTCGAACACCGCGAATACTTTCGGCGGCCGTCCGAACCGCATATGCAACGGGAATCTTCCTTCGGACCAGCGCACTTCCGCAAAGTGGTTCGACACGGCGTGCTTCGTCGAGCCCGCGCTGAATACCTTCGGTAACGGCGGCGTGCACTACCTCGACACGGACGGCAGCAAGACGCAGGACATCGGCCTTTTCAAGAATTTCAATTTTACGGAGTCGAAGCGCCTGCAGTTCCGCTTTGAAGCGTTCAATCTCTGGAATAATACGAATTACAATCGGCCCGGCAACAATGTGAGTGCGCCAAACACATTTGGACGAGTTACGGCCGCACAGCCGGCGAGGGCGTTGCAAATGGCGCTGAAACTCTACTTCTGAGCGATTCATGAAAGTCTTCTACGAACATGACGCCGACCTTCGCGTTCTCGAAGGCAAACGTATCGGTGTGATCGGCTATGGGAACCAGGGCCGGGCGCAAGCGCTCAACCTGCGGGACAGCGGCGTATCCGTGCAGGTGGGCAATCTCGACGATGAGTACGCGAAGACGGCGCGGGCGGACGGTTTTTCGCCTGTACCGATATCGGAAGCCGCTCGCGACGCCGACATCGTGATGATTCTGATACCGGATGAGGTGCAACCAGCGGTCTTTGAGCGCGAGATTGCGCCTCATCTGCATTCCGGGCAAACGCTATCCTTCGCGAGCGGTTACAACGTTCACTTCGGCATGGTTGTCCCGCCCAAGGATGTCGACGTCATCATGGTCGCGCCGCGGACCATCGGCCGGCAGGTACGAATCGCGTACGAACGCGGCGGCGGTGTCAATGCGGATGTCGACGTGTGGCAGGACTGTTCGGGAGCAGCCTGGGCTGTCACCCTCGCGATCGCTAAAGGGATCGGGTGCACGCGGGCCGGCGCATTTCGCACTTCGTTTGCCACGGAGGTAGAGTTGGATCTATTCGCCGAGCAGGCACTCTGGCCGGCGCTTTTCGAATGTCTGGTGACGGCGTATGAGTTACTCATCGAAAAGGGTTATCCAAAGGAAGCGGTCGTGCTCGAACTTTATGCATCGGAAGAGCCGGCCGATATCTTCTTGCAGATGGCCCGCCAGGGAATATTCGAGCAGATGCGTTTTCACTCACCCACATCGCAGTACGGTGTGCTCTCCCGCCGCCCCGGGGCCACGGGCGGGAATGAGCAACTGCGCAAGCGGATGGAAGAGGCGCTCGATCATATACGCAGCGGCCGCTTTGCCGCGGAGTGGAGGGACGAGGAACTAGCGGGCTATCCCGCCTTTCACCGGCTCAGGGAACAGGCTTTGGCACACCCGATCAACGATGCGGACCGGGTCGTGCGGAACTTGATGCCGGCGAACGCCTGACGGCTGCAAAAAATCCCTACGCCGTTACCTGAGGTAGCGGTCCAGCCATGCCACGGTGTGGGCCAGAATCGCCGCGCGGTGGCTCGGATACCTCCGAATACCGTGTCCTTCTCCAGGAACGCGGACCAGGACTGTATCGACGCCGCGAACCTTCAATGCACGGAACAACTCCTGGCTTTGCGCCATCGGCGTGCGCCAGTCGTCTTCGCCTGTGATGATCATGGTCGGGGTCTTGAAGTTCTGTGCGTAGAACAGCGGGGAGTGCTCAATGTAATCCTGCGGAAACTCCCACGGCATCCCTTTGCGGTAGACGGAGCCAATGTAGAAACCGTTGTCCGCTGAGCCCACGTGCGTAAACCAGTTGGTGACCGGGTAAAGTGATACGGCCGCCCTGAAACGGTCCGTCTGGCCGATCATCCAGGCCGTCATTAAGCCGCCGCCGCTGCCGCCCGTTACGGCCATACGGGACTCGTCCACGTAGCCGGTCCTTATGAAATTAGGAGACAATGATGAGTCGGCCTGGTCAAATTGCGAAAGTTAAAAGTGAATCAGAGAAAAAAGCCAAGGATGCGTTCAAAGTTTTCCTCAGATCTCACATGCCGGAAGAAACCGAGACAAAGTGGAGCGAGGGTGCCGACCCCCCGGACTACAACCTCGTTCTCGCCGGTCAGGAATTTGCCGTGGAAGTTTCAGATCTTCAGGACAAAGTAGCCGTCGGAGGCGGCTTAATGCGCCGACGTGACGTTCGGCATCACCTTGAGAAGTTCATTCGGGAAGTTGAACGCTCCGCGCAACAAGACGGCATACTCTTCGGAGAGTATTGCGTGAACTTTCCACGGGCGATTCCGAACTTGCGCAAGAGAGCCCCTCTTCTAAAGGAGGGTATCCTCGCTTTCCTCAGATCATCCCGTGGCAGCCCGCCGGGAGTGGAACAGGAGATCGACAGGAACGAAGGCAGACCGTCCGTGATAAAGAAGTGGGCTCGTGAAGGGTCGGCTTTGTTTGCGTCCGGACCCACCGACTCCAGTAGGGCCGCCGAAGCCGAAAAAGAGTTGGCAGGCTTGATTGCGGAGAGGATCACCGAAAAGACTGAGAGACTAAGCAAACTTGCGCAGGAGAAGATACTGCTGTTGGGTGACCTGTACCTATTCGCGGAAAGGGACATGTATGATGCCATCGCCACCCCAGCCTCCGGTACCGGTAAATTCCATACGATCTATGTTCACCGGCCGTACGGCGGCGACGGTGTTCTATTAACCTCACGTTTTCCGGGTCTTGTTGGTATCTGGGATCGTTGACCGGCTCCTGCTCCACGCGCTCCCTGTCGTACAATCGAATCTCCCATGTCCACCCAGCCAGCGCGCCTCCGCCGTTCCATCGGACTCTGGGACCTCGTCTTCTACGGCATCGTGATGGTGCAACCCACCGCCCCCATGCCGCTCTTCGGCATCGTCGGACAGGAAGCACGGGGCCACGTGGTCATCGCCGTCTTCACCGCCGGCATGGCCATGCTCCTGACCGCTCTCAGCTATGGACGCATGGCGTCCGTTCATCCGAACGCAGGTTCCGCTTACACTTATGCCGGACGCGAAATCCACCCTTCGGTGGGTTTCCTCACCGGGTGGGCCGTGATCCTGGACTATCTCCTCAACCCCGTCATCTGCACCATCTGGTGCGCGAAGGCAATGGAGAACATCGTCTCCGGGGTCCCTTACATGGCATGGGTCGCCGCCTTCGCGCTGCTGTTCACGTTCCTTAACTCGCAGGGTATCCGCACCAGCGCACGCGCGAGCGAGATTCTTGTCCTCGCTATGATTGTTGTCATCACCGCGTTCCTTATCGCCGCGGCGCGGTATGTGCTGCGCCTCCCCACGCTCGGCCCCGAGATGCTGCTGCGCCCGTTCTACGACCCCCAAACTTTTTCCGTTCCTCTCGTCGCCACCGGAACCTCCGTCGCCTTGCTCACCTATATCGGCCTCGACGGAATCTCTACCCTTTCCGAAGAAGTCCGGAATCCCCGCCGGAACATCATGCTCGCGATGGTGATCGCATCCTGCCTCACGGTCCTGTTTTCCTGCGTTCAGGTCTATGCGGGCCAACTGGTTTGGCCGGAATTCCGTACATTCACCGATGTCGATACCGCCTTTGTCCACGTCGCGGGCCGCGCCGGTGGTCCCATCCTGTTCCAGATCGTGAACCTCACCTTGCTTATCGCAACCGTCGGGTCCGGCATGGGAGCGCAGCTTGCCGCCGCGCGGTTGCTCTACGGTATGGGCCGCGACAACGCGATCCCCACGGGTTTCTTCGGCGCAATCGAGCCAAAGCACGGTATTCCCCGCAACAACGTTCTGTTCACCGGCGCTCTCATCCTTATTGGCGCGCTCACCATGTCGTATCAATTCGGCGCGGAACTGCTCAACTTCGGCGCCTTCATCGCCTTCATGGGCGTCAACGCGTCCGCCCTGATGCATGCCATCCGCGCCCGCGCCCGCGTTCTCACGCACATGGTCCCTCCAGTTCTGGGCTTTCTCATCTGCCTCGGCATCTTCTTGAATCTCCGCACGGCTTCGCAACTTGCCGGTGGCGCGTGGATCGCGCTCGGCGTGGTCTACGCCGCCGTCAAGACCGGCGGATTCCAGCGCGCGTTTGTCCTTTCCGATCCGCCGGCGGATTAGGCTAGAATCAAAGTTGCTCCTCCCCCCGAAGGCTCAAGAATGAAATTCGGCGTCATTGTTTTTCCGGGCAGTAATTGCGATCACGATGCCTGGTATGCCGTATCCCACAATTTCGGTCAGGAAGCGCGTTTCATCTGGCACGACGATCACAGCCTTGGGGACGTGGATGCGGTCATCCTGCCCGGCGGCTTTTCCTATGGC
>SYKU01000165.1 GCA_005808865.1 Acidobacteriota bacterium
CGGGATGCATGACGATGGCCTCGGGTTTGGCCAAAGCCAGATGTTCGAGCCTCAGCCCATAGAAGCGAAAATATTCGCCTGCGGGGAAGGGCGATTCGTGCTGGCGCTCCAGTTGCACGCGTAGCATCATGATCACATCTGCCTCCCGGATCGCATCGCGAATGTCGTGCGTCAGCGTGACGCCCGGAGCGATGTGCGCCAACTCAGGCGGCAGGAGCGGCGCGGGCCCGCACAGTACGATATCGACGCCGAATTTTGACAGCAGGTGCACATTCGAGCGCGCCACGCGGCTATGGGCGATATCGCCGATGATGGCAACGCGCAGGCCCTCGAGCGCTCCCGTGCGGTCGAGAATCGAGCGCGCATAGAGCAGCGCCTGCGTGGGATGCTCGTGTGTGCCGTCGCCGGCGTTGATAATGGGTGTGTCGAGGTAGCGCGAAAGAAAATGCGGCGCGCCGGATGCGCCGTGGCGCATCACAATAGCGTTCGGCCGCATGGCGGCGAGCGTGTTCAACGTATCGACCAGAGACTCGCCTTTTGAGACGCTCGAACCCGATGCCGTGATCGAAACCGCGTCGGCCCCCAGGCGCTTGGCGGCAATCTCAAAACTTGTCCGCGTTCGCGTTGACGCCTCGAAAAAGAGATTGACGATCATCTTTCCGCGCAGTGTATCGAGCTTTCTGTGCGTCTGGTTCTGCAGCGGTTGGAAATCTTTCGCGCGGGCAAGGATAGCTTCGATTTCCGGTCTGGGGAGTTCTTCTATGCCGAGGAGAGATGCCATTGCGGGGAAGCTAGACGCCGGTCTTTTCCACCAGCAGAACTTTCTCCGCCTGATCGATTTCCTGGAACTTTACCTCGATGATTTCGTTGTCCGCGGTTTGCACCGTCCGGCCGACGAATCGCGCTTCTATCGGTAATTCCCGGTGGCCTCTGTCGATCAGGACAAGCAGTTGCACCCGCGCCGGACGGCCATGATCGAACAGCGCGTCGAGCGCGGCACGGATGGTGCGGCCCGTGTAGAGCACGTCGTCCATCAGGATGATGTCTTTGCCCTGGACCGGGAACGGGATCTCAGTCGCGCTGACCTTCGGTTTGACATCGACGGTGGTCAAATCGTCCCGGTAAAGGTTGATATCCAGAATCCCGACCGGAATCGGCCGCTTCTCCAGGTGCTCGATCTTGAGCGCAAGACGCTGCGCAAGCGGTACGCCGCGCCGCCGGATGCCGACGAAGGCCAGTTTTTCCAGGTCGGCGCTCTTCTCCAGAATCTCGTGCGCCAGCCGGACCAGGGTCCGATCGATCTCCGAGGCGCTCATCAGTTGGGCTTTCTCTCGCGTGGCGGACATAACCTTCGAAAGACCAGACTATCATGGCACGGCATATAATCGCAGGAGACGTGATTACATTTCAAGAAAATACCGACCGGGAACTCTTCGCGAGTACCCTTGTTTTTGCCAAACAGCAGATCCGTGCGCTCGTGGAGCGGAATCCGGATTTTTATCCGATGTACACGAGGGAGGGGCGCTGGAAACACGAAGGGGAATCCTGGACGCACTGGTGCGACGGTTTCCTCCCGGGCATGATGTGGATCGTGTACGGCCATGAGCCGGCAGGAACCGATGAGGCCGCGTGGTGGCGCGAGACCGCGATTCGTTATTCGAAGCCGCTCGAACCCCGAAAGCTGGACCGCACGGTCCACGATCTGGGCTTTATTTTTGTCTCGACCTACGCCCGCTGGCATGGCTTCACGCCGGATCCATCGCTCAAAGCCGTGCTCATCCAGGCTGGAAAAACGATGTCGCTCCGGTTCAAGGAGAAAGGCGAATACCTCCGCTCGTTTGTCGCGGACGAATCGCTGTTCATCGATATCATGATGAACGTCGGCATCATTTTCTACGCAGCCGTTGAGACCGGCGACGCGCGGCTGCTGGACGTGGCAATGAGGCACACGTTGACGTCGCGGCGCACGCTTGTGCGCGGGGACGGATCGTCGGCACATGAGGCGATTTTCGATCTCGAAACCGGAGAGTGCAAAAAGCAGACAACCCACCAGGGATACCGGGGCGATTCGTGCTGGTCGCGAGGGCTGGCCTGGGCGCTCTACGGATTCGGTACCGCGTACGGCTACTCGCGCGATCCCGGATTCTTGAGCACAGCCGAAGCCTGTGCCGATTTCTACATCGCCAATTCTCCCGCCGATGGTGTCGCGCCTTGGGATTTCGACGCGCCGGAGGAAAGCCGTGAGCTCCTCGACACTTCCGCCGCTGCCATCACGGCTTCCGGCCTTTTCCAGCTTTCGGGCCTGTGCATGGACCCCGTCAAAGGCGCCTTCTATGCGGATTGCGGCCGGCGTATCATGCGGACATTGTGTGTCCGGCACCTCGGGCAATCGCCGGGTTGGGAAGGCATCCTGAAAGGGGGCGTCTATCACATTCACAAGAATCTCGGTGTCAACGAATCGGTGATGTGGGGAGAGTACTTCTTCCTGGAGGCGCTCTCATGGCTGCTGCGCCAACCATAACCGGGTTTCCGCCGCGGGCATCGCAAATCCGGCTCGTCGTCCTCATGACCGCGCTCAGCGCCATGAGCTACTTCAACCGGACCATCATGTCAATCGCGGGGCCCGGGATCATGCGGGAATTCGGCATCTCGGAAACGTCGATGGGAACCGTCTATTCGTCGTTTCTATTGAGCTACACCGTTTGCATGGGATTCGGTGGTGCGCTGGCAGATCGCTTTGGCGCGAAGCGGACCCTTTTCCTCGCAGGCTTGTGCGCATCTGGTTTTACGGCACTCACGGCCATGTGCGGACCCGCCGGAATCGGGGCATACTTTGGCGTCGTCACGGCGTTCATCACCGTGCGGTTTCTGTTTGGCGTTGTGTCCGCGCCGCTCTACCCATCGACGGCGCGGATATCGTCCGACCAGATTGCGCCGAGCGCCCAAAGCAGCGTACAGGCGATTGTCATGGCGGGCGCGGCAGTAGGCGCGGCTGTCTCGCCCGTCCTTTTCTCCCGTCTCATCGGCTCGATCGGGTGGCGTCCGTCGTTCCTGCTGGCGGCAGCCGCGACCCTGGCATTGATGCTCGCCTGGTACTTCACCGTCCCGGACAGCGCGCCCCGCGACCACAAGCGAGTGAGCGCGCGAGCCGCATGGGGCAAGCTTCTCACGGATCGCGACCTCCTGATGCTAACGTTGGGCTATTTCATGCTCAACTATTTCGAGTACATTTTCTTCTACTGGATCTATTACTATTTCGGCGAAATCCGCAAGATGGGCGCGGAGATGGGCGCACTGGCCACCACGATCATGTTCGTGTCGATGGCCATCATGACGCCGCTCGGGGGGTGGCTGTCTGATCGTGTGGGAGTCCGGCTCGGACGCAGGTTGGGCCGCCGGTCGGTGAGCATGGCCGGCATGGGGCTGAGTGCGGTGCTTCTGTTTTGGGGCGCGAGTGGCGTGGGCGTAGCCGCGACCGTCGCCCTGTTGGCGCTGGCTCTTGGTTGTTGCACCATGGCGGAAGGGCCCTACTGGGCAACGGCGATCGATCTGGGGCGCGAAAAGGCCGGCGCCTCATGCGGAATCATGAACACGGGCGGAAACGTCGGAGGGATGCTCGCGCCTGTGATTACGCCTCTAATCGCAACCAGGTTCGGGTGGGCCGGCGGATTGTACTTCGCGAGTTTTCTCGTGCTTCTAGGCGTCATCACCTGGCTATGGGTAAACCCGGAGCGGCATGGCCTGCCGGAAACCGGGTAACTGCTTCAGGACTTCTGCACGAGGTGCTGAGCAATCCGCCGCGTTTGCTGGTTCCTGACCGCTCTCGCCCACGCCGAGACGAGGCATTCACATTTCGCAAGTCAGAGGTCCGCAGGCAGATTGAAAAAGTCGGCAGTCCGACACGCGCGGAGATTCAACGACGGCGGCGACGGAGACGAAGTCTACTCATTGTCAGCAATGGGATCTATATGCGATCGAGGCTGGAACTTCGGGCTAAAAAGGAAGGACGCGCAGCCGTGCGATTCTCTGGAAGCGTCCCACATTCCGTGTTCCGATAGCGCGCCGTACCGGCCGTAGCGACATGACGGGACATTGATGAAGCGGTGCAAGACTCGATTGCCTGTTGCCCACGGGACGCCAGCCCGTCGAGAGACTTTAACTGCGTATGGCGTCCCCCTCATACGGCCATTCTCCGATTCACGATCGAAACTACTTCTCCGCCCGCTTCCGTCCAATCGATTCCAAAACCGATTTGAAGAGCCGCTCAAAGTTTCTGAACTCGGCCGCCGGAACCAACTTTCTGTCCACGGAGTCCACCACCCTGCTCTCCACGAGTGCCCGCATTGATTTCCGCGCCAACCCCATCTTCCGCAGATGGTCCTGAACGCGAAAATAGGACAGATTGTTTCCGTTCACGAGCGCGAATCCGAACGGAAAACTCATCACGGAGGGAATTTCTCCGGCGGACGCGGTCGGGTCGCTGACGTTGAGAGTGAGCAGATAGACATCCGACACAATGTCGGCGGCGCCGAGGTGACCGATGATGCGGCGCTCCTCGAAGTTCAGTTCTCTCGAATCAAGTGGAATCCTCCGACAGCGGATCTCGCCCAGCTCCAAGTTGAGATGGCGCCGTACAAACGACTGGAAGCGCATTCCGTACGTGCTCGCGCTTACAGCCCATGTGGCGCGAAACACGCCGGACCAGCACCAATGGCTGAAGAGGTTCATCCAGCCGCGGTTCTCCGGATGATCGAACTCGCGCTCCAGACGCAGGTCCTGATAAACGGCTTCCATCAGTTGAATAAGGGAATTGCAAAAATAGAAACCCGCGCGGAGCTGGGAGTGCTCGTGCGGAAGCCATGCCGGGGAGGGCGTGGGATCGGGCGCCTCGGCCGTAAGATGCTTCCACTCAGGATAAATCTGCTTATCCATGAACTTCAGATCCGGATTTGATCGCAATGAATCGAAAATTTCGCTCAGCGCCGCACCATGCTTGGCGCGCAGTTCCTCGTCAGCGGTCGAGGGCGGATACCACACCTCGCGTAACGCCACAAAGAAACCTTCCGGGCCATCCTCGATTCTCCGGTCCGAAGCCCTCTCGAACACCTTCTCCGCCGCGTGGCTGCCCAGCTTGCGGTAGCTTTCGAACTGAGATTCGTCGAACCACTGGTCGGCCGTCGATTGCTGGGGGAAGTCGGGGTGGACGGAGGCGTAGTTCCGGATGTCGGTCGATTCGTCTCCGGTTAACGTCGGCTTCAGGTAGATAATTGTGCCCGGTACCGCTTCCGGATCCACCCACTCGTAGTGAATTTTCCCGACCGCGCAGTGCCATCTGGTGTGGCGGCCGCCATCGAGCAGGCGCAGAGCATCGAGATTCATTTCGATATCGACGCCGAAATCGGTGCGGCACTTTCGGATCGCGTTACCCAGCCCTTCGAACGCCAAGGCCGGGTCTTCTTCGGCGTCGCAGGCGATAATGTAGCGGCACCGCCGCCGCACAAGCTCGTAGAGTGCGAGATTCTCGAAGTGACCGCCGTCCGAAAGATATACGTACGGGCTGGTCTGGTCCGCCATGCCGAGCAATTCGCCGGTGAGGTAGCGGAGGGCGAAGGGCGGACTGGTCTTGAACCAGGTGTGTCTATTCGCCGCGTTTCCCATCCACCAGCCAAGCCGCACGTTGAAAACCGTCAGCAGGAACGCCATTGCTTTCGACGAATGGTATCCCATGTTCGGACTTGCCGCGGCTCCCGAAATCGCCACCGCCGTGCCGACGCTGACTCCCTCTCTGGCTGCCTCGGCCGTGGGCCTGTAATAGCCCTGCCCGATCTCGAATCCGGAGTGCCTTGGTGTAAACACATACGACGCCGCCATGCGTTCCTGCCACATTAGCTGCGAACCTGATTCCAGGTTCAGACAGGCGTTAATGAGTGGAAGGGGTCCGCTGTAAGCGCGTGGGCCGCTTGGGGAAAGGTCCGCCAACGGGAAATCGTCGGCCGCGAAGCCAGTCACCGGCTGTGGTGTACGGTCCTTGATGGACGCTCCCAGGTAGCACCGCACGAGCCGGTTTCGATAGAAGTGATGCAGAGAAAACTCGTTTACGTCGACGGTCCAGGAGAACAGAATCGCGATCGCCACCAGAGCCGAGAAGCACCCGAACAGCCAACCATTATCAACCAGATACATCGACCGCCAGTACGCTTCATGCAACGCTTCGAAAGAGCGGATGCCGTCCCTCACGGGCACGTCCTGAAGAAGCACCTGAAGTCCGTGCGCAACGGCCACCAGGATTCCGGCGACAAACACGTAGGGCGCGGCAGCGGTCAGCCACTCCGTCAAATTCTTTGAGATGGACTTTCCCGTGTCCCTGGCTCTGGCTGCCGCGACCCCACTCAACGTCGTAACAAGCCACGCCGCCGAACCGGCCGCCAGCCAGCCCTGTGCTTCCCGCACCGCCCATCCCATAATGAGGGGGCCGTACAAGGCGATACCGAACATCACAAGCCAGGAAATGGAATAGAGCAGCGGCCATGCGACGATGCGGCTCCACCACTCCCGCCGGTCCTCCGGAAAGAACGTTCCCATCAGTCCAATGTGGAGAACAGCCGTGAGGGAGAACCAGAGGATCGTGGCCGGCGGCACCAACGTCGCGAGGTGAAACGGATTGAACTCGAGCCAATCGGCGAAGCGCAGGAGAAGAACCCGCCCGCCACCGTAGAAAAGAGCCGGAACCAGGACCGCGAGCAGAACCCGGATTCGCATTGGACGCCCGCTCATTTCGAATTTTCCGAACAGTTTGAGAATGCCAAAAAACGCCGATGCGCTTAACGTCCAGATCAGAAACAATCCGCCGACGTGAGATCGGCCCAGTTCATCGATTGGCCGCAGAGACGCAGTCTCCAGCAACGCGGCGAGACAGAATGGAACCACGACAAGGCTTTGCACCGCGCCTGCGCCGGTATACCATCGCTTGGCGGCCGTAGAGTTTGCATCGTGGAATGACCGGAAATTTGCGGTGATTGTAACGACCGCCACCGCCGCCAGGACCAAGGTCCCGCTGCTAAATGCGCTCAGGACCGACGCCGGGCCCCAGATATTCGAAAGATACTTCTCCAACTGCACGGCTTTCAGCAGGAAGCGGGGCAGCATGAGCGCAATGCTCAGGCTGGAAAGCAGAAGAATCAGGTTGAGAAAGAGATTGCGGAAATAGATGGCGATCAACGTCCACGTATCGGCGCTGAAAAATCCCACGCGGGGCGTCAGGTAATTGCTGTACTGGCGGAGGAAATCGACCGGATTCCAACCACCGGAGCTCGGCGGATCGTCGGTCGCCAGCCGCTTTCGGACGACTTCAAGGTCTTTCGCGCGGAGAATCCAGGCCGTTAGGAAACTGCCGATATAGCCGCCGCCGGATACGGTGGAAAGGTAATCGATCCAAGGTAGAATCTTCAGCTTGGCGAGTGCCTGCAAGACACCCAGGGAGAACGTCGCGCTTCGAATGCCGCCGCCTGAAAAAGCGAGACCCACGAGTTGGCGGTCGCGCGCCTGACGCAGGGCGGCGGCATTGGTAGCGGGCGGTTCCGGTATGTATCTTTCGCGCCGTCTCTGTCGCGATCGTTCGATCTCGTTCAGTTCGTCGGCAAGTACCGCTTCAAACGGAACCGGGCCGGATGGAACGGTTTGAGGTTTCACAGCAGCCATATCGAATCTCCCTACTACGCTGACTGAATGCCGTAGTCGAATCCGATGTATTGTACTTCTTCTTCAGCTTGAATGCCGAAACGATCGCCGACGCGAGCCTTCAATTCCAAAATAATCGCGCGGAGATCCGCGGAATTACCGCCGCCCGTGTTGTAGATCAGATTCGCATGGTAGTCCGCCACGTGAATCCCTCCGCGCCGCAGTCCCTTCGCGCCCACCTGTTCGAGAAAGAAGGCCGCGGGGACTTTGCCCTCTCGAATTACCTCCGGCGGAACGAGGCTGGCCGCGCGTGGCGGCAGATTCGAGTGCAGAAAATTCTTAAAAATACTTCCCGCGCATCTCATGGACGGAGGAAATTTCCTGTTCCGGACTTCGCGTATTCCCGCCGAAGTCTCGCGCAGCTCCGCGGGATCCGCCGGATCGAATTGAAATTCCGCGGAAAGAACAATCCAATCCTTCCGGCGCTTGAAAATGCTTCCGCGATATTGAAACTCGCACTGCTCGTTGTGTAGCACGCGCGCATGCTCGCCATCGAAGAATCGGACCGTCCTGACGCGCTCGGCAATCGAGTGGCCGTATGCTCCGGCGTTGCCGTAGATTGCGCCGCCCGTCCATCCCGGAATGCCCGCCAGAGTCTCGACTCCGCGCAGACCCCGCTCGTTCGCGAAATCCACCACATCGTCAAGCAAGGCGCCCGATCCGGCCGAAACGCGATCGCCCGCCGCCAGCAAACGGTTCGCCGTGTATCGCAGGACGATTCCAGGGAAGCCCTCGTCGGCAACTATCAGATTAGTGCCGCCGCCAATCACAACGAATGGCGCTCCGGACGCGCGCAGGGAGATCAACGCGGCCGCGAACGATTCCGCACTTGCGGAATCCACCAGCGCGTGACAGGGTCCGCCAATGCCAAACCGCGTATACCGCGACAAAGGCGCTTCCGGCGTAACTTGTATATTGGGAATACCGGCAAGGCGCGCAAGCGTCTCTTCGGTGCTGTACATTTATACAATTATACGGGAGGCGTTTCGATGAAAACCGGATTTCCGGGATTTCCCCCGGAAGGTTTTGCCTTTCTCAAGGCCTTGAAGAAGAACAACAACCGCGAGTGGTTCCAGGCGCGGAAGAGTGTCTTTGAAGAAAAAGTGAAGGGGCCGATGCTTGACCTGGTGGACGCCATCAACAAAGAGCTGATGCGTTTCGCGCCGGAGCATGTGACGGACCCCGCCAAGGCGATCTACCGGATCTACCGCGACACGCGCTTCAGCAACGACAAGACTCCATACAAGACCCACATCGCCGCGAACTTTCCGAGGCGCGACGCGGCATGCAAGCACGGCGCCGGAGGCTACTATTTCCACGTTTCCGCGGAATCGGTAGCGGTGGGCGGAGGCATCTACATGCCGCAGCCGCCGGAACTGCTCGCCATTCGCACGCATCTTGCGGAGCACGGCGGCGAATTGATGAAAATCGTCAAACGCAAGGAAGTCCGTTCGCTGCTTGGAGAGATGCAGGGCAGCCGGCTATCGCGCGTGCCTAAAGGATTTGCCGCGGATCACCCGTTCGCGGAACTTCTAAGACTCAAGCAGTACCTGCTCTACGTGGAACTGGATGCCGGAATCGCGACCACTCCCGCGTTGTTCACGGAGTTGGTAAAGCGGCTGAAGGCGATGTCTCCGTTCATCGAGTTCCTCAACGGCCCGTTGATCACGAAATCGGGCGACGACCCGGATTAGGGTCCGGAAAAGTGGACGACCGGCGCCAGACGCCGCGCGGCCTGGTTTATGACGGCGCATGGCGAGGCGCCGAAATTACCCGCTCGTAGCAGCGCTCGTACTGAGGAATTATCCGATCGGTGGAAAAGCGCGTTTCCGCCGTTGCTCGCGCGGCGAGAGACATCCGGCGATGCAGCCCGTTATCGGTCAACAGATCCACCACTCTCCCGGCCTGAGCCGCGATGTCGCCCGGCGCCGCAAGGAACCCGTCCACGCCGTGTGTGATCAACTCCGGAACGCCGCCCACGTCGGTTGCGATCGGCGGCGCGCCGCAAGCCATGGCTTCGAGGGCGGCGAGTCCGAACGATTCCATGTCGCTCGGCATCAGCAAAACGTGCGCAAGCGGAATCAGCCGCTCCACGTGGTTCTGCTTCCCCAGGAAATACACATGCCGGTCCACGCTCAGTTCGCGGGCCAGAGTCTCGGCGGGTCCGCGATCCGGTCCGTCACCCACCATCAGCAGGTGCGCCGGCGTATGCTTCCTGACTTCCGCCAGGATTCGGATGCAATCGAGCACGCGCTTTACCGGGCGGAAGTTGGATAGATGTATCAGCACTTTTTCGCCGTCCGGAGAATACTGCGCAGCGCCCGCCTTCTCTTCGTCGGGTTTGTAAAGATCGCAGTTGACGAAATTGTTGATCACGCGGATCTCGTTTTCCACGCCGAATACGTCGACCGTCTGTTTACGCAGGTTTTCGCTGATCGAGGTGACTCCGTCCGATTGTTCGATCGAGAATTTTGTGATGGCGAAGTAGGAGCGGTCCGCGCCTACCAGCGTGATATCGGTTCCGTGAAGAGTGGTGACAAATGGCAATCGACGGCGGGCCAACAACATCTGCCGCGCGAGGAGCGCCGAGATCGAATGCGGGATCGCGTAATGAACGTGCAGCAGGTCGAGCTTGTGTGTCACCGCCACTTCCGCCATACGCGAGGCAAGCGCCAGGCAGTAGGGCGGATACTGGAACAGCGGATACGTCGAAACCTCCACTTCGTGATAGTGGATTCGCGGAGTTCCGGGATCGAGCCTTATGGGATTGGCGTAAGTGATGAAATGAACTTCGTGCCCACGTTGGGCGAGTTCAAGGCCGAGTTCCGTGGCGACGATGCCGCTGCCGCCATAGGTGGGATAACAGGTGATTCCGACTCGCACTCACTCAGTCTAGCGAAGAACTCCCAGGCCGATTGCACCGTGGAGGTTCTCGTCCGGCGAGGCAATGTCGCCGCCACCGAACCATAGCCGTACACCCCCAGGCTGCGGTTCGACCGAGGGATCGCAGATCACCTTGTTGTTCCACTCTTCGGCGCCCGCGAACGGCATCCCGGTTCTCCGCCATTTGACGCCGTCGGCTGATCTCGCAAGGCCCAGGCGACGGTTCTCCTTCGCATCGCGCCCCGTGTACAGCATCCAATACGATCCGTTGGCCTGCCATACGGCCGGCTCGCCAAGGCCGCGCTCGTCAAAACCGCCGCGATCCCCCAGTTCGAGGATCGGGTTCGCGCGCAGCTTTTCCCACTTCACGCCGTCGCGCGACCGGGCCACGCCGAGTCGCTGACGCCGCGCGCGGTCCTGTCCGAGAAAGTAAAGGTAGAATACGCCATCGGTCTCGATCGCGTACGGGTCGGCGACGCCCCGCTCATCCCAGCTCCCGCGCGGGCCGGGAGTGAGTACGGGTGTGGGATGCTTCGTCCAGGACTGGCCGTCCGTGGAGCGGGCGAAGCCAATCGACGGCAACTCACGCGGACCCGCATGATACCAGTATTGGAATGCGCCGGCAAAGAAAAGCGCGGCGCCATTTGCCGCGATGTAGGAGCCTTCCCAGGTTGCGGCGCCGGGAGAGAGCACTTTGCCGTGTTTCCTCCAGGCGATACCGTCCGCGGATGTGGCGAGGCCGGTGTGCCACGTCTTTCCGTCGTAGCCGGAATAGAAGTTGAAATAGACGTCCCCACGCTTCACGACGGCCGGATTCAGGGCATCGATGCCGTCAAACTCACCCGGCGCGCCACGGGAAAGCACCGGTCCCGGCCGGAGTTCGAGGCGCCGATAGCCGGCGCCGCCGCCGTTGAGGACCGGCAGTGTGAAATCAGCGTACGGCGCGCATCCGGAAAACAGGAGCGGTAGAAGCAACAGGCGAGGTCTCAATCCCATCCCTAGACCGGTATCCGGTACAACATCGCGTCGCCCTCCCATCCTCCCGGAAGCGCGAAAAGTCTGGTCATGTGGAGGCAGATTTCGCGCGTCTCGCGGTCCTCGCGGGCGTAGAAATTGGAAAGCGTCAACTGATCGTTTTCGCCTGGGCGGAGCCCGTCCACTTCGCGCAAACTATCCCTGATCAAAAGGCCGCTCTCCGGGTCCACTTCGCCGAGAAAGAACGGGTATCGCGGACGGTTTCCTTTTGCATTCGCCGGCGTGATGTTGCCAAGCCAGAAGGTTCTACCGCTTGAGTGCCGCAGGAGTTGCGAACAGGAACTCGGCGAGAAAAACGGATCGCCGTTGGAGTAGGTCCACGGCACGGGTGGGCTCCACTTCCAACCGCCATCGTCTGAGTAACTCACCCATCGGTAGCTTGGCAGATCCGCCTTGCGGTCGTTCGACCCGCGCAGCGTCATCATCAGACGGCCGCCGCCGATCTCCGCGAGTCCCGGTTCGGACATTCCCCGAGTGCTCCTCGCCGGATCGCCTTCGACGAGCGCGCTCATTTCCCATTCGAGCAGCCTGTTTTTCCAACGTCCGTGCAGGACCGCCGTATGGTGGTATGTATAGCCGCCGCCCGGGTTGTAAAGGGAGCCGTCTTTCGCGACGGGGGAAATCTCGACCGGCAACAGGATGCGGCCATCGCTCATCGCCACCGGCCGGCTCGTATTATCGCCGAGCATGGCGCAATTCTTCCCCGCGAAAACTCCTGGAAGCCAATGGCTCGCGTCGAACTCCGCGCCGCGGTGAATCACCTGATGGACTGCGGCCCCGGGGTTATAGCCGTTTCCGGACACCGTGTAATAGATTTTCCACTGGCGCAATCCTTCGAGTGGATCGTCGGTAGGAAGCGTCCCTTCAAGCCAGAACTCGAGGAATCGTCCGGTTCGCGCATCGACCCACCCGCCTCGCGGATGCCGCCGGAGCATTCCCGCCGGGCGCTTCTCTCCGGTGCGCCGCTCGACCGGTTCATTCCATGTCCGTCCGTTGTCTCCTGAAAAGCGGTAGAAAGCGGTATCGATAGTATCCGAGCGCGACCAGCGCTGCTCGATGGACATCATGTCCCCGCCCTTCGGACGGGTGTAGTAGGCATAAGCCATGACGGCCGTTCCTTTAGCCGGCGATCGCAGAAAAACGTCGCGGCTGACCGGCGCCGGACCGGCAGCCGCTGCCGCCAGACTGCTGTGCAGGAAACGGCGTCTCGAAAGGGGCACGCTCCGAGCATACCGCGATCGAAGCCAGGCGCGAAAAAAAGCGCGCGTGGGGGATTCCCACGCGCGCGAGGACGCCCGTCTTAACTGCCTAGAACGCGACCCGGAGACCGAAGCGCAACGTGCGCTGCGCCGTCGTCGCCGTGCTGATTGTACTCGTGATCGCCATAAAATTCGCAGGCGAAGTCACGGTGGCGTTTGGATTCGAAAGAGCCGGCGTGTTCGTGAAGTTCAGAGCCTCCGCCCGGAATTGCAAGTCCACCTTTTCGGCAAGCTGGAACTTGCGGAACAATCCCAGGTTCATGTTGAACAGACGCGGGCCGCGCAGGGCGTTGAGGCCCATATTGCCGAAACGCACCTCGCGAACCGCCGCAAACGCAGACGGATCATAGAAGGGAGCGCCCAAGCCAACACCACCGGGTTTCCCTACATTGGCCGAAATCTGGTCGGCCACTTGCGAGTTCCCCGGAGCGTTCAGCGAACTTCCGTCGGTCGCCACGATAAACGGTGTACCCGAATACAGCGTCACAAGCGGGTTGAGCTGCCAGCCCCCAAGAACCGCGGCCGGCACGCCGCTCGTCATCATTCCCTTGCCTTTTCCCATGGGCAGTTCGTAGTTCGCCGCCATTGAGAAGGAGTGTGTCCGGTCGAAGTCGGAGACGGCCTTGTTCTTCGAGAACTGAGAAGGCACATAGAAGCGGAGGCCGCTGTCGCTGTTGCCCGCATTGATGCCGAGCGACTTCGACCACGTGTAGGACGACGTGAGGAACAGGCCGCGCGCGAACCGCCGGGTCACATTCGTCTGCAGCGCGTCGTAACGCTGGGTCGCCATGGGGATGAAGTAATTGCGCGAGACGTTGACTCCGACCCTGCCAAACAGAGGCCGGCCGTTAGCACCAGCTCCGGGGATCAGACCGGCGTTCGCGTCGAAGTACGTGACGCCCTGGCGGATGGATCGCGTGCCGACGTAACCTGTCTGCAACACAAACCCGCCGCCAAGTTCCCGCTGCACCGTCAGGTTGTAGGACTCGATGTAACCGCGGCGGAGCTTTCCGGCCTGCAAGGAGTTGGTTGCAATGGTGTTGGGGATGTCAAGGACGCCGCTCGACACATCCGGGAACTTTACCGCCGGAATGCCCGTCGCGAGCGACCCACCGGCCACGAACGAGTTGAGAGGCTGGTACTCGTCCACGATCACCGCCGGATAGGGGCTGCGCAAAGGCCGACTTACCGGATACGGATCATTCGTGATGCCAAATCCGGCGCGGAAGACCGTCTTTTCACCCATTCGGTACGCCATGCCGATACGCGGCGCGAACATCACCGCGGCCGCCGTGGTTCCGGCGTTTCTTGGGATGTTTCCGCGCCCTCCGATCAGGACCTTGTTGGTTTCGAGGTCGTAGCGCTCGATTCCAAACTCGCCTCGGCTCATGATCGGAAAGTGCTCGAAACGCATGCCGAGGTTGACGCTGAGCCGGCGCGTGGCCTGCCAGTTGTCGCGAATAAAGTATCCCTGCTGGAACTCACGCGTCTTCATGGGGTCGTAGAACTGGTAAGCCTTGCCCAGCGATCCCGGAAGGCCCAGGAGGAATGAACCGTAGGCATTGAAGTTGTTTGCGGCCGCGCCGCCATTGAGTGCCGTGACCCCGTTGACGAAATTGAAGCCGCCGCGCGGGCTCCAGCCCCCCAGCTCAGGCTGCCAGTGATTCATCTGATGCTTGAATCATGTCGAGGCCGGCGCGAAGGTTATGCGCGCCCCGAGACCACGCCAGATTCGCGACGTACGTGTATACGCGATCGTTCCGCACGACCGGGCTCCAGGTGTTGACGTTGCCGACGGACGCGTAACCGCTGATGTTGAAGACGGGAAAACCGCTTTGTCGGGGATCAGGTCCATTCGTCCCCGGTATCTTCAATAGATCGAGCCCGATGTTCGTGCCGTAATCCGGCCCTGTTGTGTCATGGTGCATCAGGGTGCCGCCGAAGTTGGCGTCGAACAGAAGCGTAGGCGTAATGGTGTAGCTGACGCCCCCACCGAACACGTCCGTGTGGTTGTTGCCGGTGCCAATGCCGGCGGCTCCGGCTGCGCCGCCAGGATAGCCTCCGAGGGCTCTTCCGAGCGGGGCCGCGCCTGAGACCGGCGAAAGCATCACACTATATTTTCCGAAAGCGTTAACCTTGCTATTCGGCGTCCAGTTCAACTTGCCGTCCACCAGATTACGCTTGAAGTAATACGGCACCGAAGCGAAGTAGTTGTTGGTTTGCCCACTGCCGGTATTCGGCAGCGGAACCAGATCCTGAATCGTCCGGGCCGCGGAACTCCATCGCGCCTGCGGTATCACGTTATCGGGAAATGGCATTCGGTTCTGACCGAGATTGTTTCCGGTAGCGGGATCATACACTGTGGTCAGCCCTGCGAAATTCCCGCTCTTCACTTGCGCCGTCGGAACCGAAAGAAGACCGTTGCCGCGTTCGGCCGTGGTGGTTTCTTCCCAAGATGTAAAGAAGAAGAGCTTGTCCTTCCTGATGGCTCCGCCAAAGGTGCCGCCAAACTGATTATCGATACGTTGTGGGATGCCCGATCCGGCGGGCGTGTTCGGATTGAAGAATAGATTCTTCGCACCCCACTTGTGGTTCGAGTGATAGAGGAACGCAACGCCACGATAGGCATTGGTGCCCGATTTGGTAATCACCGAAACTGCCGCGCCGCCCGACATACCCTGCTCGGCGTCGAAATTGTTGGTGGCGATGTTGACCGTGTCAATCGATTCGATCGGTGGAATGTAGAGCGCATGATTAGGAAGCCATGTGAATACGCTGGCGGCGCCGTCAATGCGCGTGTTGTTCGAGTTGCGCGCCGTGCCATTGACGTTGGTGGTTAGCGCGCGCCGGCGAATCGGTGGAGGCATTCTGGAACAGGCCAGGAGTCGTTCCCGGGACCAGATCGAGAAGGGATTGAAAATTCCGATAACCGCCGACGGAGAGTTGCGTCAACTCCTTCGAGCTGATGTCGGTGTGCAGGTCGGACTTATCGGACTGAAGCTGGACGGCTTCAGCGCCAATGGTGATCACTTCACTCACGCTGCCTATCTTGAGGGCAGCGTCGATACGCGCGATGTTATTGGCTGCGATCGTGACGTCCTTGGCTTCAAACTGCGTGAAACCCGTCGCGACGATCTTGACGTCATAAACGCCAGGCGGAAGGTTGCGGGCATCGTAGGCTCCGCGGTCGTCAGTTTTGGTTTCGGCGCTGAAACCGGTGGCATTGTTCCTTAGTGTGACGGTAGCGTTTACGACGGATCCCTGCTGCGGATCGGTCACGTTGCCGACAAGATTCCCATAAAGAAGTTGGCCTAGCGCGAACCCTGCGGTAAGAACCGCCAAGGCAGACAGGATAAGCAACGTTCGAGTTTTCATACAGACCCCTTTGTTCGATGGCTCACCGGAGCGGCAATTTTCCCTCGCGGATCCAGAGCCAGAATCTTTGGTTCTACCTGACCAATGCATCATATCGCCATGCCCGTGAGGGTTGAGGCGCGCCCAACCATTTGGATGACCTCATAAACATGGGGTAAAACTGGAATTTGGCGGAGTTCGCGCTTCGCCAACCCACCCCAATCGAGGTCACCCAA
>SYKU01000166.1 GCA_005808865.1 Acidobacteriota bacterium
ATCGCCTCGACGGCGCGTGTGCATCCTGATGCGGCCGTGGGACCGGGCGCGCGCATCGGAGAATTCGCGATCGTCGAGGCGGATGTTTCGATCGGCGCAGGCACCGTGCTTGAACCCTACGTCTATGTCAAGCGGTGGACAACGCTCGGCGCGCGCAATGAGATTTCGGCGGGCACCGTGCTTGGGACGGACCCGCTTGACAAGAACTTTACGGGCGCCCGCAGTTATCTGCGTATCGGAGACGGCAACAGGATTCGCGAGCACTACACGATCTCGCGCGGCACCGAAGCGGAGTCGGCCACCGAGATCGGAAACGGGAACTACGTGATGACGTCCGGCCACATTGCGCATAACTGCAAAATCGGCGATAACACCGTGATCTGCAGTTGCGCGCTGATTGCCGGCTATGTTGAGGTGGGCGACATGGCGTTCGTTTCGGGGGGAGTCGTGGTTCATCAGTTTTCGAAGATCGGACGTCTTGCCATGATCGGCGGCAATACCCGCGTCAACAAGGATGTACCGCCCTTCGTGATGTGCGTGGGCTTTAATGGCGAGCCAAAGGGCCTGAATCTTGTCGGGCTGAAGCGCGCCGGATTCACGCCGGGAGAAATCGCCGAATTGAAGAAGGCCTACCAGATTTTCTACCGGTCCGGACAAAAAATGGAGGAGGCGCTTGCGAGAATTTCGGCGGAAGTTCGCTCTGAACAAGCCTCCCACTTCGCATCGTTTATCCGGGGGAGCGAGCGCGGTGTCTGCCGGTAGGCGAATGCCCTCTTCTATCGGGAGCGTCTGAAACTCCAGGAGCCGTTACCTGCGGGACTGCCACCGCTCGACTTTCGACGCCCTCTGTCGGGCGGTCGGAGAGGCAGCCTTCAACCGGGGACCGAAAGATGTTGCGATGGCCATTGAATCCGGGCCGATCCTCGCTGCCGGCGCTTAATTAACCATCAGCCGTGACATGGGATTCGCCCCGCTGCCCGGCAAAGGCCGAGGTCTCATCCCCCGATTGCAGGCCATCCTGGACGAGATGACTTGCGCCGGCTGCTCCGGGCTTCGCGCGATCCGCGATCTTGATACCTTCAGAAATCCGGCTGGAATGTTCTTATCCAGAGGATCGTCACGGCGGCACGCGCCGCGCAAAACGAAAATCGCCTTCCTTCAAATAGCGGTATACTACGGGCTTTGGATGTTACCGAGGTGAAGTGCGATGGGAGTTGGTCTGGCTGTAGCGGGCGATCCCGCCCTTGAAAGCGCGCGCGGACACGGCGCGGAGCAGGCGCGGCAATTTTTCTATTACATGTCGATGATGCGCGAGGTGGAGGACCGCATCGAACGTAAGTTGTACCGTCAGGGCAAGATCGTGGGCGGCGTATATGTGGGCCGGGGACAGGAAGCCATCCCGGTTGGAGCCGGTCTTGCCGCCGCTCCGGACGACATGCTCTTCCCATCCCATCGCGACATGGCGTTGTACCTGATTCGCGGGGTTCATCCAAGGCAGATCTTCGCGCAGTATATGGGACGAATCGGCGGCCTTACGCGCGGCCGCGACGGCAACATGCACATGGGCGATCTCCGGCTCAAGATCGTCGCCATCATCAGCGCGATGGCGGCTTCCGTGCCCGTGGCGGCCGGTGCCGCGTTCGCCATGAAATACAAGGGAACACGAGATGTGGCATGTTGCTTCTTCGGCGACGGCGCCACAAGCCGCGGCGATTGGCACGAAGGCCTTAATCTCGCTTCGGTTCAGCGGTTGCCTCTGGTTCTGATCTGCAACAACAATCAGTACGCCTATTCGACGCCCGTTGAGAAGCAGATGGCGTGCGCGAACGTCGCCGACCGCGGTCCCGCCTACGGCATCCCGGCCGAGATAGTGGATGGCAACGATGTTTTCGCGGTGAACTCAGCGGCCCTGCGTGGCGTCGAGCATGCCAGGAGGGGGCTCGGTCCCTATCTCATCGAATGCAAGACCTTCCGCATGACCGGACATTCCGCGCACGACCCTGCGGACTACGTTCCAAATCATCTGTGGAAGACCTGGGGGCAGCGGGACCCCATTGACCGCGCGAGGGACGTGATTCTCGCCAACCAGTGGGCGGAACCCGAAGAACTGACGCTTATTGAAAGCGGTATCCGCAGGGAAGTGGACAGCGCCATCGAGTGGGCCGAAAACAGTCCTTATCCGGACGCCTCGGAGTTGCTCGAAGATGTGTACGAGCGCTAATTCCTTCATGACCACTACATATCTCGAGGCGATCAGGCAAGGCCTGTGGGAGGAACTGGAGCGCGATCCGGACGTTTTTCTGCTGGGCGAAGATATCGGCGTCTACGGCGGCGCCTTCAAGGTGACAGCCGGCATGCTCGAGCGGTTCGGCGAACAGCGCGTGGTGGATACGCCGATTTCGGAATCGGCGATCGTCGGAGCGGCCATCGGTGCAAGTTTCATGGGTCTTAGGCCCGTGGTCGAGATCCAGTTTTCGGATTTCATTTCCTGCGCCTATGACCAGATCGTGAACTTCGCCGCAAAATGCCGTTACCGCTGGGGCGCGGGCGTCCCGATCGTGATCCGCGCGCCATCGGGCGGCGGCATTCACGGCGGGCCCTTCCATTCGCAGAATCCCGAAGCCGCCTTCGTGCATACTCCCGGATTGAAGGTGATCGCTCCGGCCACGGCATATGACGCCAAGGGGCTCATCAAGTCCGCAATCCGCGACAACGATCCCGTGCTGTTCTTCGAGCACAAAGCGCTCTACCGCCGTATTAAGGAAGACTTGCCCGAGGAAGCGTACACAGTTCCGATCGGCAAGGCGAAAGTGGTCCGCGAGGGCCGCCACCTGTCGATTGTCACCTACGGCGCCATGGTGCACGTGGCGCTCGAAGCCGCTCAATTGCTGGATGGAGAGGGCATTTCGATTGAAGTGGTGGACCTGCGCACGCTGCTTCCACTCGACGAGGAGACGGTACTCGCCAGCGTGAAAAAGACCTCAAAGGCGATCCTGCTTCACGAAGACACGATTACGGGCGGCTTGGGTGGCGAGCTATCGGCGCGCATTTCCGAGCGCGCGTTTGAATATCTCGACGGCCCGATCGTTCGCATTGCCGCGCCCGACACGCCGGTACCCTACAGCCCGCCGCTTGAAGAAGCGTTTCTGCCGAATCTTTCAAAAGTGGTGGAAAAGGCACGCTGGCTGCACCGGTACTGAGTTGGCCGGGCGCGCCAGCGGCCGCCGCAGCCAACAATCGTCAAGCCGATTCCCCCGTTTTGGACCCTGGAAGCTTGTATGCCACACCAAGCTCCTCGGCGGCCCCGGCGAAATGAAGGCCGGCCGTCCATAGCGGCAGCCAGCCCACCCGCGGGAACAACTCCCCGAAGTGGAACTCCACCTTGGCCACCACCCGCCGCGCTATCTTCCAACTCGCCGCCTGGTAGAGGAAGCTCTTGTACCGAGCCACCGGCCTGTGGCTGGAACGCCCCACCGGCCGCGTCAACAACTCCGCGATGTCCCGCTCCAGGCTGTCGTTGGCCGGGATGCGGATGGCGTACCTCACGCCCCGCGCTTCCAGCGCTTCGTAGATCTCCGGCTTGGCGAAAGCGGCGTCTGCCCGGAACACCACCTCCTTGCCAGCCCTCTGCTGCCGTTCGATCTCCGGCAGCAGCATCTCTTCCCAGTCGTCAGCGCTGTGCACGTTGCCGGGCCGCGGCTTCGTCGCCAAGCAGTCCCCCTCGCGATTGAACAGCAGCAAGGGGTGATAGCAAGTGGACTCGAAGTGGCCGTTGCAGGCGCTGTCCTCCTGCTGGCCGTAGACCGGAATCTCGGTCGAGTCCATGTCCAGAACCACGCGTTGGGGAGAGCCGGGGCGCCTCAACCATTCCGGGCAGCAACTCGATCCGCGGCCTGCTTGCCCATTCGCACGCAATCCGGCACGCCGATTCCGTAGTATGCATTTCCCGCAAGCAACAGGCCGTCGAGCGGCTTCAGAAGCGCTTCAATTTCCGCGATGCGTCCGCCATGCCCAACCTCGTACTGCGCCATCGAACGCGGCCAGCGGAAGATCCTCGAAAACGCCGGCTCTTCGGTTACTCCCATGATTGCGCGCAGTTCCTCACGCACAGCCGCAACGATCACCTCATCGCCATCGCCCATCGAGCCGCCGCCCAGGAAACATCGCAGCAGAACCATGTCGTCAGGTACGCGATGCGCGAACTTCGTCCCCACCCATGTGCAGGCAACCACCCGCCCGCGCTCGAGCTTTGGACACAGAAATCCGAAACCGTTGAGCGGATGTTTGAATCCCGCGCGTTTGTAGCCGAGAGCAAGCGTCATCGAAGCGTTATAGGGAATCCCTTGAAGCAGTTCCGCCAAACGGCCGCTCACGAGCGCACCGGCCTCATACGCCCGGCATGCGAGAACCGCGTGGCCCGCCTCTATCCAACTGTCCCGGCATCGCGCCCGCCAGCCCACGGGCGTCCTTTCCAGCGCATCGACCGCCCCCCGCACTATGGTTGCCTTACCCTCAATCGCCCGCTCTAACGCACCGGCGAGCGATCCGAATCCGTCCCGCATGGTCCGAAACAAGGGTTGTTTACTCGCGGGACCACGGGCACGCAGAACCCCTTTCGTCAAGCTTCCATACTTCGCTTCAAGTTCCACAAACCTGGGCAGGACGCTCTCGGCGCTCAGCCTGTCAGGATCGCCGCCATAAACGCCCGCGAGCAGCGGTTCCGCCAGATAATCGACTGCTTCGCGGCCATAGTGCTCACAAAGGAACTGGGAGACCGAGCGGTCGCCGTGCGCCGATTCTCGAGGCCTGTGGAACAATTCCAGGCCCATGCGGATCTTCGTCCGCCAGCCGAGCAGGTCCGTAGTAACCATCGGCAGCACGCGCGTGGGGACCATTAACTGCAATCCGTCAGGCATTGGCACCAGTTGCCGCCTGCGTTGGATGTAGGTCTTTCGAAGGTGGTCGTTTGAGCCGATAACCTCGTCCTCAAGACCCAGTTCGCGTATGAGGTCGAGCGCCCACGGCTTGGCGGAGATAAAGCTGTCGGGACCGGCCTCGATCACGCAACCCTGGACGCGCTCGGTGCGCATGACGCCACCCAGACGCTCCCCGGGATCAATCAGAGTGACAGGCACTCCGGCCTTTGTGAGGTAGTAGGTTGTGGAGAGGCCGGAGATACCGCCGCCCACGACAATTGCACTCTTCATCGCCTCTCCGCCCAAGGCCCGGCACGGACGCAATCCGGCTCGCGGAATGTCGCGCAACCAGTGCCGCCTGCTGACGCGCGCGGACCGGTCAGCAGCACTCTGCCGGCGACCTCAACATAAGCGCTATGGCCTGTGCTCGCGCACCATCTCCACCACTGCCTTGACGTTCTCAACAGGCGTCTCGGGTAGAATTCCATGGCCGAGATTGAAGATGTGTCCAGGTCTGGTTCCGGTGCGCTTCAACATTTCGGCCACGCGCATCTTGAGTTCCGGAAGGGGCGCGAACAGGACAGCCGGATCGAGATTCCCCTGCACGGCAGACCGGTAGCTGATATCGAGCCACGCCTGATCGATGTTAACTCGCCAGTCGACCCCCATCACGTCTCCGCCAGCCGCATGGAGTTCGCGGAAGAAGCCTGCCGCGCCGGTGCCGAAGTGTATCACGGGCACGCCCGTGGAACGAATACGCTCGATCAGGGCGCGCGAATAGGGCGCCGCGAAGCGGACGTAATCGTCCGGCGACATCGAACCCGCCCAACTGTCGAACACCTGGATGGCCCGCGCTCCCGCCGCAACTTGAGAAGCGGCGAACGGCGCGGTCACATCGACGATCTTGCCCATCAGCCGCCGCCACAGCGTCTCGTTTGAGTACATCATTTGCTTCGTGCGGAGGTAATTTCGCGACGAACCACCCTCGATCATGTAGCTCGCCAATGTGTAGGGCGCGCCGACGAATCCGATTACCGGAACTTTTCCGGCAAGCGCCCTGACCACCATCTGGATGGCCTCGCCAACGTAGCCGAGATCGTCGGTATTCGCAGTCGATAGAGTATCCACGTCGGAAGCAAGCCGGACCGGGTTCTCGATCATTGGTCCTTCGCCAGTCACGAACTTGAGCTTCAAGCCCATCGGTTCCACCGGTAGCAGCAGGTCCGCGAAAATAATCGCCGCGTCCACGTCGAGAATCTCAACGGGTTGCAGCGTCACGGCCGCGGCGAGATCCGGGCGTTTGCACATTTCGAGGATCCCGTGCTTCGAGCGTATCTCCCGGTACTGGCGCAGGTAACGGCCGGCTTGACGCATAAACCACACGGGTCTCACGTCCGTCGTCCGCCGGCGGCAAGCGTCTAAAAAACGGCTATTCATTGGAGCCACACGCATGGCTGATCCGATCCGGTTCCGCTTGTGTTGTCTTCGCAGACGATCGCGCGAAACCCTTTTGGAATATGTTGGGCTGCCCACTTGCGGCCCTGGATAAATACTGGCTTTGTCCACGCCTCGCTATCGAGCGCTCGCGGAGCGATTACAGAAACGGCAATCATTCCCCCGGCCGGAAAGCCGGTCCGCGGGTCCATGATATGGCTATACATCTTGCCCCCGGCCATGAAGAACTTCTCATAGCTGCCGGAGGTAGACATCGATTCATTCTTCAAAAAAACCTCGATTGTTGTTTTCGTCTCGTCACGCGGATCGCGGAACTTAACGTTCCAGCCGGTTTCACCCGGAGGCGCCCCCATGGCGTAGATGCTGCTGCCTCCACCGGATATCAGCGCCGTTTCCACGCCTTTGTTTCTCAGTATTTCCGCCATCCGGTCTACCGCGTATCCTTTTCCTATGCCACCGGGGTCGAGTTCCACGCCCTTCTTCGCGAAGCGCACCGTCTGGTTAGCGGCATCGAGCAAGATGTACCTGTAACCCACCTTCTCTAAACTCAACTTGACTTCCGCCGTGGACGGCAAGTTACCTGTACCCCTGTAAAATCCCCAAGTCTTCATCAACGGTCCAACGGAAATCTCGAATGCGCCCTCGCTTTGGCTGCTGTACTCCAGACAGGCCGAAAGCAGGCGGAACAACTCGGATGAAACCTTTACCGGAGCTTCCGCGGCATACCGGTTCACCCCGCTCCACTCGCTGTCGAACCGGTAGTTCGAAAGCATTCTGTCGAGCCGCCTGGCCTCCACCAGGGCCGCGTCCAGCGCCTCTTCCATCCTGGTCTCGTCGTCTCCGTACACAATCACGGAATAGACAGACGCCATCGCATCCACGGCTTTCTCCATCCGAAGCTTGTCGGCCGCCGCCAGGTAGACCCGCCCCGCGATCAGCGCGAGCGCCAGGAGGCGGATGCTACGAAAGCTCTTCACGGCCACGGGTCTTCCTGGCCCGCCTCAACAAATGCGCCAGGCGATCTCCGGATTCAACAAACAAGCCCGCTTCAAAATGCAACTCAGGCATTCGCCTCAGATTCAGGCGCCGGGCCAACTCCCGGCGTAAAAAATTCGTCGCGCGCCCGAGAGCTTCGAGCGCCAGATCCTGTTCCGGCGCACCTCCAGGACAGGAAACCATCACGTGCGCGTGTTTCCCGTCGGGCGCCACCTGCACTCCAACCACGTCCACCATGCTGAGGCGCGGGTCCGCCATCTCGAAGCCGACAATTTCCGCCAACTCCTCCCTCATCGCCTCGGACACGCGCGCTGAACGCCGCTCATCCATAGCCGCTCCGCCTCAACAGCCCCTCATCCGGCACGACGACATGCCGGGAAACCCGTATTAAAGCCACTCCAACGAAACACCCGCCAACTCCGGTCCCAACAACGCCGCGGCATCATTCTCGACCGCCTGCAAAACCTGTTCGGCGTGCCCGCGATCGGCTGAAACCGTTACTGCCGCAACAACTGACCGCTGCCATAGGTCCATGCAGTCGATCTCCGCCACGGCCACGTTAAACTTTCCCCGCAGCCGGTCTTTCAAACCCTTTACGGCGTGCCGCTTGTCCTTGAGAGAATGTGAGTTGTCCAGCCGCAACTCCATCGTAAGCACGCCGATAACTGGCAAGCTACGCAAAAACCTCGGTTGCCACTTTCTCCGTAACGAAAGCTTCGATAACGTCGCCGGCCTTGACGTCGCCGTAGTTTTCGATCGTGATACCGCACTCCATGCCCAGCTTCACTTCGTTGACGTCGTCCTTGAATCGCCGCAGAGAGCCGACCCTTCCGGTATGCACTACCACGTTGTCGCGGAGCAGGCGGACCGAGCAATCGCGGGCGATGGCGCCGTCCTGGATGATACAACCAGCGACCATTCCGACCTTCGTGACCCGGAACGTATCCCGCACTTCGGCCTTGCCGCGGTAAATTTCCCGGAATACCGGCGAAAGCATGCCGGTCATCGCGCCCTTAATTTCATCCGTAAGATTGTAGATGATCGTGTGAAGACGGACCTCCACCTTCTCCTGCTCGGCCACCTGAGCCGCATTACGCTCCGGACGGACGTTGAATCCGATCACAATTGCGTTTGACGCAGACGCCAACAGCACATCGGATTCGTTGATCGCGCCCACGCCGGAATGCAGCACGCGGATGCGAACCTTGTCGTTCGATAACTTTTGAAGCGTGTCGCTGATGACTTCCGCTGATCCCGCCACATCCGCCTTAAGGATAATTGGCAACTCCTTGATCTCGCCGGTCTGCATCTGCTTGTGCAACTGTTCGAGCGTCAGCCGCGTATTCCGCGAGAGCGACACATCGCGGGCCTTGGCCTCGCGGTACATGACGATCTGCTTGGCCTTCGCCGTGTCGGTAACCACCTGGAAGGAGTCGCCGGCGTCCGGAAGCGATTCGAGACCCAGTACCTCGACGGGGGTGGATGGTTCGGCCTCGCGAATTTGCTGGCCGCGGTCGTCAAGCATGGCGCGGACTTTGCCGAACACCGAGCCGCAAATGAAGAAGTCGCCCACGCGGAGAGTGCCGTTGCGAACCAGAACGGTTGCAACGGGCCCGCGGCCGCGGTCGAGTTTCGCTTCGAGCACGCTGCCCATCGCCGGCCGGCCGGGATTGGCTCTGAGGTCGCCGAGATCGGCCACCAGCAGAATCATTTCCAGCAGAAGATCCAGATTCGTCCTCTGCCTCGCCGAAACCGGGACCATGACGACGTCGCCGCCCCAATCCTCGGCCAGCAGTCCCCGGTCGGAGAGTTGCTGCTTGACCCGGTCCGGTTGGGCATTGGGTTTGTCAATCTTGTTGATCGCCACTACAATCGGAACTTTGGCCGCTCGGGCATGGTCGATAGCTTCGAGCGTTTGCGGCATCACACCATCGTCGGCGGATACAACCAGCACCACGATGTCGGTGACCTTCGCGCCCCGGGAACGCATGCGAGTGAACGCTTCGTGGCCAGGCGTATCGATGAAAACGATTTTCCGGCCGTTCTTGTCGACGTGATACGCACCGATATGCTGCGTGATCCCGCCCGCTTCCTTTTCCGCCACGTTCGCCAAACGGATAGCGTCGAGCAGAG
>SYKU01000167.1 GCA_005808865.1 Acidobacteriota bacterium
AAGGAAATGCTTGTCGAGGCGCTCAAGGATTTCGAGGGAACCATGATCTTCGTGTCGCACGACCGAATGTTCCTGCGGGGCCTGGGTTCGCAAGTGCTGGAGCTCGGCGGCGAGAGTGGCACGGACCGGAACCCCCGTGTGTATCCTGGAACGTATGTCGAGTACGTCCGCGCGCTGGGACATGAGGCGCCCGGAATTTACCACTGACCATGGGGGGACGAGCGGCCCGCTCACCAGATCGCCTGGACCTGCAATGCAGGATTTCGCCGTCGAGGCGCACGAGAGATACCGGCGGTCGCCGTGGCCGCAATCACTCGTTCGTCGTACGCTTTCAACGCAAGATCCCACGCCAGCCTGCGCCGTGAAAGCCGAACTGCTTGATCTTTCTGAAAATCCTGTCCACGTTGCATGGGTTCTCGCCGAGAATGCGGCTTTTCGGCATCACCGCGAAAGTCTTGCTCGCGCCATCACGAACTTCGCCAAGTCCCGAACTGCCCTGGTTCGTATCAATTCACTGAGAGGGCCGGTCTCCGGCGCCCGCGACACTGTCGTGACTCGAAGGTCCGTGATCTTCAGATCGGACGTTTCGAGCTGGCGTTGGTGTTTTGAACGGCTGAGCCCAGAAAGAAGCGCGAAGAAGGCAGCCGCCGAGGAATCGGCGTCTTTCGACTCCGGTTGAATTCCGGTTGAAGATTGCGTAGAGGATCTCCCGCGGGCGTGATATTCTGTCTAGTTACGCAATCCACGCCCTACCCTTGAAGGAGAGTACACATGAGAGTTGGAGTCTTCACAGCGCTTCTGGCGCAGCAGCCGCTCGATCAGGTTCTGGAAAGATTGAAGAGCCTGGGCGTCGACACTGTAGAACTGGGAACCGGCAACTATCCGGGCGACCCGCACTGCAAGCTCTCGATGCTCCAGAACAAAGCGGAGTTGAAGGAGTTTAAGCAGAAGATTGCTGATAACGGCTTCTCGATCAGCGCGCTGAGTTGCCACGGCAACCCCCTGCACCCGGATTCAGACCGCGCCAAGCACGACCAGGACGTGAACCAAAAGACCATCCTTCTTGCGGAGAAACTAGGTGTGCCGGTCGTCATCGACTTCTCCGGCTGCCCCGGAGATTCGGACCACGCGAAGTACCCGAACTGGGTGACGTGCCCGTGGCCTCCCGAATACCTGGATGTCCTAAAGTGGCAGTGGGAGAAGAAAGTCATTCCGTATTGGACGAAGCGCGCGAAGTTCGCGGCCGACCACGGTGTGAAAATCGCCATCGAGATGCATCCCGGCTTCGTGTGCTACAGCCCGGAGACGATGCTGCGGCTGCGTGAGATCGCCGGTCCTTCGATCGGCTGCAATTACGATCCGAGCCACATGTTCTGGCAGGGCATCGATCCCATCGCGGCGATTCGCGTGCTGGGCGATTCGATATTCCATGTTCACGCGAAAGATACGCAGATTTACGACCGGAATCTGCCTACGACCGGCGTTCTCGACACGAAGCTCTACACGGATGAGCGGAATCGCGCCTGGATTTTCCGGACGTGCGGCTACGGGCACGACGCGGGCTGGTGGAAGGAGTTCGCATCCACGCTGCGCATGTTTGGCTACGACTATGTGCTGTCCATCGAGCACGAGGACACGATTTTGTCTCCTGGAGAAGGTTTGACGAAGGCGATCTCTTTTCTCAACGGGGTGGTCATGAAGGAAGAGCCCGCCGCGCCGTGGTGGGTGTAGGCAGGCGGCGGTAGTCCTACGAGTCGCCGTGCCGCGAAGCAGGGCTGTCGGCCGCTGGATACATGTTTTCTCAAACATTTGACGGTGCTGGTTCCAGCCTGGCGAAAACCAGCTCGATCGTTGCCAATCGGGTCGCTGCAGGATAAGCATGCGCTTACAAGTGGTGGTTGATGGGTAGCTCCCAGCCATCGGACGCAATGCGCGCGTAACGCAACCCATCAGAAAAACTCTTCCCGCTTCCTTGGTGGACGCCCCCTGGGCGCCTTCGGTTTGGCGGTCTTCTCGGCCGGGGTCTTTTTGGTTACCGCCTTGCGAGGCGTTCTCGGCGCTCCCATGTTCGATTCGAGCAACTGCGCCACGAAAGTCTTTTCGGCATCCGTCGCCGCTTTCCCGAAGCCCTGCGGCCGGCGCTTCAGCACGGCGTCCACTTCGAGCATCCACTCGACGCTTTCCTGCGCGGGATGTCCGCCCATTTCGCGCATCACTTCCATCACCTTCTCCAGATCCGGGATTGCGCGGTAGTTGCGCAGGGCGTCCTTTAGGTTGCCGTTCTTGCGGTGCAATTCCGCGGCGAGGGCATGACGATTAAGTCCTTCGTAGCACTGCGCTACCAGCTTCGGCTGCTGCTCCACATAGGGAGTCAGGATCTCGAGCGCCTCAGCGAACTTCTTCGCGTCGAGGAATCCCTTCACGGCTCTCTCGCGAATCCGTTCCGAGCGAGCCTCACCGTCGCGGATCTCAAAGAGCTTGTAGGCGGCAGGCAACGCCCTCACGATGTCGTGTACTCTTTCCGACGAGGCAGCCGAGTCTTCCAGGATTCGAAGCCACTCGGACGCGCGGGCCTGAAGCTCGACGGAAAGCCAGGAGTCGACCGCGCTCCAAGTGCGATCGAGGGCCGTGAACAACTCGAGGAGCGGAGCCAGGCGATAGCCGGGTGCGGCGGTTTCCACTCTGGCAATGCGGTCCAGCACCGGCTTCAGTCCGCCAACACCCGAGTAGGCCGCAGCAGTGATGGCTTCGCTGTAGAGGTCCGGATTCCCAAGCTCGGCCGCCATGCGCACCTTGCGGAACGCAAGGCAGAACGAGACCCGGCACAGCGTTAGATTCGCTGAGCAGCGAAGCGCGAAATCCTCCAGGAGTGGTCCTTTCGAACTCGGCGCTCCCAGCAGAGATACCGCCTGCTTCGCGCGCGACCACGCCATTTCCGGCTTCACTTCGAGGTATTGCCTGGCGTCGCTTTCGCAGAGCGCGACCCGATCCTCAAGCGGGAGTTGCTCCTCTTCGAACGTCTTCAAGACGACGGCCGGAATCACCGGCGAGACTCGGTCATCGCCACGGCTCATAAACTCCAGGCTCAGCCTTCCCGCTTCTTCCGAAGGATTCACGTCCAGAAAGTAAACCCTTTCTGTGGGCCTGCTGATAGCCACGCGTAGTTGGTCTATCGCCAGGCGTTTCGTGAGCGGGACCACGCCATGGTCGCGACGCACGCGATCCGTGACCGAATTGATCTTGCGTAATTGCTTCCCCGGATCCAGGATGCAGACCGACTGAAAATCGAGCCCCTTCGCCTCGGACGCCGTCAGAATCGCGGGTCTCACATCTTCCGGAATGTACGCCGGAATCTCGTCCCCAAGGCTGATGATCGCGAGGCCCTCGCGGGCAGCGAAGACGCGCAGCAGTTGGTCGAGTTCAACGCCCGCAACGGCGGCGCAATAAACGAGCTGGTCGCTCGCGTCCTCTTCGATCTCCACATCGCCGCTCCCTCCGGGACGGTCCTGCTTCCCGACGTGTGTGTAGAGATCCCAGGAAGCGTTGATCAACTCCGCGATCCGCCGGGGACTGCGCAGATTCGCGCCGAGCCTGAAATCCTGCGGACTGGAGATGCGGTGATGCAACAAATCCTGAAACCATCCCCACTCGAAATCCGTGGCGCGTACGGTCTGCGCCTCGTCGCCCGCGATCAGCAACGAAACCACGCGCGCGCGGTACTTCTGGATCGCCGCGGCGAGTTCCACGATCACCAGCGATTCGAGCGGCGTCAGGTCCTGCGTTTCATCGACTGCGATGCAATCCACGTCGAACACTTTGCGCTGCACTAACTGCGGGCCTTCGCTCGAGCGCAATCGCACGGCAGCCTCCCAGGCGAGCTGCAACTCCGGAAAGGAGCTCTTGTGAAAGTCCTCAGGCTCGCGCTTCTCAAGCGCATTCACCACCTCAAGCAGCGCGTCGGCCGCCGCGCCTCCGATGAATTCACGCCGGCGGTCGCGGTACGCACGGTCGTCCAACCGGGGGCGCAAACAAGCCGGAAACCGTCCGATGGCGGCGGGAAGCGCGGCTCCCACCAAATGTGCGTGCACCTCGTCGTAGAGCGGCTTGCGGTCATCAAGCCAAGGCCCCAGGATCCGGGAGGGAAGGCTGAACGCCTGTTTGATGAAGCGGAGGCGGGCTTCGCGCTCGGGTTCGAAGGGAGCGGTTTCGCCCGGCCGGGAGAACAAGAGCTTTCGAATCAGGCTGGGAAACGTAAGGACCTGGAACTGTTTCTGCGCCGGAACGAAGCGCAGGAAATGGCTGCGCGCGAGAGCGGCGAGGTCTTTCGAGTACGTGATGTACAACGTCGATTCGACGGTTGACCGGTCTGCCGCGTGCCAGAGGGCGGTGGTCTTTCCCGATCCGGGATAGCCCTTCACGATGCGGATTTTTCCGCGCGACTGGACGAATCGCGACTGGGCTCCGGTCATCGGAGATGGAACGTACTCCTCGCCGCGAATGTCGGCGACTGAGATGGGCATGTAGTGCTCGCCGAGCGTCTGCGGCAGCAACTCGGAATGGTCGTCGTGGTGGCGGATGTCGCGAAGAAAGACCGAGCCGGCCGGGGCTGAGTCGAAACCCTCGCCGGAGCGCAGCGGCTGCGCGCCGCGCGGTGCCCACCACGCGTAGAAATGGCTACCGTGATTACCGCCAAGGCGCGAGCGCCGCCAGCCCTTGTTCACCCCTTGCGTGCTCTTATAGTGCTGGCGGCGTTCGTCAACGGCCAACCGCTCCAGAAGCAGCGCCGCCCTTTTTCCGACCGGGTTCGACTTGTTTTCCTCCACCTTCTGAAGGAAGTCCTGATGGCAATAAAGCGGGTTCGGCTCCTCGGCGGTGTGAAAGGCGTGGTCGAACAGGTTCCCGGTTGTGGACATCAGGAAATTATTATGACAGCTTCACTGGATTATGGCGCGGCGCCACGACAAATAGGGCGTTTGCCTGTAAAAACCGATTTACCCACAAGATTGGGAACGGACGGACGTTGAGGGCTCACCGGTGAGCCCATCGCCAGCCGGAAGACGGAATACCAGCTCGAAAACCTGGTAGATCAAAACTTACGTCTCCAGCCTTGATTTACCGATATGGTGTAACGTGGTGCAGATAGGACTCTTTGAACAATTCCTCAGCCATGAAGCCAAACCGATGGAGCGGGAGCAGGGACGCGCAAGCGGGGGCGATCGTCGGCCAGAAGATTCCACTTGCGAAGGAGCCGCAATCCGCGTGAGCCTACGCGAGAGCGGGCTTGATCTTTTGCAGCCGTCGTTCCCGAGCCTCTGCTCGATCACTTCCGCTGTGGCCGAATTGGCAAATGGTGGTGTCGAAGAGCGTGGGGCGATATTCACACGGCGTGAGGTCGTAGATTTTATTCTCGACCTCGTTGGTTACACGGCGGATCGCCCCCTTCATAAACTGAGGCTGCTCGAGCCCTCGTTCGGCGGGGGCGATTTTCTGCTGCCTGCGATTGAGCGGCTGTTCGAAGCGTGGGTCAGGTCGCCTGAGCGTTCCGGTGACGCCGCTCTTGAGTTGCGCGATAGCGTCCGCGCAGTGGAACTGCACAGTACCACTTTCGAAAGAACGCGCTCGATAGTTGTGGCGTTTCTGGAAGAAAAGGGAATAGGCAAAGCTCCCGCGCAGTCACTTGCGAATCGCTGGCTCATCAACGGCGACTTTCTTCTTGTCCCGCTCGATGCTGGATTCAGTATCGTCGCTGGGAATCCTCCCTATGTTCGGCAGGAATCGATTCCAGACGCGCTGATGGCGGAGTACCGGGCCCGCTACAGTACGATCTACGACCGCGCCGATTTGTACGTCCCGTTTATCGAAAGATCTCTCAGGAGCCTTGCCGAAGGCGGTCAGCTTGGCTTCATCTGTTCGGACCGTTGGATGAAGAATCGCTATGGAGGGCCGCTCCGCAAGCTGGTGTCGGACGGCTTCCACTTAAAGATTTTTGTGGACATGGTCAACACGCCGGCTTTCCACACGGATGTAATTGCTTACCCGGCAATCACTGTCATTGCCAGGGAGAAGGCTTCCTCAACGCGGATCGCGCATCAGCCCGCTATCGACAAGCAGTTGCTCTCCACCCTTGCGCAAGATCTCCTGGGGATGAACGGCAGTGGCCCTAGCGAAGCAGTGCGAGATCTGGGGGCTGTCGTGGCAGGCGCTGAACCTTGGATACTTGGGTCGGCCGGCCAGTTAGGGTTCGTTCGAAGACTTGAGGATTCCTTCCCGACAATCGAGGAAGCTGGCTGCAAAATTGGTATTGGCGTTGCGACAGGCGCGGATGTGGCTTTCATTGGTCCATTCGATGGGCTGGACGTTGAGCCGGACCGAAAACTACCACTGGCGATGACGCGAGACATCCTAGATGGCGTCGTAAAGTGGCGTGGCCGTGGCGTAATCAACCCTTTCGCGGACGGTGGCGGTCTGGTAGACCTCGATAAGTATCCTCGACTGAAGCTTTACCTCGAAGCTCGGAAAGAGGCAATCGCGGGACGTCACGTGGCGCTGAAAGCGCCCAAGAACTGGTACAGAACTATTGACCGGATTTACCCGGCGCTCGCTCAAACTCCGAAGCTGCTCATTCCGGACATCAAGGGCGAGGCTCACGTCGTGTATGAGGGCGGACAACTCTACCCACATCACAACTTGTACTTTCTGACTTCAGACACATGGGATCTTAAGGCCCTTCAGGCGGTCCTCATGTCCGGGATTGCCCGGTTGTTTGTGTCGATCTATTCGACGAAGATGAGGGGAGGCTACTTGCGCTTCCAGGCGCAGTACCTGCGCCGCATTAGGATTCCCTATTGGGACAAGGTTCCATCGAATTTGAAACGCGACCTCATTGAGGCTGCGGATCGTAGCGATGTTGCCGCGTGCAACCGTGTCGTTTTCGCCCTGTACGGCCTGACGAATGAGGAAGGGGCTGCCTTGGGAGGAAGCAGTGATTAGCTATGGCGCTCGATTTGGCTAACTACAGTGGAAAGGCCCGCGAGGCCGTGATGGCGTTCTGGGGCAATCGTGAGAAGGCGCGGCAAAAGCAGGTTGAGGCTGGGATGGTCGATCAGGGGGAGCGATCTGGTGTCACGGCCGGGAAAAACATGGACGGGTTCATTGCCCTCGCAATCGATCTGGTGAGAGCTAACGGCCTCGCCCATGCCTCGATCCATCGGAAAAGAGCACTTTTGACGCTGCCCGGATACTTCAGGCCGACAAAGCTGTGGGACTTACTGGTTCTCAACGAGGGGCGCCTCGTTGCGGTCATCGAGTTCAAAAGCCAAGTCGGGCCGTCGTTCGGGAACAACTTCAACAACCGAACGGAAGAAGCCATCGGTACATCGCACGACTTGTGGACGGCATATCGAGAAGGTGCGTTTGGTAAGAACCCCCGGCCGTTTGCCGGATGGATGATTTTGGTGGAAGATGCGGCCGGCTCGTCTTCGCCCGTTCGGGACACGTCGCCGCACTTCCCCGTCTTTCCGGATTTTCAGGGGGCCTCTTACCTCAGGCGTTACGACATCTTGTGTCAGAGACTCGTGCAGGAACATCTCTATACAACGGCGGCCGTGATCACTTCTCCCAGGACGGCGGGAACGACCGGTGAGTACAATGAGCTTTCCGGGATAGCGAGCTTGAGGACTTTTGTCACGTCCTTCGCGGGGCACATAGCAGCGGAAGCGGCGAGGAGCGAAGCATGAGGATGGGCTTGGAGCGGCACACGTGAGGAGAACCTAACGGTGAACGAATCTGGAATATTGCAGGGTAAAGTTGCGCTCGTTACAGGCGGCGGACGAGGCATTGGCAAGGCTATCGCGCGGCGTTTCGCAACTGCCGGGGCGACGGTCGTCATCGCCAGCCGGAAGATGGAAAACCTCGAAGCCACTGCCGCGGAGTTCACCGGCCTTCCGGGGCGCACCATCCCTCTTACATGCCACGTTGGCCGTAACGATCAGCTCGAAAGCCTGGTCTACGAAACCGAAAAGCAGGCCGGGCCCGTGGATATTCTCGTCAACAACAGCGCCACCAATCTGGGGCAGGGGCCATCTCTCGACGTCACGGACGACCAGTTGCTCAAAACCATCGAGATCAACGTTCTCTCCGCTGTACGCCTCATCCGCCTTACGGTGCCGAAGATGATCGCGCGAGGCACTGGCGGTTCCGTCATTAACATCGCCTCCATTGCCGGCCTGCGCCCGCAGAATGGCGGCCTTGTCTACAGTTTCACCAAGGCGGGGCTTATCATGATGACGCGCGTCTGGGCGGTCGAGTTCGGCAAACACGGTGTGCGTGTTAACGCCATCGCGCCCGGCTTGATTCAGACAGACTTCGCCGAGTATTTCTGGAAAAACGACGAGTACCGCAAGCAACTGGAAGCCACGCAGCCGATTCCGCGGATCGGCATTCCGGAGGAAATCGCCGGTATGGCACTCTATCTGGCATCCCCCGATTCGTCGTTCGTTACCGGACAGGTGATGGTCGTCGATGGCGGCGCTACCGCGCGATAGGGTAACATCTTCTCTTATGTCCGAACGCACGTATTCGCCATCGCCGGAGTTTGTCCGCGCCTCGAACGTCCAGGGAATGGACGCCTATCGCGATCTGTTCAGCCACGCCGAAGCCCAGCCCGAAAAGTTCTGGGGCGACCTCGCCGAGAAGGAACTTTTCTGGTTTGAGAAATGGTCTCACGTGTTTGAATGGAATCCGCCATTCGCGAAGTGGTTCGTGGGCGGCAAGACCAACGTCTCCTACAACTGCCTTGATCGGCACCTCACCACTCATCGCAAGAACAAGGTCGCGATTCTTTGGGAAGGCGAACCTGGCGACCAACGCATGATCACGTACCAGGAGTTGCACCGGCTGGTATCGCGGTTCGCAAACGTGCTTAAGGGCCGCGGCCTCAAGACCGGCGACCGCGCCGTAATCTACATGCCGATGGTCCCGGAACTGCCTATTGCGCTCCTCGCTTGCGCCAGGCTCGGCGTCATTCACAGCGTCGTATTTGGCGGCTTTTCAGCGGAAGCGCTCAAGGCCCGCATTCAAGATCTGGATGCGCAGGTTGTTATCACGGCCGATGGCGGTTGGCGGCGGGGCAAGGAAGTGCGCCTCAAGCCGGCCGTGGACGAAGCACTCGGCGAATGTCCAAGCGTGAAGGATGTTATCGTATACCGCCGCACCGGTTCGGAGACCGCGATGGAGGAGGGGCGCGACCACTGGTGGCACGCACTCGATGAGGGCGTGAGTGAGGTTTGCCCGGCGGAGCCGTTGGATGCGGAAACGCCGCTGTTTGTGCTCTACACTTCGGGGACTACAGGAAAGCCCAAGGGAATTGTCCACACCACCGGCGGCTACATCCTGCAATCCACGATGTCGATGAAGTGGGTCTTCGATCTCCACGAAGAAGACACGTACTGGTGCACGGCCGATATCGGATGGGTGACAGGGCACACCTACATCGTCTATGGCCCGCTTTCGGCGGGTGCAACCTCCGTGATGTACGAAGGCGCTCCGGACTTTCCCCAGTTCGATCGCTTCTGGCGCATCGTCGAGAAGTACAAGGTCAACATTTTTTACACCTCTCCTACAGCCATCCGCGCGTTTGTGAAGCAAGGCGACCAGTGGCCGAAGATGCACGACCTGTCGAGCCTGCGGCTGCTCGGTTCGGTAGGCGAACCCATCAATCCGGCG
>SYKU01000168.1 GCA_005808865.1 Acidobacteriota bacterium
ATCGACTCATGGCCCACTACGGCTTGTCGGAACTCATCTACAACCACATTACGGCGCGCGTGCCGGGAGAGGAAGATCACTTCCTCATCAATGCCTACGGCTACTTCTACGAAGAGGTGACGGCGTCCAATCTCTACAAGATCGACCTGGAAGGCAACGTCATTCTCCGGCCGGACACCGAATACGACCTGAACTATGCCGGTTTCGTGATCCACAGCGCGGTTCACATGGCGCGGCCCGACGTGCGGTGTGTGATGCACACGCATACCTTGGCGGGCATGGCCGTGGCGGCGCTTGACTGTGGTCTGCTCCCTATCGGCATGTATGCTCTTGGTTATCACGAACGCGTGGCATATCACGATTTCGAAGGCCCGAGTCTCGAACTCGGGGAGCGGGACCGCCTGGCATCGAACCTGGGCGGCAAAAACGTTCTGATTCTCAGATCGCACGGCTTGCTGTCCTGCGGCGAGTCCGTGGCGCAGGCCTTCGTAAGGATGTACCGGCTGGAGCGCGCGTGTCAGGTTCAACTCGCGGCGCAGGCGGCAGGATCGAAGCTGATCGTTCCGCCCGTTGAAGTTTGCGAACTCAGCGCCAGGCTGAGCGACGATTTCCTGGTGGCCGAGGGCGACAAGGGCTACAGCCGGAATCCGAATCCGGAGTTTACGGCGCTGATGCGGCTGATGGACCGGAAAGATCCGTCGTACCGGACGTAAGGGCTACGCCGAGCGGATCCGCCGCAGCACTTCAACGCCAGCCAGACCGGGGAGCATTACATCGAGAATCACCGCCTGGACGCCGGGTTCGAGCGCTATTGCAAGCCCGTCGTGGCCGGAGTGCGCGAACGACACCTCGAAGCCGATTGGCTTCAGGTAGTCCCGAATCAGGCGGCACAGCTTCACGTCGTCATCTATCATGAGCAGGCGAATGGGACCGGTTTGAGGAATGGGCGGCATGCCAAGTCTTACGATCTCTACATTATGACCCTCCGCGCAATCCGTCATAGGTACGAGAGTGCCACACGGGCTGTGAAGGAATCGCGTGGCGCGGAGGCGGTTTGGTTAAAGGATTGTAAATGGCACGGCCTTTCTTGCCTGCTCATGATACAAGTGTTGCAATCGGCACTCTGTACGTCCACAGCGTTGAGTCTTCTCCGCGCCGTTTAACGGAGCGTTACGCCGCTTTGTAGCGGCGGCAGGCATCCTCATCGAGTTCCACTCCCAGGCCCGGAAGGCCGGAGACGATGGCGAAACTGTCGCGGATTTCAATCGGCTTGACGATCAGGTCGTCTACTCGCTGATGGCTCAGGATGTCACTCGGGAGTTTGCAGTTGGCCGACGCGGCGCAAGAGTGGAGCATGGCTGCGTCCTGCACTCCCAATTCATGCCCTGATCCATGCCATACGGGCATGCCCGCTGCTTCCGCGAGGAAACAGTTGGAGACAAAGCGGGCCATACCCGGGTAAGGCCCGGTGTTGAAGATGGTACAGGCGTCGGCTTTGATCGCCTCGATAGTCGCCTTGACGCTTCCGAGGTGGAGCGCGAGCGGAGTTTTGAGATTCCGCCGCAGGTCCCGGTAGCCGGGCATGTCGCTCTTGACGATTGGGTCTTCAATGACCAGCATGTTGCCCACGGCATCGAGTGCTTTCCCGATCGGCAGGAACTCAGACGGCGTCTTGTGATAGCCGTTGAAGTCTACCGTCACCTTGAGCGCGGACGAAACGGAGAGGATCGCCTCCACTCCCTTCACGATCGGGTCACCCGGGCGGCCCTTCACCTTGATCCCACTGAAGCGGCCCTTAGCCGCGCGCTCGGCGACGCGCTTCATGTCCGCCGGGTTCTTGCGCCCGCACCAGTAGTTAGCCTGGACCCTGGACTGGGAGAGACCGCCGGGCAGCTTGTACACAGGCCATCCGAAGGCCTAGCCGACAGCGTCATAGAGCGCCATTTCGATGCCACTGTAGGCGCCCCGCCCAGGCAGTTCCAGGCGGGTACGATTCATGTCAAGGATGTTCTTGCCGCGAAGCGAGTCGGCGCTGCGTTGGACGTCGGCGTCTTTGAGCCCGCGGGAGGTTTCTCCCACTCCAACAATCCCCGAGCCGGTGTGAATCTTGATCATGAACTTGGGGATGGATGGGAATTCGGTGAGAGCGTCGGGCCCAAGTTCAGGACTGCTGATAATGTCGGGCTGCATCGGGACGGCAACCTTGAACAGCTCGACTTTGGTGATTTTCAAGCGCTCGACGCGCCCCGCCGCGGATACGGGAAGCGCGGCCAGACCCGCGAGGGCCGGGGCTCCGGCCAGCATGCCGCGGCGTGACACAGGCTTACTCGCATGAATTCGTTCCCCTCCGGCTCAGGCTCAGTATACATCGCGACCGCGCCTGACAGATATCAAGACCTCGCAGCAGCGCCGCATCCGGAGGCGCCGGCGAGCCAACTTTCCGGCACCCTGAGTGCTCGGCAACCGGGTCTCATTTCGGCAAGCAAATCACTCCGCTCAGGAGTGTCAATCGCCCTCAAGCAGCCGCTGGTTCTGGTTGCGGACCCTCATCGGATCCGCACTCGAGAGAGATTCCGGAACGACCCTATAGAGATGCTCGTACGCCGCTCCCCCGAGCCGTCCCGTCCGAGGCCCCGCGGTCTTTGCGTTTCACTGAATCAAGAAAATCTCTCGCCTGCCCACCAGTCACTCGCGGGCGCTTTGTCATCCAGCCGCGCGGTTGCGATGCAGGCGTCGAGCAGAAGCGGGTTGCGCTTCAGTGGCAATCCGCAAAATCAGCCCGTTCGCGAAGCCCCTTCCCGCGTTTATGTTAGACTGAGCTTCCCGCATGACCTTGGCATTCGTCGATTACCTGATTCTTGCGCTGTATTTCGCCTTCGTGCTCGGCATCGGCTGGCGCTTGCGCACGAAGATCGCGACCAGCGGCGACTTCCTTACCTCCGGCCGCTCCGTCTCCGTCTGGATCACCAGTCTCGCCTTCCTCGCCGCGAACCTCGGCGCGCAGGAACTCATCGGAATGTCGGCCTCCGGCGCAAAATACGGGATCATGACCGCGCACTTTTACTGGCTCGGCGCGGTCCCGGCCATGCTCTTCGTCGGCGTGTTCATGATGCCGTTCTACTACGGCAGCCGCGCCAGGTCCGTACCCGAATATCTGAAACTGCGGTTTGACGAAAAAACCCGCGGCCTTAACGCCATCACCTTCGCCGCGATGACCGTTTTCTCCTCCGGCATCTCTATGTACGCGCTTGGCCTGTTGCTGCAGCTTGTACTCGGCTGGAGCTTCACCGCCTCCGTCCTGCTTTCGGCCGCGATTGTGCTGATCTATACGTTCCTCGGCGGCCTCACCAGCGCGATCTACAACGAGGTCCTTCAATTTTTTCTCATTGTCGCGGGCTTCACGCCGCTCGCGGTCATGGCTGTCGTGAAAGCAGGCGGCTGGAACGGAATGTCGGCGCGGCTGCCTCCGGTCATGACGCATGCCTGGCGCTACCTGCCCGAGGCTTCGCAGAACCCCATGGGCGTCGAATGGTTCGGCCTCGTGGCCGGTCTCGGATTCGTACTCTCTTTCGGATACTGGTGCACGGACTTCCTGGTGGTGCAGCGTGCCATGGCCGCCGATTCCATGTCGGCCGCGCGCCGGACGCCCCTCATCGCCGCGTTCCCGAAAATGGTGTTTCCGTTTATTGTGATCGTGCCCGGCATCGCCGCCATGTCGCTGGCAAGCATGAGCAGCGGCTACGTGCTCCCGGTGAAGGGATCGAGTTACGACTACGACCAGGTCCTGACCACACTGATGGCCCAGTTTTACCCCTCCGGCCTGCTGGGCCTCGGCCTGACGGCCTTGATGGCATCCTTCATGTCGGGGATGGCCGGAAACGTCACAGCCTTCAACACCGTCTGGACCTACGACATCTACCAGAGCTACATCCGTCCCGGCGCGCCCGACAAACACTACCTCACCGTGGGACGCGTCACCACGGTCGTGGGTACGGCCCTTTCGATTGCGACCGCGTACCTCGCGCAGCACTACAACAACATCATGGATCTTCTGCAGCTCGTGTTCGGATTCGTGAACGCGCCGCTGTTTGCGACATTTTTGCTGGGAATGTTCTGGAAACGCGCGACCGGGCACGGGGCTTTCACCGGCCTCGCGGCAGGCATTGGCGCAGCCGCGCTGACCCACGGCCTGACGGAGGCCGAGCAGAAGGGCGCGTGGATCTCTAACACTCATCACTTCCCGTCCACTATGGCTCAGAATTTCTGGATCGCGATTTTCGCGTGGTCAACATGCTTCGCCGTGACCTTTCTGGTGAGTCTCGCGACCAAGCCGAAAGCCCCGGAAGAGCTTCGCGGACTCGTGCTCGGATTGACGGAAATGCCTTCCGACGGAGACCTTCCGTGGTACAAGCGTCCGCGACCGCTGGCCCTGGCGGTGCTCGCCGCCCTCACCGTTCTGAACATCTGGTTCTGGTAAACAATATGTTCGACCTGCGCATTCCATCGGGATGGTTTTTCGCGATCGTCGGCGCGATTCTCGCGGGCCTGGGTATCTTCAACCCTGGTCTGCGCGCGCCACTCACGGATTTCAACGTCAACCTCTACACCGGAGCAGCCCTGCTGGTTTTTGGCGGGGTATTGCTTGGGCTGGCCCGCCGAAGGCCGTGATCCGCACCTTCCGGGCGCCGGGGCGCGTCAACCTGATCGGTGAGCATACGGACTACAACCAGGGTCTGGTGCTTCCGATGGCGCTTAGTCAGGCCACGTTCGTCGAGTCCGCGCCGAACCCTGCGGAGTCCTTGTACGTCTATTCGGAGCATTACAAGGAGTCGCGGGAATGGCCGCTTGGGGCGATTTCCCAACTGGAGCCGGCGCGCGACTGGGGCGACTACGTTGCAGGAGTGGCGCGGGAGCTTGTGCGCGGTGGGTACCGCATCGAACCGCGAAGGCTTTTCATCCGAAGTACGGTGCCGGAGGGTGCCGGACTCAGTTCCTCGGCCGCACTCGAAATCTCCTGCGCCCTCGCGCTCGCGGCCGACCAACCAGTGGCGCCGCTCGATCTCGCGAAACTCGGTCAGCGCGCGGAAGTGGAATTCGTGGGCCTGCCGTGCGGAATCATGGATCAATATGTCTCCGTGTTCGGACGTGAGGGTGCGGCACTCCTGATCGATTGTCTGAATCTCGAAAGGCAGTACGTGGCGCTGCCTTCCGGGGTGTCCATCCTCGCGGTGAACTCGATGGTGAAGCATGCGCTGGCTCAGTCGGCGTACCGGAAGCGCACGGAAGAGTGCGCGGAGGCGGCGCGGTGTTTGGGCGTTGGGAGCCTGCGCGAAGTCTCGCAGTCCACCTTCGAAACCGCCGCGGACGCTATACCCGAAACGGCTCGAAACCGTGCGCGCCACGTGATTGATGAGAACGAGAGGGTGCGGCGGTTTTCCGTCTCGAAAGACCCGGTGGAACTGGGGAGGTTGCTGATTGAGTCGCATCGGAGCCTTCGATACCTCTACGAGGTGAGCTGCGCGGAGTTGGACTTCCTGGTGGACACCGCGCTCGAAATAGACGGCGTCCACGGCGCGCGGGTGACGGGCGGCGGGTTTGGCGGATGTACGATAAACCTTGTCCGGGAAGGATGCGAAGCCCGCTTTACCGAAACCGTTCAGTCCGCCTACATACGCCGCTTCGGAATCTCGCCAGCAGTGTACCGTTGCGTCGCTGCCGCGGGCGCGGGAGAAATCACGTCAGCCTGAGAATATTTGCTTCGCTGAGACACTAGTAAAGCAAAGGAATTCCTGAATGATCCTCCGGGGCGTGAGCCTTCTTGCGCCCCGACAACTCCTCTGAAGGGCAACTCAAGTTTGTGCCCTGGTCCGCCGATTACTCCATTGGAAATGAAAAACAAGGGAACTTGGCGTCGGCTCCACGACTCTTGGAAAACCGTAGCCGGAGCGGGGAGTGTGCTTCTGTTCGCTTTGCTTGCCTGGCAGTTGCCGGATCCGCAATGGGACGCACTTGTTGCGGTCACGATGCCGCTACTTGCGGCCGGATGGGGTTTCCTTATAGCCCGGAACCACGCCGCGAATCATCCGGACTCGGGCCTGGAGGCAGGCGAAACGAAGCTCCGCACGCTCTTCGAAGAGATGGGCGACGCTCTTCTGGTCCATGACATGGACGGGAAGATTCTCGACTGCAACCGGAAGATCTGTAACAGGATCGGCTATTCCCGCCCCGAATTCCTGAAACTGCGCATTCCGGATATCGAAACGCCGGAGTTCGCCCAGGGCTTCACTGCCCGGGTCCACGAATTGGAAGCGAACGGATGCGCCCATTTCGAAGGAGAGCACCTCACCCGCTCGGGCAGGCGAATCGCGGTGGATGTGAGTAGTTCCGTGATCACTTACGCGGGCCGCCCAGCGGTGCTTGCCATGTTGCGGGATGTTACGAGCAGGAAACGGGAGGAACAGCAAAGCCGTGAGCAGGCCGAGCAACTGGCTCGCACCGCTCAAGAACTGGTGCTTGCCCGTGATGCGGCGCTCGACTCTGCGCGGCTCAAGAGCCAGTTCCTGGCCAACATGAGTCATGAGATCCGGACGCCGATGAATGGGATCATCGGTATGACCCAACTTGCGCTCGACACGAAGCTGACGCCGGAGCAGCGGGAGTACCTCACGCTCGCGAAGGGCTCTGCCGACGCGATGCTGTCGCTGATCAACGATATCCTCGACTTCTCGAAGATCGAAGCCGGTAAGATGGACCTCGATCCGATTGAATTCGATCTGCGGGACGACGTTGCGGATTCCGTCATGTCCCTCGCGCAGAAGGCGATGGAAAAAGGCGTGGAACTGGTATGCTCTATCTCGTCAGAGGTGCCCAGCCATGTTGTGGGGGACCCGGGGCGGCTGAGACAGATTCTGGTAAACCTGGTCGGCAACGCCGTGAAATTCACAAAACAAGGCGAGATTGTCGTAAGGGTCGGATTGGAGCCGCCTCACGGGGAGGGTGGAGCGGATGAGGCCGCGGTGCACTTCTCCGTTTCGGATACAGGAATTGGGATTCCAGCGGACAAGATCGATCTGATTTTTCAGTCGTTCACGCAGGCCGATGGCAGCACCACGCGAAACTATGGGGGTACCGGCCTGGGACTGGCTATCACCCGTCAGTTGGTGGCTCTGATGGGTGGAAAGCTGTGGGTTGAGAGCCAAGCCGGAGTTGGCTCAACCTTTCATTTCACCGCGAGGCTCAAGGCGGTGGAATCGAAAGCGGAAATCCGGGCTTGCGAAGGGGAGCCCGCGGGTGTCCCTCTCGGAGGACTGCGCGTTCTCGTGGTGGATGACAACGAAACCGCGCGTGACATACTTTGTGAGATGCTCCGAAATTGGAGGATGGCGCCGGACCAGGCCAAAGATGCCACCACTGCGATGGCACACTTGCAAGGTGCGCGCGTCGAAGGGCGGCCCTACCGGGTGGCTGTTGTTGACTGCGGAATGCCCGGTTCCGACGGATTCGAACTGGCGGAGCGGGTTCGGGAGGCCCCGGAGTTGCTGCCCCTCTCGTTCATCATGCTGACGTCGGCTGGTCACAGAGGAGACGCGGCAAGATGCAGAAAGCTAGGAATTGCGGCCTACCTGCCGAAACCCATCAAGCAATCGGACATGCTTGATGCCATCACGACGACGCTCGAAGCGGATGGAACCGGGGACTTCTGCTTGCTGACACGGCATACGCAACGCCGGCGCAATGGAGGACGCGGACCAGTCGCGTCCAAGAGCGAGAATACAAGGCCCCTGAAGATCCTGGTTGCCGAGGACAACGCGGTAAACCAAAAGTTGGCATTGCGAATGCTTGAGAAGATTGGGCATTCGGTTGTTATCGTTGGAGACGGAGCGGCAGCGCTTGAAGCGCTTGGCTCCGGAGGCTTCGATCTGGTGTTGATGGACGTCCAAATGCCCGTAATGGGAGGGCATGAAGCGACCCGCGCAATCCGGCAACGGGAGCAATCTCGTTACTACCTACATAGGCATGTCCCGATTATCGCGATGACGGCGAATGCGATGAAAGGGGACAAGGAAAAATGCCTCGGTGCGGGAATGGACGGGTATGTGGCTAAGCCTGTGATCATGAATGAATTAACGGCGGAGATTGCGCGGGTGTTCGAGAGCCAACCGGAAGATTTGGCGCCTCCGGCGGGCGGGTCTGCCGCGCTTCCACTCGCCAGCAAGTCTGACAGCGCCGGGCAGCCCGGAGGCCCTGTTGCCGCCTTCCCTCTCGACAAGAAGGCTCTCTTCTCCCGGGTAGACAACGACGGAGCGCTGCTCGCCGAACTAATTTCTCTCTTCCTGAAGGACTGCCCGCGGCTGCTTTGCCAGCTTGAAGAGGCGATCGGGAGACAGAACCCCACCGACGTCAGTTCCACCGCGCATACAATCAAAGGCTCTCTCGGAAATTTCTGCGCGCCGGCCGCGTTTGACGCCGCCTTGCGGTTGGAGGCCATGGGTCGTAACGGGTCTCTTGACGGCGCAGATCAGGCGTGGACCTCTCTCACCGGTGAGATTGAGCGTCTCAAAATGGCCCTTGAATCGGTTGCTGCCGAGGTTGCACCGTGAGAATACTGATAGCAGAGGACGACCTCGTTTCCCGGAGACTTCTCCAAAGTACACTCCAGAAGTGGGGATACGAGGTCGTTGTGGCCCACGACGGATCCGAAGCTTGGGCCATTCTTCAAGCCGAAGACGCGCCGAGACTGGCGATCATCGACTGGATGATGCCGGGACTCGACGGGCCGGAAGTATGCCGGCGCCTCCGCACGGTGACTGACCGCCCCTACGTCTACGTCATCCTTCTTACCGCCCGAACGGAGAAGGACGATGTGATTGCGGGTATGGATGCCGGCGCCGACGACTACGTTACGAAGCCGTTCCACCATCACGAATTGAAAGTGAGACTTCGCGCGGGCCAACGGATGGTCGATCTTCAGGCCCAATTGCTGGCCACGCAGGCCGCGATCAGCGAGCAGGCCCGCCGCGACGCTCTAACCGGGTTACTCAATCGCGGCGCGATTTTCGAAGTCCTCAGAGCTGAGGTGTCACGGGCCGCGAGGGCGCGTAACTGCTTGTCTGCTGTAATGGCCGATCTAGACCGCTTCAAGCAGATCAACGATACTTCCGGCCACATGGCGGGTGACGCCGTGCTGCGGGAAGCGGCTCTTCGAATGGCTTCATCGATGCGCCCGTACGACTCGGTTGGCCGCTACGGCGGGGAAGAGTTTCTGATTGTCCTCCCCGGCTGCGACTATGGTTCGGGAATGGCTTTCGCCGAACGCATACGCGCGGCCATCGCGGACAAACCATTTCCGCTCCATCGCGAGGACCTTCCCGTAACATGCAGCTTCGGAGTCGCGTCCCTTGGCGGCCCGGCCCGATACCTGGAAACGGATACTCTCGTCCGGCTCGCGGACGAAGCTCTGTACCGCGCAAAGCGGGATGGACGCAACCGGGTGATCGGCGCGCAATCAGAGCATTCTTATCACTCCTCCGTCGCGCAGTTCGTTTCGGAATAGTCGCACCAACCGCCGGCGCGCTACAGTAGAAACTATGGATTTTGGCCGGATCCGCGGGTGGCTAATGCCCGCGCCCGAGGACAAAGATGGTGGCTTTGACCAAGAGGTCCTGTCTCTGAGCCATGCGGGGCTGAGCGTCGTGGGGGCGATAGAAATAGCAATCGCTCTGGTTTTGCTGATCGTTCACCCGTTCCCGCGGCCTAATCTTCTCCTAGCCTTCCTTGGAATTGCGACAATCGCGGCTTCCCGTTTGAACCGAGCGTATGAGTACGGCCGGCTGGCGGGAGGCCTGTCAATATTCACGGGTGCGGCGCTGCAGGCTGTTTCGATGGCAGTTTTCGGCGCCGACGACTACGCATTGGGAGGAATCACGGTCCTGCTACTGACCCTTGCCGCGGCGATTCCCGTGCGGCCCGTGCAAGCCCTCGCCCTCGGCGGCGGTGTTGCAGCCGCGTACCTTGGCGTGTCCGTGGCCGCCGGCCAGGCACGCGGGCACTTTGTTTTCCTTGTGATTCTCGCACTGCTGTGCGCGGCGCTCGCGGCCGTCCTTTACGCGCAGCGCTACGGCAACTACCGGTCGTATCTGGACGTTCTCCGCGCCTCCCAGGATTTGCGTGAAGCCCAGGCGCGCCTCCAACTTACCGGCAACGCCGCCACCATGGGGCGGCTTTCCGCCGCGCTCGCCCATGAGTTGAGCTCTCCCGTCGGAGCACTTTCAAGCGCGGTTGATACGATCATTCTGCTTAGCCAGAAACAGGCTCAACTGCCGGCCGCCGACCAGCCGCGTCTACTCGCTCTGCAGGAGCAATTGCGGGCGTCCGTAAAGGAGTCAGCTTCCCGGCTCAAAACAATCGTCAACCGGATGCAGCGCTTCAACAACCTGGACGAGGCCGGAACGCAATTGGCAAGCCTTGGCGAACTGCTCGCCGAGGCCATCGCGATCGTCGAGCCCACCATCCCAGCGGGGTCCGAGGTGAACCTGGACCTATCTCCGCTCCCAAATCTGACCTGCCGCCCTCAGCAGTTAATAGCGGTCTTCTGCAATCTCCTTAACAATTCGATCCAGGCTGTCAACTCGACAGGCCGGATTACCGTGTCGGCTCAGACACGCCATTCTCAGATCGAAGTGCTCATCCAAGACAACGGCCGCGGCATCTCGTCCGAAACTCTGGCGCATATCTTCGATCCCGGGTTCAAGACCGTCGACGGGCGCGTCTCCACGGGCAACTGGAGTTTGTTCAACTCGCGCCAGATCGTCAACGAGCATGGAGGCGACATTCGCATCCACAGTATCCTGGGGGAAGGAACCACTGTCAGCGTCATACTGCCATGTCCAACTTGATCAAGAGTACACTTCTCTCGTTCTGCTTTCTGTGTGCCGCCGCTAGCGCGGCTGCGGATTTTCGCGAAGCTTCCTACAATGGCGTGGCGAGGGTAGTAGCCGTTGGAGACGTGCATGGCGATTACGCTCAGTTTATCGATGTCCTGCGGCTGGCCGGAGTTATCGACCGGAACGGAAACTGGGCAGGCGGCAAGACTCACCTTGTTCAGACCGGCGACGTCCCCGATCGCGGGCCTGATTCACGGAAAGCCCTGGACCTGTTGCGAAAGCTGGAAAAGCAATCCGTCAGCGCGGGGGGCGCGGTCCACGCTCTCATTGCAAATCACGAAGCGATGAATGTCTACGGAGATCTGCGCTACGTCGTGCCCGGCGAGTATGCCGCTTTTCGCGACTCGAATTCGGAGCATGTACGCGAACTCTATTACACGCAGTTCGTCGATACCCTGAAGAAATCGCCGCCGCCGGAAGGGCTGCCGAAATTCGACGCGCGCTACAAGAAGCAATGGGAAGCCGAGCGCCCGCTTGGATTCTTCGAGCACCGCATGGCCTTCGCGCCGGAGGGCGTCTACGGAAAGTGGATTCGCGGGCACAACGCTGTCGTGAAGATCGACGATTCCATTTTCCTGCACGGAGGCATTGGACCGAAGTACGCGGACAAGAGCCTTCGCGAAATCAACGAAGCGGTAGCACGCGAGCTAGAGGATTTCTCGAAACTGCAGGGAGGCGTTGCGATGGATGAGAATGGACCTCTCTGGTATCGCGGCCTGGCGCAAGAGGACGAGAATTCCCTCGAGGCGCATGTGCAGAAAGTTCTGGACCGGCACGGCATTAAGAGGATCGTAATTGGACACACGCCGACGCGCGGCGCGGTCACGCCTCGCTTCAATGGCCGCGTGCTGATGATAGATGTGGGCTTGTCGCACTACTACGGTGCGCGCCTGGCGTGCCTGATTATCGAGAACGGGAAGCCCTACGCCATGCACCGCGGGACGAAACTCGAGCTTCCATCCGACACGGGAATGGACTATATCCGCTACCTGAAGCAAGCAGCGATACTTGACCCGTCTCCCTCGCCACTGCAGCGATCGGTTGTGGAAGCTGAAGCCGCGTTGGCCCGCAAGCGTTAGTGGTGGAGGGGGCTTTCCTTGTTTGTGGCTCTGCCGTTTTGCGCAGCGATGCAGGGACCGATCTCTTGCGCATGATTGAACACCAGTGTTCCAGGAGTGCGGCGGAATAGAGTTTCCAAGAATAAGCGCGAATGAGCCCGAAGTCCGAAATTGAACATTGATCGACCTCCTGGGGGCCGACGGTGGCCGGGCATCAGGTTGAGGCGGCCGAATCCAACTTCGGCGAAATCGGGATATACCAGGTCAAGGTGCTGTCCGATAGGGGGTTCTCGTTTCCAGACCGCCTCAAGTTGCGGACATGTGGAGCACCAGCCGGCGGTCGCCCGGTCGAGAATCGCGCCGCAGGTGAGGACCTGAGTCCGAATGGTCGCCGGCTCTCGGTAGACCGCCATGCCAGCCGCCCGTTGGAACCCGCCGGCAGGTTGAAGACCAACAAAACGGCGCGACAGAGCGGCCTCGGTGGCAAAGAACGGTTCAGACAGAAGTCTTCGGCGCCCAGTCGTGCTTCAACTCGGCAATGCGATTCTCCATGTCACCTCGACCGATCGGATTCGTGCCAAAGAGCTACGGCGAGTGTTTTCATTTCGACACACGCCCTGAGGGCCAACGGCGGAGTCATATGTGATACATTCAAGTCACTATCCTGATCCGACTGGCTGTTTCCAAAGGCGGGTTGTGGTTTTGAGTGGAAATTTCAGAGGTCAAAAGGGGTCAAAATCATGTCTCAACTGCTGCGCCACGTTGCGCTCTGCTTCGCACTCTTCACGGTGTCTTTGTTCGCTCAGTCAGAACGTGGGACCATCACGGGCACGGTTCGCGACGCCTCCGGCGCCGTCGTGCCTGATGCCAAGGTCGTACTCAGCAATACGCAAACCGGTGTCACGTTTAACGTCCCATCCAACGCCAGCGGCGAATACACCGTCCCCCAGTTGCAGGTCGGCACCTACACGGTCCGTGTCGAAAAGGCCGGCTTCCGTCCCGCCAGCATCACCGGGCTTGTGCTGAACGCATCGGCCACCGTCCGCGCTGACGCCACTCTCGAAGTCGGTACCTCCGTAACAGCCGTCGAAGTCTCGGCCAGCGCCCTCTCGTTGTCCACGGAGAACGCCAAGACCAGCGTTACGGTCAACAACAAGTTGGTCGACGAACTTCCGCTCGTCGTCGGCGGAACGTTGCGGAGCCCTTTTAACCTCGCCGCGCTCACGCCTGAAGCCAAGAACGTTGGCGGCGACAACGGGTTCATCCTCGGTGGCGGACAGGCTGCCGGATACGGCACGAACCTCGATGGCATCTCCGCCAACACGACTCGCGCCCTCACGCAAAGCTGGGTGGCCGTCAACGCGCCGTCGATTGAAGCGATCACCGAATTCACCGTGGACACCAACGGATTCAAAGCCGAGTTCGGCCAAGCGACTGGCGGCATTATAAGCTTCGCCTCCAAGTCCGGCACCAACAACATCCACGGCACGGCGTACGAGTTCCTGCGCAACAACAAGTTGGACGCGAATAACTTCTTCAACAACGCCCGCGGCATTGCACGCCCGATTTATAAGCAGCATGATTTTGGTTTTTCGGCCGGCGGCCCGGTCTGGATACCGAAGCTTTACAATGGAAAAAACAAAACCTTTTTCTTCGTCAGCTACGAAGCATTCCGCAACCGCGAAGGCGCCACCGGTGCTCAACGCACCGTTCCGACGCCGGAGATGTATAACGGCGACTTCCGTAACTGGGTGAATTCGGCCGGCGCCCAGATCCCTATTTACAACCCGACCTCGCAGACCACCGACGCGGCCGGAAACGTGACCCGCTCGGTTTTCCCGAACAACCAGATTCCGTCGAGCCTGTTCGACCCCGAGATCGTGAAGGCCCTCGGCGTCTTCCGGAGCGGCACGGTGCCGATACCGAACAACGGCGCGGCCCCGGGAACGGTCGGCTACGTTCAGAACAATTTCCTGGTCACCGGCGGCAGCGTCGTCCGTCCAAACACCAAGTTCAGCCTCAAGGGCGACCACGTCTTCAGCGATAAACACCGCATCTCGGGCTATTGGGGCTACAATCGGACCTTTGAAAAGCCGGGCGCACAAGGGCCTGCCGACCTGCCAGGTCTGTACGTGAACTACAATGATACCCGCCGTCCTTCAGACGTTTTTCGCGCGAGTTGGGACTGGAACATCTCGCCCACCGTCTTCAATCACTTCTACGGCGGCGGCAACAACTGGAAGGAAGATCACGATCCGCCTCAGGCGACCGTGCTAAGCGGTATAGACTGGAAGACCAGATTCTGCGCCATCAATGTCGCCGATTGCTCCCAGAACCTCGTAAACATGAACTTTTCCAACGGCTACAGCCAGTGGGGCGGCCGTGCCAATAACGGCTCGGAGAACTTCATTAAGCAATTTGCCAACGATGTGACTGTCATCAGGGGCAAGCACACCATCAAGTTCGGTGGACAAGCGTTGTACCAGTACTACAACGGCTTCGGCCGTCAGTGCGTCTCAGGCTGCATGAGTTTCGACTTCAAGCACACCGGGCGTCCGGGCGACACCAACTTCACCACCGCAGGCGGCAGTCCCATCGCCTCCATGTTGCTCGGCTATGCCAACAACGGAACGGCGGAAACGGTTCGTTACATCGGCCAGCAGTGGCCGTCATATTCCGGCTTCGTTCAGACCGACTGGCGCCTGCGCCCCAATCTGATGATCAACCTCGGCGTCCGCTGGGAGACCATGCTGCCGCCGACAGGCGAAAATGATAGCTGGAGCGACTTCAATCCGGACCTGCCCAACCCGAATGCCGGAGGAATCAAGGGCGCACTGATCTACGCCGGTTCGGGTCCGGGCCGCGAAGGGACCCGCTCCCTGGCCGATTCCTACTTCAAAGCCTTTGGACCGCGCTTCGGCATGGCTTACACCTACAAGGAGAAGACCGTCATCCGCGCCTCTGGCGGCCTGAGCTACGGCAATATCACCACCGTGACCGGCTCCACGCACCAGCGCGGGTTTACCCTCGGGCTGAACTTCCCGGACAACAGCAACGGGATTCTGCCGTCCTATCTGGTCAGGAACGGACTGCCGGCCTGGTCCGCTCCGCCGTTCATTAACCCCGGCTTCGCCAACCGCGATTCCATGCCTTGGTGGCAGGGCAAGGAAGCTACCACGCCCCCAGCCTTCATCACATGGAATCTATCCATCCAGCGCCAACTTTCTTCTACCATGGTGATGGAGACATCCTACAACGCCTCGCTTGGCTCGGGGCTCCAGGCCGGGTTGCTCAACTACAACCAACTGAGTCCCTCGGTACTCACCCAGTACGGGGCTACGTTGTTGAACTCCCGGTTTGATTCTCCAGCAGCCATCGCGGCGGGCATCAGAGCGCCGTACCCCTCCTTCGGCGCGGTCCCGGGATTGAACGGCACGGGCGGTTGGGGCACACAGGCCACGGTTCGCCAGGCTCTCCGCCCCTATCCGCAGTACAACTCCATCGATACCGCGTCGGGTGGCGGCGACCACTCGGGTCACTCCACCTACCATGCATTCATGCTCCGCTTCGAGAAGCGATACGCGGGAGGCCTCCAGTTCCAGACCTCCTACGTTTTCTCGAAGATCCTCACCGACGCCGACAGCTACTGGGTCGGCGGTGCGGCCATGGATCACTTCAATCGCGGCCTGGAGAAGTCCATCGGTCAGTTCGACGTTCCCCACAACTTCAAGCTGGGTGCGGTTTACGACCTGCCGTTCGGCCGAGGCAAAAAGTTCCTGAGTGGCAACGGCGCCGCTAACTGGATCGTCGGTGGCTGGCGCGTCTCCGGAACCGCCTTCTATGCGAGCGGTATCCCGCTCGGCCTTGGCACCAGCAACTCGATGCCGCTGTTCAGCGGCGCTCTCAGGCCGATCATATCAACCTACGACGGATGGCGCGCCCCCATCAGAGGCAGCAATTTCGATCCGTTTGTCGATCGCTTCGCGCAACCCGCCAGCTTCTTCCCGGCTCAGCCCGCGAACACCTTCGGCAATCAGACCCGCTACAATCCGAAGTTTCGCCAGTTCGGCAACTACAACGAGAACATCTCGATCGCCAAATCGTTCCCAATCAGGGATCAGATGCGGATCGACTTCCGCGCCGAGGCGTTTAACGCGTTCAACCGTGTCCGGTTCGGCACCGGCAGCCTTCAACTACAGAACAATCAGTTTGGCCAACTGACCGGATCAGGTGACCTGCTGAACTCGCCGCGCTCGATGCAGGTGGCCCTGAAGCTCTACTTCTAACGGGCAATCGGACCAACCAAGAAGGGCAGCGTAGCAATAGGGTGCTCTTTTTTATTGATTTTTGAGCCCCTCGCTCGATGATGGACGCCGGCTGAACCCGGTTGCACGCCTCGCCCCTCGCCGCGCGCCCGCGTCCATGTCTCGTTTTTGTGAGATATTGTTCAGTTGCACACCGGACATCCAATGAAACGAATCCTGCTCTGTATCTCGTTCGCCGCGACCGCGCTCCTGACCGCTGAAAGCGCGGGAGGTATTCGCTGGACGCCCCCGCCCGCCTGGAAGGCGCAGGGCGCGAGGCCCATGCGTGCCGCTACCTACGCGGTTCCGGCCGCGCCTGGCGACAAAGAGGACGGCGAATGCGCCGTATTCTATTTCGGCCCAGGGCAAGGGGGCGGAATCGACGACAATATCACGCGCTGGATCGGCCAGTTCGAACAGCCCGATGGCAAGGCCTCCCGAGCCGCGGCGAAGATCGCTCGCCAGCCGTTCAACGGCGTCGCCGTGACCATGGTCGATCTGACAGGGACCTATATGGCGGCGGCCGGACCCATGTCGCCCACCAAGACGCCCAGACCTGGGTACCGGCTTCTGGGAGCCATCGCGGACAGTCCGCAGGGCGCGGTATTCTTCAAGTTGACCGGACCCGGGAAGACCGTGGCCGCCGCGCAGCCCGCCTTCCAGAATCTTCTCAAGTCGCTCAGCCGGTAAAATTGGCCTATGTCCGATAAACTAACCATTGCCGGCCGTGAGTTCAATTCGAGGCTGGTCGTCGGGACCGGGAAGTATAGAAGCTTTCAGGAGATGGCGCGCTGCCATGAGGCTTCCGGGGCGGATATGGTTACGGTCGCGGTCCGGCGCGTCAATCTGACCGACCGCACCAAAGAATCGCTCCTCGATTTCATCGACCGCTCGAAAATTTTCATCCTGCCGAACACCGCCGGCTGCTATACCGCGGAAGACGCCATTCGTACGGCACGGCTTGGGCGCGAGGTTGGCCTGTCAAATTGGGTAAAGCTCGAGGTCATCGGCGACGAAAAAACGCTGTTCCCCGACAATTACGGGCTCCTTGAGGCCACACGCATCCTGGCGAAAGAGGGCTTCGTTGTCTTGCCGTATACGAACGACGACGTCGTGAACGCGCGAAAGTTGATTGACGCCGGAGCCGCGGCGGTAATGCCGCTCGCTGCACCTATAGGCTCCGGGCTGGGAATTCAGAATCCCGCGAATTTGCGTATCCTCCGCGAAATGATTACGGAAGTTCCTTTGATCGTGGATGCGGGCGTTGGAACCGCTTCCGACGCGGCCGTCGCCATGGAACTCGGTGCCGATGGCGTCCTAATGAATACCGCGATCGCCGCCGCCGAGCACTCGGAACAGATGGCCCTGGCGATGAAGCTCGCCGTTGAAGCGGGCCGCCTTGCCTATCTCGCCGGCCGCATGGAGCGCAAATTGTATGCGAGCGCGAGCAGCCCCGAGGCTGGAAGGTTGGGCCGCTAAGTCCCCCTCATGAAACACCTGTTGAACGTCTCTTGCCGTCCGTCAATTTCGCAGCCCGGTCGAAAGTTCCCCATCCGAGGCAGGATCGAAATACCCGCCCACGGGCGGTCTCCAGCGGACGGACAAAGCCGGCAGACGGCGAGAGCCGGTCGCCTGCCCCACGGCAGGTCCGTGTACAGAGGTACGGCAATTTCCTGACAATTGCCAGTCCGAAGACGGCGCCAGATGCGTTATTTCGACCTATCCATTATCCTCCTATACCTTCTGGGGATCACTTGGTTCGGGTCGCGCTTCCGGGCAGGACAGAAATCGCTTAAGGATTACTTTCTCGGTGGCCGTACCGCGCCTTGGTGGGCCATCGCCCTCTCAATCGTCTCCGCCGAGACCAGCACGCTGACCATCATCGGAACCCCCGCTCTCTCATTCCAGGGTAACCTGGGATTCCTTCAGATCGTCTTCGGCTACCTTCTGGCGCGCCTGGTCATTTCCTTCCTGTTTCTGCCGCACTATTTCCGGGGTGACTTGTTCACGGCCTATGAACTCATGCGCCGCCGTTTCGGAGAACGCATCCGGAAGCTGACCGCTTCCACGTTTCTAGTCACGCGCGCTCTCGCCGAGGGTGTCCGTGTTTTCGCCATCTCCATGGTGATCTCGATCGTTCTCGGCACCGGGGAAATCGTTTCGATCGCGCTCATTGTCGCGCTCACCGTAATCTACACGTTCGAGGGCGGAATGACGGCGGTAATCTGGACGGACGTGGTCCAGATGTGCCTGTACATTGCCGGCGCCGCGCTCAGCCTGATTGTGATCCTAAACGAGATCCCCGGCGGATGGCCGCACGTCGCGTCCGTCGCCGAAGCGGCGGGCAAGTTTCAGCTTTTCGATTTCTCCTTCGCCTTCACGTCCGCGTATTTCGCCAAGACCTACACGTTTTGGGCCGGCATTGCGGGTGGGTGTTTCCTTACCACTGCGAGCCACGGCACGGACCAATTAATGGTGCAGCGCCTGCTCAGCGCGCGCAATCAGGCCGACAGCCGCAAGGCGCTGCTCGCGAGTTGGGTCGTCATCTTCGTTCAGTTCAGCATGTTCCTGCTGATCGGCATCATCCTGTTTGTCTACTATGGAGACGCGAGCGTCGCGCCGCCCAAGCCCCCGGACCGGATCTATCCGCAGTTCATTTGGACTCGGATGCCCGTTGGCGCCGCCGGATTGATTATCGCCGCCATTCTCGCCGCCGCGATGGCGAACATCAGCGCCGCGCTCAACTCGCTTGCCACCACGACCGTTGTCGATTTCATCCGTCCGGGCGCGAGCACCGCGAAGTCCGAAGCCCACTATCTGAAACTGGCGCGCGTCGCCACAATCGTTTGGGCCGGCGTCCTGCTCGGAATAGGAATCCTGGCCCGCAAGTGGGGGTCGGTGCTTGAAGCCGGCTTGGCGATCGCTTCTATCCCTTTCGGAGGGCTCCTGGGCGTGTTCCTGCTCGGGGTCCTGACAAGACGGGTAAAGGAGACCGCCGCGATCGCCGGCCTCATTACCGGACTCTCGTTTATGGTATATGTACGGTTCTTTACGGGAATCGCCTGGACGTGGTATGTCCTGATCGGTTCGAGCGTGACATTCGCGACCGGATATCTGGCGAGCCTTGCGACCTCCGAGGAAACAACTTCATGACTATCGAACTCAAGCGCGACCTGGGCCTGTGGAGCGCCATCGCCATCGTTGTGGGGACGGTGATTGGCAGCGGGATCTTTTTAGTCCCGAAAGCCATGATTCAACGAGTGGGATCCCCGGAGATGGTCTTCGTGGTGTGGATCCTGGGCGGCGCGCTTTCCCTGTTCGGCGCGCTGAGCTACGCCGAGCTTGCCGCCGCGATGCCAGAAGCCGGTGGGGAGTACGTCTTCTTGCGCGAGGCCTATGGCCCGATGTGGAGTTTTCTTTACGGTTGGACCCAGCTATGGGTTGCCAAGAGCGGCTCAATAGCCACGCTCGCTACGGCGTTTTTCTATTATTTCGCCAATTTCTTCCCCGAATTGGAGAAGATACTTTTTGTGATTCCCCTGCCACTCGGTGCGGGCGGCGGACCGCTTGAGATCCGCTATGGGCAACTTCTCTCCATGGTCCTCATTCTGTTCCTGGGGTGGGTGAACTACTACGGCGTGAAGCTCGGCGGCAGCGTCCAGGTCGCGACCACGGCCGTCAAAGTGGGCCTGATTCTTTGCATCATAGGCCTGGGACTCACGGCCAAACAGGCCGATTTCGCCAATTTTCGAACGTCGATTCCCGCCGCTGGAGGAATCGCCAGTTTCTTCGCTGCGATGGTGGCCGCGCTCTGGGCTTACGACGGCTGGAACAACGTCAGCATGGTCTCGTCCGAGATAAAGAACCCGAAAAGAAACCTCCCGCTCGCGTTAATCTGGGGAACGGTTGCCGTTATCGCTATATATCTCTCCGCCAATATGGCATATTTCTACGTCCTCAAGTCGAGTGAAGTCGCATCGAGCGATCGTGTTGCAGCGGAAATGATGAGGCGAATTCTCGGCGCGCCTGGAGCCGCGGCGGTGTCGATCGCCGCAATGATCTCCATATTCGCGGCTCTGAACGGATCGATACTGTCCGGCTCGCGCGTTCCCTACGCCATGGCGCGCGACCGCTACCTGTTCGCATCGTTGGCAAGCGTCACGCCTGCTTACCACACGCCGGGCAACTCCATCACCGTCTTAAGTGTCTGGTCCGCCATTCTGGTCCTCTCTGGGCGCTACGAACAGCTCTTCACTTATGTGATATTCGCCAGTTGGATACTTTATGGAATGACCACGGCAGCGGTAATTGTATTGCGCCGCACGCGCCCAGACATGCACCGGCCATACAGGACGCTGGGTTATCCCTTCGTACCGGTACTTTTTGTAGGCGCGAGTCTTTGCCTGGTATTCTCGACACTTCTCGATTCCCCGCGAGAGTCTCTTATGGGATTAGGAATCATTCTGCTCGGATTACCCTTTTATTTTCATTGGAAAAGCCGCCGCGCCTGACGTTCTCGGGCTGCTCGCGCGCTTCGGGATAGAGTCGGCCGAAGTCCCAAGTCGAGACGCCCCATCCCATTCTGTTCTGAAATCGAAACAAAACTATTGATATTTTCGGTAAAGTAGGATAGAAATGCTTATGGGTCGATTTCGGACGGCCTCCCGGCGTTCCGTTATTGAAACACTCAGAGCAGAGTTAAAGAACTTGGAGCAAATATCATGGATGTCGCGAAGATTCTATCGGATTTGCGCGTGGAGCGCGAGCAAATTGAAGAAGCCATTCTGAGTCTGGAGCGTTTAGCGCGAGGTCGGGGCCGCCGGAGGGGCCGTCCGCCTGCGTGGATGGCGCCCCTTGCCAAGAAGCGCGGAAGGCCCCCGGGCACGAAGAATAAGTTGCCACTAGTGAACAAGAGCGCGGCGGCATAGCGAGGCGGTTTTCTGCCGGCAGTTTGCGGATACTCTTCCCCCCAAGCGGCATTCGCTGTATTGAACTAATCGCCGCAATCCAGGACAGCCTTGGAGGAATGCCGTGCGTTGCCTTCATCGGCTGTGGGTCTATGGAATTCCACCTTAGCGCTGTCCGTATCGCCTAAATCGCTTATCCCGATCAGTCACCTATCGGGCTGATACCCGCACCGGAGCCGAAGACCGTCGGATTGGCGCTCCGTGCAGAATCCAGATGTTGAGGCACTAGCGGTTCACAAGAATCCTGAAGTTACTCCTGTGACGCCAAGACAGGAGCGCAGTCATCACGGCCGAATTGACTGTATCCTGCCGAGATCCGAACGCTGCCATTAAGGCAGTAAACAACAGCCATGAACTCAACGACGCAATGGTGCCAGCTTCGAGCCAGCGGCGCTTCGATCCCCTGACACGCAGCACGGTGAAGTACGTCAGGCATATCGCGGCCCACGCCGGGTAAAGCACGAGCATCACCCCTGCCGAGGTCGCGATACCTTTTCCGCCCTTGAATTTCAGCCACGGCGAGTAGCAGTGCCCCAGAACAACGGCGAAACCATACGCCCAGCCCAAGCTGAAATTTCCCCCGGGCTGTCCGATCAGCCATACCGCCGCGTATCCCTTGCCGAGGTCACCCATCAGCGTGGCCACCGCGCGCCACTTGCTGAACCGCAGCACGTTGTTGAATCCGGGATTCTTTGAACCCGCCTGAAGGATATCAATGCCAGTCCCCTGCATCGCGATCACTGCAAACGGGATGCTGCCGAGCAGGAAACAGGCTGCGAGCCGGATCAGTACAGTCTGGTCTAGCGGCATAGTTCTGTGAGCGCCGCGCGCACCAGATGACGCAGGGCGGCGGCTCCGGCACCCGGCTCCGGGGGCACTCGATTTCCGACAACGATCCGGACCCGCCCGCCCTCGCCATCGAGCATCGCCACCGGAAGAACCGGCGCGTCCGTTGCGAGCGCTGCCTGAAACGGATCGAGGCGATAGCGGCCTCTGCTATCGCCCATTGCCACGACGGAACGGCCACTTGAGAGTTCCCGTTCAACCCGGTTTCTGAGCGTGCCGCCCGGCGGTGTGGATGCCCCGCCGATTTCACCCACGGCAAGTGACTCCAGGGGAAACGCCGCTTCCGAAAAGCGGACGGAACCGGGCAGGGCGGCGGCCAGCAGCAAAGGATCCGCCTGAGCGCGGCGGTTCGCGACAAAGAGGGCCGGCTCCGCTGGAATCCCGGCGCCTTCGAGCGTGTACTCGATTCCATCGAGCGACAGCAAGCCTCGCGCGAGCGGACGCGCAGCCGATTCACCTCCCACCCGAATGATTCCCGCCGCTCCGGCGGTGAACCCAAACACCATGGCACGCCGCAACTTCCGGACACTGCGCGCTACGCCCAGACCGGCGAGCGGACGCAAATTATCGCGCCACAGGAGTGCGATCTGGAGCCAGGGCGGACGAGAAGGAGTGCGGCGGCCCGAACGCAATTCCGAACGCCGTAGCTTTCCGTTCGAGGTGCGCGGCAGGGAACCGGGCGGCGCCAATTCCACCCGGTCGGCCGGTATCCCAAGCACTTCCTCGACCGAGCGTTGCACACCCAGCTCGATCCGTTCGAGGTCCCGCCGGAGCGTGGCGCGCGTCTCGCAAACCACCACGAGGCTTTCGGTCCCGGTGTCCGGATCGACGACGCCGAAGGCCGCCGCGCCGTTATGCTCGACGCCGGGAACGCCCTGGACAGCGGTTTCGACATCCTCGGCGCTGATGCTCCGGCCCGCTTTGACGATCGTGTCCTTGCGGCGGCGCGTGAAGAACACCTCGGCCCCGGCCACGTAGCCGAGGTCGCCCGAATCCATCCACCCGTCGGAGGATACGGCCGCGCCGAACGCTTCGGGGTTGCGGTAATACTCCCGAGACATCGACGGACCACGAAACTGCAAACGCCCTTCGACGCGTTCGGGAAGCGCGACGCCGCCATCGTCCGTGACGCGCACTTCATGGCCTTCGAGAGGCTTGCCGACTGAATAGAAGCGGAGGACGTCGGCATCCGCCTGAGCCGGCTGGGCGCGGCCGGTTCTTTCAAACGTGTCGCGAAGAATCGCATCGAGACGAGGTTTCCTCCCCACCTCGGGGAAGGTAAGCGCGACCGAAGATTCGGCCAATCCGTAGCAGACAAGAAACGCCTCTTCACGGAAACCGAAGGGCTCGAAACGCCGCACGAATCTGGAAGTGGTATCCGGCAGCACGGCTTCGCCGGCGTTCACGGCGCCGCGCCAGGAACTGAGGTCGAGGCCTTCGAGCGTCCATGCCGGAACCTTGCGCGCGCACAACTCGTAGGCGAAGTTCGGAGCGGGGCTCAGAGTTCCGCGCGAATTGTGAATTGCCCAAAGCCATCGCTCGGGACGGTTGACGAATTCGAGCGGCGAAAGCAATGTGATGGGTGCGGCGTAATACAGACTGAACAGCCAGGACGCGATCAGCCCCATGTCGCTCGACAACGGGAGCCAACTGACAACGGCATCCGGGGGCCTGACCTGGACGGCGCGCCCGATGGCTCGGATGTTGGCGAGCAGGTTCGCGTGAGTGAGGACTACGCCCTTCGGGTCGCCGGTGCTGCCGGACGTGTATTGAATAACGGCGATTTCGGCGGGCTCCGGCGGGCCGCTCTGTCCTCCAATGCCGGCTTCCCGCAAAGCAGTGACCGTGGCGACAGCCTTCAACTCCGGCAGGTGGAAGCGGATGAGTTGGGAAATGGCGCGGACGCGGTCAAAAGTGATAAGAAATCGGATCCCGGCGTGCCCCAGGATACGGATCTGCCGCCTGACGTAGTCTTCTATGGCATCGGGATTTGACGGAGGATAAACCGGCACGGCGACGCCACCGCCTATCATTACGCCCAGGAACGCTTCCAGAAAATCGGCGCCGGTGGGCAGCATTATGGCCACCGCATCGCCGCGGCGCAATCCACCGGCGGCGAGACCGGCGGCAACCTTCGTGGCACTTGTGAGTAGGTTGCCATAGGTGATCGCCTCGCCTTTATCGCCATCGAGAATATGGGCGTGAACGCGATCCGGCGCCGCTTCGGCGTGCAACCGAAGAACCTCGACGAGCGTCACGGCATGCGCGGGCTCAGGCGGCGCGGTAGCGGGTGGCGGATCGATCTGGTATGCCTGTCCTTTCGTTTTCTCCTGGCCGCCTTCGAGGATTGCGCGCACCCAACCTGCGGGTGTCTCCTCTTCTTCGGCGATCGCATCCGGGAGCCGAACTTCGAACTGGATTTCGCAACGGACGAGCAGTTCGACCAAGTCGAGACTCGCCATGCCGAGATCGCGTTCGAAGGATGCGCCCGGTGAGACCTTCGCCAGCGCCTGTGGCCGGTCCAGTTCGGTCAGGAGTTCCCGGATGAGATCGAGGAACCGCGACTCGACTGTGGAGCCTTCGAGAGTTGGAGACGTAGCTGCCATTTACACTTTAAACGTGAAATCCTTCACGGCTTCCTGCTGAACCCACTTCTCGATTCCATCGATCTGGTGATGGACCCAGTAGGTCCGCCAGTCTATGGTCTCAGGCGTCCAGGGTAGCAGGTCCCGGTCCCTTGGCGAAAGCTGGCGGTAGGCGGCGCGGATGTTTTCGCATTCGAAGACGAAGCTGTTGTGGAGGATGAAGGGCTGATAGAGTTCGAGCGTTTGTTCGCGAAACAGCGATTGCAGGTCGAGCATTCGTAGCGCGGTGGCGATTTTCGTAATAGGACGGTGCCCCGGCAATCCCGCCGCTTCAAGCGTTTTCTTGACGGCGAACAGCACGGCTTGGGCGCGCTTGATCCGGCGCTGCAAGTTTACACGGCGTTCGCGGGCGCGCTGGGCGGTGACAATCCGGACGGGCCGGGCGAGGGGTCTGCGCTGGCGGCGGCGGGCTTCGGAATGGAGCAATTCGACGAGCGGTTCGAGAAGCAGCGGGTTCACGTCGGCCGTGCCCAACTGATAAACCTGTTCATGCCGGCCGTGCATGAGCAGCGCGCTCACGGTGAGGATGGACGACGCAACGAAATCAACGGGGACCACCTCGAGCGGTGCATCCTTGCGAATCGTCCAGTGCCGCAGGCCGCCCATGGCCATGAGAACGAGGGGGGCCGCGGTGCGCCCGCCCTCCACCCACCCGGGAAAGGGAAAGTGAAGCGCGCTTTCGACGATGGCAGGGCGGACGATGGCGTGATCGAGCCCGGGTTCGGAGACGACGATTTGTTCGCCAATACTTTTCGCGTACGTGTAGGTATTGACCCAGCCCCAATGTGACGAGCGCATGCGCCCGAGTTCCGTCAGGCGATCGGCGGTCGCGCCGGCAGCGTCTCCAGAGTCGCGGATGGCACGGATACGCTCGCGCGTGTAGACGAGTTCAGCGCGATGGTCGAAAGCGTGATCGTCCGGTCCCTTGCGCCGCGGGTAAAAACCGGGGACCGGTTCCGTCTCTTCGACCACACCATCGGCGGGGCCGCAGACATAGCAGGTTGACACGTGCAGCAATTTCGCGCCAAGCCGCTTTGCCAGAGCCACGACGCGTTCGACGCCGTCCACGTTAGATTTGAACGATTCGTCGACGGGAGGGAAGAACTCCACGAGGCCCGCGCAGTTGACGATCAGGTCCACACGGCCTTCGAGCGAGGTAACAGCCGCCTCCGACAGTCCGCAGCGGTCTTCGCCGATATCGCCGGGGAGCACAGTTATTTTCTCAACGGACCAGCCGGCGGGCGCCTTTGCCAGAACCGGTTTCAGTGCGGGAGAGCCAAGGACGTCTTTTACGAAGCGCTCCCGCGCAGGAACCGGACCTTTCGGGCGCATGAGGATGTGCAGATGCTTGAGATCCGGAAAGCGGTCAATGAGCATGCCGAGGAGGACTTTGCCAAGAAAGCCGTTGGCGCCAATCAAAAGGATCTCATGCCGGCGGAAAACTTCGGCTGCGTCTGGGATTGGGGGCAATGATTTAGGCTAGCGACGGGCGAGAGAGGTTGTCAAGGCGGGTGAGGCTTGGGATGGTGGTTGGCCTGCCAGCGCCGGCCCCGGTGGGAATAGTTGTCTTTTAGGACATGCCGGAAAACGCTGGCTCGGTTCAGCGTGCCGGGGATTATCTCTGGTCGAGCCCTCAAACGGGGCGACCGCGCCGAAACGAGCGAGGCCTGCGCGGCTCAGCCCTCGCCCGGCCGATGGGCGACGCGTAGAGCGCTCGTATCGACTACCATGGAGTCTTGGCGTTCATTGTGCCTATGACCAGAAACTTCTTTACCGTTCCCCTGCTTGCCGCCGCTGTTGCCGCCTCCGTTCCAGCCGCCACCAAACCCAAACTTGTTCTGGCCGTTGTTGTCGACCAGTTCCGCTACGACTACCTCACCCGGTTCCGTTCGAGCTACACCGGCGGCCTTAGCAAATTGCTCGCCAATGGGTCTGTATTCACGAACGCGCACTACGACCACTTCCCGACAGTCACCGCTATCGGCCACAGCACGTTTATGAGCGGCGCGACGCCCGCCATCAGCGGAATCATCGCGAACGACTGGTTTGACCGAGGATCCGGAAAGACCGTTACCAGCGTGACCGACAAGACGGCGAAGATTCTGGGCGGAAAAGGCGAAGGGGGAGCCTCTCCTCGCCGCCTGCTGGTCAGTACCCTTGGCGATGAACTGAAGATCGCGAACGGGAACACCCGGGTCATCGGAATCTCGCTTAAGGACCGCAGCGCGATCTTGCCCGCGGGCCACATGGCCGATGGCGCGTACTGGTTTGACGCCAGTGACGGCACCTTCGTGAGCAGTGACTACTACTTCCCCGATTTGCCCGGTTGGGTGAGGGACTTCAACGCAGCGCGGCCCGCCGACAAGTATGTGGGCGCTGAATGGAAATCCGGCGACGGCAAGGTGGTGTACAAGAAGATGGCGCCCACCGCCGACGCCGCGTTCTACAAGTCCATTCCAGCCACTCCCTATTCGAACGAACTGATCGAAGCTTTTTCCGAACGCGCCATTTCCGCCGAACAGCTGGGCCGTCACGACTCGACCGATCTGCTCGCCGTCAGTTTCTCCGGGAACGACTACGTCGGGCACGATTTTGGCCCCGATTCTCCGCAGGTCCGGGACATGGCGATTCGCGTGGACCATCTGCTGGGAAAGCTTTTTCAATATCTGGACAGGGAAGTCGGAATGGCGAACGTGGTGGTTGTGTTGACGGCCGATCACGGAGTTGCGCCCATACCCGAGGTCTCGACGGCGCGCAAGATGCCCGGCGGACGGATGACCGCCGGCGTGATTCAGAGCACCGTTCAGGCCAAACTGACGGAGAAATATGGGGAAGGCAAATGGGTGATCAGCCCGAGCGAGCATTCCTTGTACTTGAATCTCACACTGATGGCGGAGAAGAAGCTGAATCAGACTGAAGTCATCGAGTCCGCGGCCGACGCCGCGCTCACGATTCCCCACGTCTTTCGCGCCTACACCCGCGACCAGCTCAGCCGGGGCGGATTGGCCGCTGATCAGATTGGCCGCCGCGTCTTCAATGGCTTTTACGGCCAGCGGGGACCCGACATCATGGTGCTGCTCGAACCGAATTGGCTGTTCGGGGCAAAAGGGACGACACATGGCACGGGTTTCGGCTACGACACTCATGTACCCATCATTTTCATGGGGCCTGGCATCAAGGCTGGAACTTTTCATCAGCGGATAGCTCCTAATGATGTAGCGCCGACACTGGCGACATTGCTCGCTGTGGAGACTCCGAACGGTTCGGTGGGGCGCGTGCTCGACGAGATTTTCTTGCGTGACTGATGCCGCCCGATGCTAAACTGAAAGAGATATGAATATTCGACCTTTATACGACCGCGTGCTGATCAAGCGAATCGAGGAGAGTGAAAGCGTCCGTGGCGGCATTATCATTCCCGACAGCGCGCAGGAGAAGCCACAGCAGGGTGAGGTAATCGCCGTCGGCGCGGGACGCTTAAGCGATACGGGCGAACGGCTGACGGTCGACGTTCAGGTAGGCGATCGCATCCTTTTTGGAAAGTACTCCGGGGCGGAGACCAAGAGCGACGGTGTGGAATACCTAATCCTGAAGGAAGACGAGATTCTCGGCGTTCTCACCAAATAGCCTCCCAGACGCGGCTGTGTTACCCTATTACGAATACTTACTCAAGGAGTGCTTCGGAAATGTCTAGAAGTCTAGGGCTGCGGTTGGCCGCCCTGTCCGCTGTGTTTGCCTGTTCGGCCGCGATTGCCCCGGCGCAGGTTAAGGTCGCGATCATCAACCTCCAGCGCGCCGTGATTGATACTGCCGAGATCAAGAAGGCTTCAGCCGAGTTGGAAGCCAGATACAAGCCCCGGCAGACAGAGATGGCCAAGCTTGAGAAGGAACTGGCTACCATCCAGCAACAGCTGCAAACCATGGCGGGGAAGCTCACCCAGCAGGCCGAAGCGGATCTTCAGGCTGAGGGGCAGCGCAAACAGCGGAGCCTTCAGAGGGTCGGCGAAGACCTGCAGGCGGATGTGGACCGCGAGCGACAGGAAATTCTCGGAAAGAGTTCGCAGCGCATGCAGCAGGTGGTGAGGAAACTGGCGGAAGAGAAGGGCCTAGACGTCGTAATTGACTCGAGTACCACAATTTTCTTTAAGCCGGCGCTCGAAATCACCACGGACGCTATCGCGGCGTACGACAAAGAACACCCCGCGAAGTAGGCGAAGCCGGGCAGGTTCAAGCAATGGCTGGCTACCTTGATCAGTACGGAGCGGGTGACGGACGCCGTGGCAAACTGATAAAGTACGCCATACTCTCGATTCTGACGATCGCCATTGTGGGCGGCGGTTTGGCGTTCTATTTTTGGGATTTTCGCCAGGAGCGGCAGGTAAAGCGGTTCTTTGAATTCGCCAAGGTGCAGGACTACAAGGCGGGTTATGCGCTGTGGGGTTGCTCAGACCAGACGCCTTGCCGGGACTACTCGTTCGAACGGTTTTTGGAGGATTGGGGCCCGAAAAGTAAGTACGCCGGCTTCAAGGAATTCAGGATCGAGCGAAGCCGGTCGTGCAATCAGGGAGTGATTGTCACGGCGATCATCGATGGCAACCGCGAAGAGAGATTCATGGTTGACCGGCAGACGCTGACAATTGGATTCTCGCCCTGGCCGGTTTGCCCGAGATAAGCGCGCGCGATTCCTCGCGCCGGCGCTTCCTCCGGCACCGCGAGCTTGTGGCGCGATCCGCGCATTAGCTTGGAGGCCCGGAACCTCCATGCGGTGAGCCCAGAGGCACGCGCAAATGACTGGGCCGCGTTGCGCGCGAGGCCGTTACCGCCAAAGAAGCCATGATGGCCATGCCCGCGACCGTGGAAACACCTCCATTTGGGGACACACGGCGGATGCGGACGCGGTGTCTTTTGGCGAAATACAAAGTCGGGTTTCGACGGCCGGATTGATCACGACCGTGGCGGAATGGGCGGCGCCTCGCCGACGGCGAACGATCA
>SYKU01000169.1 GCA_005808865.1 Acidobacteriota bacterium
GGTCATCCAAATGGTTGGGCGCGCCTCAACCCTCACGGGCATGGCGATATGATGCATTGGTCAGGTGACATCAACCGCGAAGTTGACATCGCCGATGGCGTCCGCGATGGCAACGCTCTCCTCATGGCGATTCTTAGGATTTGGCTCAACGATCAAGAGATCGATGCCGCTGTCACTGTTCATCTGGCCAGTCGCAGCCGAGCCAAACAGAATGATCCTGTCCAGCTTCGTCACGGTCAGTACGCGGCGGACCACTTCGCTCAGAACTAGAGCATTTTCATATAAATTGAGGCTGCTCCGGAGATCATCGGCTATTTCCGGCACTCAGACTGCGAACCTAATTTATATGAAAATGCGCTAATTCGTCAACATCCGTTCGATCACATGATAGTCGATCCGGCCGAAGGGAGGAAGCACGCAGAGCACGCCCGCCGCCAGTTCGTCAGACTACTGATGATAGCTCCGTCTCCAGGCCTTCCCGGTCAAGAACCGTAACTTCGTGACCGCTGATGGCGATCAACCCCTGTGCCTGAAGCCTGGCGATATTACGTGAAACCAGTTCCCGCACGGTTCCGATCTGCGCCGCCAACTCCTGGTGGCTCACGGCAAGCGTAAACTTGCCTCGATGCTCATTTCCCGCCTCGCGCAGGATCAAGCGGTGGCGCACGGTTGTGAACGAAAGCTCTTCGATGATTCCCACCAGTTTCCGGAGCCTGGCCCCGACCACTTGCAGGATCTTCAGCGCGACGGCCGGATACTCGAGGCACAAGGCCCGAAAGTCCGTCCGCGAAATGAAAAGCAACTCCGAGGGATCGACGGCGCTCAACGATGCGGGGTAAGGTCCACCGTCAAAGACCGGGAGTTCGGCGATCGAACCGCCTGGACCTTCGATGGACAGCACCTGTTCGCGCCCGGCTTGTGAGATCTTGAAGATGCGGCCGCGCCCCTTTGCCACAATATAAAAGCCCGCGCAGGGTTCGCCCTCGGAGAACACCAATTCGCCCGCTGCGTAAGAACGGGTCAACGTCCGCGCGGCGAAGGACTCCAGTTCCCCGTCGCTGAGCGCCGAAAACAAGGCCGTGCCTCTCAGGACGGCTGTATTCGAGCGCGGCATCGCAGACCCGACTCAGAAGAGAAATTTCAACCCGAACTGAACGATTCGCATAGGAGCGATCAGGCTCGTAATCGCGCCCGGGCCGGCCACGCGGCCGCCTTGCGCCGGGTCCGGCCCGAGTTGCCCGCTCAGCGGATCGCGCCGCGGAAGAAACGCCGTGGTGCCCGTCAGGTTCGCGTTCGGCGGCGCAAAGTTCGGTGAGTTGAAAAGATTGAAAAACTCGGCGCGGAACTGAACCTTGGCGTTATCCTTGACGGTGACGTGCTTGAAAAGCGAGAAATCCAGATTGCGAAACGAAGGCCCGTCCAGGATCCCGTTGCCCGAACTGCCGTAATGGCAACGGTCCGAGAGGTAGTCCACTTCGCACGTCACCACACGAAACGCTTCGGTATCAAACCACCGGTCGAGAGTTCGATTGCCGGTCTGGCCGCTCTTCAATCGGTCCGGCCGCACCGGGCTATTGAACGTATTCAGCGTATTGTCCTGTGTCACGGAAAACGGAAAGCCCGAGCGGACCGTCCAGATTCCGTTCATCTGCCAACCACCGAACAACAGACGGGACGCGTTCGCCCGTGCGAACCAAACCGTCGGAATCTCATAGCCGTAGCTCAGGATGAGGTTGTGGCGGACGTCGAAGCCGTACCGCGCCTTATCGGCGGCCCTGTTACGCGGGTTCTGGTACGATCCGCTGTTCACGAAGCCGGCGGTTTCATTGCGCCCGTAGCCTTCGCCCAGCGCCTTGCTCCAGGTATACGAAATGTTGAAATGGAATCCGTTCGTGGTGCGCTTCTCGGCGTTCAATTGCAAGCCGTGATACCAGGAGTTGGCGCCGGAATCGAGCCACCTCAGGCGCGTCAGCGTGCGCACGGGGCCTCCGGAACCGTCGACCAGATACTGATACGGCCGCCGCTGTTGTGGAGTCGATGGCAGCGAACTCAGGCCCGGGTCGGGATTGTTCAGCTCGACGCTGTTGTCGAGGTGTGTTCCCTTGCTTCCCACGTAGCCGAGAGTTAAGACGGTCCTGGATGGCAGTTGGCGCTGAATATCGAAACTCCACTGGTTGATCCGGGGCTGAAAATTGTCCGGGTTGAGGGCATTGGCATTGGTCGCGGCGTCCGCCGCCGCGGCGCCGAATGGAGCCGCGAAGGTAAGCGGGGTCCGTCCGGCGGCGAGGACTCCGCCTTCGGCCGCCTGCGAGAACTGGCTCGCTCCCGATAGCGGCGGATTCAAGTTCAGCAGCGTGTAGTTCGCCAACTGGTGCACGTTGTAATAAATCCCGTAACCTGCCCGCCCCACCCACTTGTCCGACATCCGCCAGGCGAGTCCAACGCGCGGCATGAAGAGCGTTTTTTCGGGCTTATAGAACTGATGCCTCCTGCCGAGTTGAGGCAACAGCGCCGGAACCCCGTTCACCGCATCCTTGAAACTAAGGCTTCGCCACCGCCCTCGAACGTCCGTGGCGGACGTGTTGTATTCGTAGCGAACTCCCAAATTCAAGGTGACGCGACGCATGGGTTTCCAATCGTCGAGAAAATAGGCGCCCCATCTTTGCTGACGCGCATCGCCCTCCGGAAGGCCCTCGGGCGTCTCCGTGGTACCGGGATACCCCAGCAGGAAAGCCGCGAACGCGTTGTTGGCCACGGCGTCGGTAAAGTTGATGCTGCCCCGAGGCGCGTCCGAAGCGGCCCGGTAGAGCGCCACGTGGCGAAAGTCGATTCCTGCCTTGAGGTTGTGGCCGCCGCGGCTTAAGGTTGCGTTGTCGCTGATCTGGTGCTGGTTGTTGAAATCGAACCCATTGCCGCCGTCCCGCTCGCCGAGGGAGGAAAAGTTTGTGACGCGAACGTTTGGAAGCCCGGCTTCGCGTGACGTGAACTTACGGTTGCCGTCCGAAATCAGACGGAACCCGGAGAGACCGACGGATTCGAGATCGAAGTCCGTGTTTGATCGCGGATTCAGGGTATTCGCAACGGACCGGCTGAAACCATACCGCAATTCGTTGATGGTGGTCGGGGTGAACAGGTGAAGCCACTGCGTAGCTACGTTCTGATTTCTTCCGGAGACGGACGTCTTGAAGTTGGGATTATCGCCAGGATTCGTGGCGTAGGAGGCGTCATCGTACGCGTAGTGACCGAAAATCTTGTTGCGGGAGGAAAAATTATGATCGATACGGACGAAGCGCTGGTCGTCGTCAAGCTTGGCATCCGAGGAGCCAATGTAATTCACGCCGCTCAGCGGATCGCCTGAAACCGTGGTCGGAGCCGGCCAGAACGAGGTAAGCGCCCTGGCTGTTGGCGATATTCGGGAGGCGGGGATCACATTGCCCGGAAAGGGCCTGCCACCCAGCGGGTCTACGATCACGATCGAAGCGAGTTCGCGTCCGTTCGAGTCTCGCCGGTTCAGCAAAGCGCCCAGGTTCCCGTCGCGGAAGGGAAGGGTAGGGTGATTCGCCGCCGCCGCGCCGCCCGGTTGACGCCTCAGTTGTGCTTCGTAGTCGAACATGAAAAACGTCTTATCCTTGCCGCTGTAGACGCCGGGAATCGTGACGTATCCGGTGAGCACGCCCCCAAACTGATTGCGGCGAAGGCCGTCCTTCCTCCGGCGCGGCGAGTTCGGCGCGTTGAAATAGTTCTGAAAGAAGTTCTCGGCGTCGAGCGTGTCGTTGCGAACAAACTCGAAGGCTGTGCCATGAAAGTCGTTTGTGCCGCTGCGCAATACAATAGAAAGCTGGGCTCCCGAGTTCGTCCCGAATTCGGCCGAGTAACTGCCGGATTGCACGCGGAACTCCTCGATGGCTTCGATGGAGGGCGCGAAAGGTATTGTGTTCACGCGCGCTTCGGTGATGACGACCCCATCGAGCGTGGCGTGCTGGTTTGTGTCTCTCTGCCCGTTGGCGCTTAGCGAAATCGCGATGCCCGGCACGGGAATTCCTCCACCCGCGCCGCTTTGACCGTCGAAACCCATGCGCTGACCGAATTGTACGCCGGGTTGCAGCACGGCAAGACCCGCAAGATTTCTGCCATTAAGGGGCAATTCCGCGAGAAGCCGCTGTTCAACCACCTGCCCCAGCGCCGATTCATCGGTGCGCAGCAGCGAAGCCGCTTCCGCGGCGATTTCCACTCGCTCGGCGCGAATGCCGATTTCGAGGGCGATATCGACGCGGGCCTTCTGGTTCAGTTGAAGTGGAATATTCGTCTTGGTCTGGGACTGGAAGCCCTCTTTTTCGACCGTGACGTTGTAGGCGCCGATGTCGAGAAGCGGAAAATTGAAATGTCCGTTTTGGCCCGTCTGGTCCTGCCGTTTATGCCCGGTGCGTGTGTGGACAACGGTCACCCTCGCTCCGGCAACCGCTCCGCCTGACGGGTCTGTCACTGTGCCAAGTATTGATGTTGAAGTGGTTTGGGGGAAAGCCCCGGTGACGGCGAGCAGACACAGCATGGACAGCCTGACTAGCTTTTGCATCGATGTCGCGCCGATGCTTCATCGTAGGAGAATGCGGCGAGCACTGTCAACCGCAGAGTTGGGTTTGTCGGCGCCTCCAGCCTCCGGCGGAGCGTGGAGGACGGCTTCGCGTTCGGCAGTGGGAGCGCTCCCGCCAGCCGGAGTACTGTCTCGAGTTCGCCCGCGGAGTGGTGCGGGGCAAGATTCTCGCGGCCCTCCGTATGGCGGCCGCCCAGGCCAAGAACCGGCTCGCCGAAACCCTTGGCGAAGGTCACCGGGTACTCGGCGACTCGCTCGAACGAGCGTCGGCCGCGGCCTCGATCGAGGAGCTTCGCGGCATCGAAGGGACTGCCGCGCGTTCTTATTTCGGTCTGTTCCGCCGCTGGAACGTGTCGGAAATGCCCTCGAGGGCCGCGAGAAGCGTGGCTCGGACGACCCGGTCAACGCGCTTCTCAACTTCGGCTACACCCTGCTCACTCGCGAATTGGAGGGTCTGGTGGAAGCCGCCGGACTCGACCCCAGCGTCGGCTTCTATCATCGGCCCGATGGCGACCGCCCGTCGCTCGCCTGCGACTTCGTCGAAGAGCTCCGTCATGAGGTGATTGACCGGCTGGTTCTCAGGCTGGTGAATCTCAAAGTGATTCAGCCGCACGATTTCGACGAACCCGGCGAAAACCGTGGAACCCGGCTTCGGCCCGGCGCGTTGCGGCGCTTTGTGACCCACTACGAAAAGGCGTTGATCGGCGCTCGCGCGGAGGATGATCTCGAAACCGGTTACCGCTCCGTCTTCTTGAAGCAACTTGCAGCACTGCTCGATTCCCTCCACACGGGTGAACCGTACCGCAGCCACCTCGAAACTCTTCCGGAGGTCAAGGAGCCCGAGCCATGCTCCACGTAGTTTGCAACGACATTATCGAGGACAGTGTTCGGGTGCGCGTTTCCGACTGCCTGTTAGGTTTCGGAACACGAATACAGGACAGCGTGTTCGAATGTCTCCTTGACGACGAGTTACTGGACCGGCTGGTGGTGGATCTTGGCAAACTGCCGCTCGACGAAAAGGACCGGATTCGAATCTACCAGGTGTGCGCGAGGTGCGTCGATCAGATGCAGATCTACGGACCGGGCGTACTGACGGAGAGCGCGGATTTTTTACGTGGTTTGAGGGTTAAGCGGAGCGGGATCAATGAGTTAAGCAGAGTTGGCAAAAGGGCTGTAAAACAGGGGGAGGTTACGGGGAACCCGCAAGTCTAACGAATGACTTGGGTTACCTGACCATTTGAGGACACCATCGGGCGAAGGGAAGGCGAATGAAAAGAAACTACTTGCTAGGTTACGGAAAACGTGGTTATAATACCCTGAGCCTGAAAGAGTTACAAAGGCCGCTGGCGCGCGCGCTCCCCGATCAGAAGGGGATTGAAACGTCGGTATGCCCTCATGGGCACACTTCTGAAAAATACGGCGCGCGCGCTCCCCGATCAGAAGGGGATTGAAACCTGCGAGGCCTTAATTCTCACAGCTACTTGGCGCCGGGCGCGCGCGCTCCCCGATCTGGGGACAAGGAACTTAACGATTCGTAGTGAACGTCGTGGTGTTATTCACCTATCCGTTGCGAATCCGTAATTCCATGGTCCCAGGGAGGGTCAACGGCGAGCGGGTAAGGAGCGGCGATTCGGAACGGCGAAATCAGGCAACCACGTAGGTGAGGGTGGGAAAGGTGTTGGGGAAGGCGCTGAAAACGTGGAGTTTCCTGGATTTGGAATTTTGCGGCCGGTCAAAACTGCCCCATGCGGAGGCGAACCCGGCTCTCGAAGGATAAGAACCGACACGGTCGATCGCAGGAGGGCGGAGATCCGTCCGCTTGCGGTGACACATACAAACACGATCTATCGCGGCGGCGGCGTGCAACTGGCCTGGAGCCGTAGTTATCCCGTTGAAAGGATTCGGCACCACTTGCTGGAGCGAGGAACCAACAGCGAGTGTTTCGGGCCGGAGCTGATTGATATTAAAGCAGCCGCGTCGGCAGGGCGAACGTCTTGGTTGGCGGATAGGCTGCCTGAAACGCATGCCCCCGGCTTGCCGCCGCAAGCTAAGATTTTACTGGACATGGTCGGAAAGCGGCGCGGAACGTCATAAAGGCGATCTAAACGCTACACGGCAGCAGTTGCCGATGTGTTTCGCAACTCCACGGGTATAAAGTTCCGAGCGCCGTGGCCGGCGTACACCTGCCGCGGCCGCGCGATCTTCTGTTCGGGATCGCCGAGCATCTCCTGCCACTGCGCGAGCCAACCCACCGTGCGCGGTATTGCGAACAACACGGTAAAGATCTCAGGTTTGAAGCCCATCGCCTGGTAGATAATCCCCGAGTAAAAATCAACGTTGGGGTAGAGTTTCCGTTTGATGAAGTAGTCGTCATCCAGGGCGATGCGCTCGAGTTCCAGCGCGATCTCGAGGAGCGGGTTCTTGCCGGTGACGGTGAACACGAGATCGGCAATGCGCTTGATGACTTTCGCGCGCGGGTCGTATGACTTGTACACACGGTGCCCGAAGCCCATCAGCCGCGTGTTGGCCTCGCCCGACTTCACCTTCTTGATGAACTCGGGAACCTTGTTCACCGAGCCA
>SYKU01000170.1 GCA_005808865.1 Acidobacteriota bacterium
CGCAAGAAAATCGTGCGACTGCTGCGCAAGCTGCGCGCGATGAGACGGAGTTGTCCGAAGCGCGATCAATTATTGATGCGCGTCGGAGCGGCCAAGACGGATGTGGGCCGGGCCTTCGGCTTCGTGATCATCAACTTGCCCAAAGCCGGCGAAGTGGTGACCAACCAGACGTTCACCTTGCCATCCGAGGTGTGGATCAACAAACCGGTCAAGACCGACCTAAAGACAGAGGAGAATAGTCACTAAATTCCCATGCCAGGTGTCTCAAACTGCTTGACACGCGCCGCATTGCCTGACTTCCTCGGTGTCCACCCGCCGGTCGCCTCATGCCAAGTTCCTCCCCGATTGGTCCCGCCACCGGGCGCCCTGCTCTTAAGAGTCCAGGGACGCCGGCGCCGTGCCGGTCAGAACTCTGATCAATAGGAGGTCCAGGTATCCATCAACTCGCTCGGCAGCCGAGGCACCGGCTTGTCGGGGCCGAAATTGGCGGCCAGATACTCGTAGAGCGTCTTGAAGTCGGCCTCGCTGAGAGCGGTGACGCGCCCTCGATGGTCGCGGCTGTTGCGCGTCCAAGCCTCCTTGCTCATTCTGAGAATGACGATCGGCACGAAGGTGTGGCATGTAGTGCAATTGTTCAACACCAGTTCGCGGCCCTGCCCGGCTGGGAAAATCTCATCCAGGTTGACCTTCGATACTGCGGCGGTCGCCGCAGGGGCTTGCTTCTGATCCGCGGGCGGCGCCGCCGGCGGACGCCCGGCGGGGGCTGTGCAGCCGGCGAGCGTCACCAGGAAGACAACAGCGAACCTGCTCATCAGAAGGGTGTACAACCTTGCTCAGCCAACTCGGCAGGCACTTTGGGCTCGGGCTTGGTCTCATTGAAGTTGGCCTTCAGGTAGGAGAACATCGTCTCGACGCTGGCGACCGGTTGTCCGGTCAACTTATCCTGATGGCTCTTTCGAATCCCGTCCCACTGCTCCGCCGTGCGCTGCCCGCGTGCACTGCACGTGACGGAGTGGCAGGAGGAGCAAGTGGAAAGAACAAGGTCACGGCCTTCGCCCGGCGGAAAGATAGATCCCACGTTAAACGCCGCGCCGGCGGGTGTGGCTGGTGCCTCTTTGGCGGCAGGACTACTTCCGGAGACGGGCGTGGAGGCGCCGCCGCCACAACCGCAGAGCACGAAGGCGAGGGCCGCGATCGCCCAATCAGTAGTCCGCATAAACCTCATCATCATCGATAAGCGAGACCGGCGGCGGAACGGCTTGCCCGCCGAGCGAATACACCGGGACCCGCATCTCGCGCAATGGGGCAACGGACGCGAAGTTCTCTTCGGTCAGGCGCCGCAGCCTTTCCGTGGTGGTTTCGTCGTAGAACTGATCCCGGCAAATCCCGCAGACCTGCGCGGGAATATCTTCCACAAGAAAAAGGCTGTCTCCCCGCCAGATTGCAGTCTTAACTGTGGCCGGCTCCATCGGGTGTTGGCATCGGGGACAGGGCGCTCCCACCTGTCCCATCATCAAGCCCGCAAGATCCGCTGTGCGGCGTCGATAATCTTGGGTGCATCAGGGCGAAGCCAGCTCATCATGCCTCCAGCGCCCGGTCCGGGTACGTCCGGAAACGCAATCTTCCGTGCCTTGATCCCCGGCACGACCTGAACCAACTCGGCAATCACATGAGAACCAAAACTGTTCGTGTAGTGGCCGTGCTCCACCACCAGCAGCCGCCGGGTTTTTTTCACAGACGTCACCAGCAGATCCAAATCGAGCGGCTTGAGCGTTCGTGGATCAATGAACTCCACGCTAATCCCCATCTTCGCCAGTTCCGGCAGCGCGCGTTTGACGTCCACGGTTGCCGGCGCCCACGCCACCAGCGTCAGATCCTTACCGGTCTGCCGCACCACACCCTTGCCCAGCGGCACCTCGTAGGCTTCGTCGGGCACATCGGGCTGCTCGCCGGACTTGACCTCGGAATAGTCGAAATAAACCACAGGATCCGGGTCGCGCAGCGCGGCTATCAGGAGTCCCTTGGCGTCGTAGGCATTGCTCGGTACGACTACCTTGACGCCGGGAAGATTCGCGTACAACGCCTCCTGCCCGACCTCGGTGTGCTGCCCGGCCGATCCCTTCGTCCGCCCGCCACCGCCCTGCCAAAGCACGAACGGCATACTCGCCTGTCCGCCGGTCATAGACCGCAGCTTACCTGCCTGGTTGTAGATGTACTCGATAGCGAATATCGTCGTCATCGCCGGAAGCCGCACCAGCGCGGGCGACCCTGCCGCGGCCACGCCCACCGCGGCGCCCACCAGCCAGGTCTCATCGATGGCCCATCCGCGGCCCGATGTGCGCACTGGGCCGAACTCTTTCACCAGGTCGAGCACCTCGCCGGTGGGCGATGTTGCCACGGGCTTCTCGTATTCGTAAAAGAAGACCATGTCGTTTGCGCGGCGCATCTCCTGCGCGACGCCTTCCAACTGAGCGTAAGCGTAAGGTTTTCGGGCCATGGCGATCTCCTCCAGCGCGCTAACTCGCGCCTATTCCCGAGCGATTGTAGAATTGCGTTGCCGCCACAGGGCCGCCGGCGTGCGTATTATGAACTCCCTGGGCCGGATCGGGATCCTTGCTCTGCCGGGCGAAGTTGATTGAAGCATCCACCGCACTCTGCGAAGCTGCCTCGATCCTGCCGAGTTCAGCCGCCGTGACCAGCCCCTTCTCGAGCAACCATGCCTTGTAGCGCGAGATAGGATCGCGCGACATCCACTGCCGTACTTCTTCGTCGGACCGGTATGGCAGCCCCATCGCACCGTCGGCGCCGACCCTGCCGCCCGCGAAGCCCGAGTGGTCGTACCAGCGATAGGTGATCCCTTCGATCATCGAGGGACCTTTGCCTGCTCGCGCCCATTCGACCGCTTCTTTCGTAGCGGCGTAGACTGCGGCCACATCGTTGCCATCCACAAGGTGATGCGGAATGTCCAGGCCCCTGGTGTACTCGGAGATGTACTTGGTTGGCACTACCGATGCCATCGGAACGCCCATGTACTGGAAGTTGTTCTCGTTGACGAAAATCACCGGGATCTTGTGATTTGTGCAACTGCGGATAGCGCTGAAGTAATAGGGTGAGGCAGCCGCGCCGTCGCCGAAGAAAGCGACGCCCACCTGCTTGGTGCCGCGCACCTGCGCCCGTATCGCCGCGCCGGCCGCCAGGTAGAAGCTGGCTCCCACAATGCCGTTCATGCCCATGATGCCCTTGGCCATGTCGGTAATGTGCATCGATCCGCCGTAGCCCTTGTTGTAGCCGGTCTCCTTGAAAAAAATCTCGGCGGCCATTTTGTTCAAGTCGCCGCCCTTGGCGATCAGGTGTCCGTGTCCGCGGTGGGTGCTGGCAATGTAGTCATCGTCGTTCAAGGCCGCCATCACGCCGCAGGCTATCGCCTCCTCCCCGATGTAGGTGTGAAACGACCCGTAGAGCCCGTCCTTGCCGGCCACAAACAGGTCCTTCATCGCGTTCTCCCATTTGCGGCTGGCATTCATCCTTTCATAGATGAGGGACAGTTTCTCTTTGGTGAGGGCTGCCAGTATGTCGGAGGCCTTGCCGGACGTGGGGATCTTCTCAGGCGGAAGAAACTTCAGCGCGTCCCCGGGTTGCCAGTCGCGGTTACCGCCCGGGCCCGACGTTGCGAGAGAGATGCTCTTCTCCCAACGGGCGCCCGTTAGCCCCGCGTTCGCATTTCCGCAACTGGAAAAGACAACGCTGCTAGCGCCGGCCGATCCCATTATCCCGATCAGCGTGCGACGATCGATCCTCTGTGTGGACATAGCCTGAGGCCCTCCTGGCGAATTGCCTTCACGACGTTAACGTTTTTATCAGCTCTGGAGGTGAAAGTCAACCCCGTGTTCAGACGTGTCGGCGCCATTTAGATAGTTTCCTATTCGCTCCCAAATAGAAATGTCTCCTTTTCGGACGAGATCGGAACAGTGCAGTGAACCCTCTGACGTCGACGCGCTGTCCAGAGTGTTTGGCTTTCCCCATCGACCTTGATGCCGTTTCTTCGGTGAAGTCTCAGAGCGGAGGCCGTGGGCTTTCAAACGCGTATTTCACGCCAACTGGGCCCGAAGGGCGCTAGTTGATCCGCAACTGTTCCTCACTCCTCTTTCTCAAATTCGAACACCATCACCTTGCCCCTTACGACATAACACAAGTAATGCTCCCAGAACCTCCGGTACCGCGGAAAACGGTTCACAAGGAACTCAAAGCCGAACCATCTCCACAGCGATAGCAACTTCACACGTACAGAGATCTCACGGAATTTTACGTCCGAATAGTAGCCGTAACCCGCGTCGTCCTTGCCGAAATAGCGGAACGAGAAGCTGTTCAGATGCTGTTTATGCGTCGGGTCGCAGAAAGAGCTGAAATCCGTGTAATGCGGTGTCTCTATCCGGATCGTGCCGCCGGGACGCACGACCCGGTGAAACTCCTGCATCGCGCCCATCACGTCCGAAAGGTGCTCGATTACGTGGATCGCCGTCACCCTGTCGAAGGAGTTATCGGCGAACGGATACGGAAAATGATCCAGTTCGCAAAGCACGTCGGCCCGTGTTCTTGGGTTCCGATCGATGCCGATCGCGCCCGTTTGCTTGTTGTTTCCGCAGCCGACGTCGAGAATTCGCAAGGGAGTCCATTCAGTTTAGCGCACGCCGCGGCGGCGGCATGCTAGGATTGTAGTTTGTCAGGTTCCGGGCTCCGTGCAACGGGCGGCTGCAAACCCCGCCAGGTCCGGAAGGAAGCAACGGTAGCGGTTTACCCCGTGTGCCGCGGATCACCCGGGGCCTGGCATTCGCCCTCCCCATGTACCAGGTCATCGCCCGCAAATATCGCCCGCAGTCGTTTGACGACGTGGTTAATCAGGAACACGTTAGGACCACCCTCGAAAACGCGATCGCCGAAAAGCGCATCGCTCACGGGTACATCTTTTCCGGACAGCGGGGCACGGGCAAGACCACAATCGCCCGCATCCTCGCGCGCTGCCTGAACTGCATCGACGGACCGACGAAATCGCCCTGCGGTAAGTGCGCCAGTTGTCTCGAAATCCAGGCCGGCGGCGCGGTCGACATCATCGAGATCGACGCTGCATCGAATCGGGGCATCAATGAAATGCGCGAGTTGCGCGAGAACGTTCGCTACCAACCGGCGCGCGACCGCTACAAAGTTTTCATCATCGATGAAGCCCACCAGATCACGAACGAAGCCTTTAACGCCCTGCTCAAGACGATCGAAGAACCGCCCGAGTGGGCCGTGTTCGTCCTCTGCACCACCGAGGCGCACAAGATCCCAGCCACAATCGCTTCACGCTGCCAGCATTTCAGCTTTCGTTCCGTGGATTTCGAAGCGCTCATCGAGCGCATGAAATGGATCTGTCAGCAGGAGGGTATTGAGGCCGATCAGGAAGTGCTGTCGGTGCTCGCCATCGCGGGCGAAGGCAGCGTCCGGGACTCGCTGTCAGCCCTCGATCAGGCCATTGCCTGCTGCGGCACGGAGCTGAAGGCCGCCGACATCCGCGCGCTGCTTGGTACGTTTTCTCTTGACCTGTTACACCACGTCACGGAGGCGCTATCCGAAGGCGCGCCCGACCGCATGCTGCGAATCGTGGATGAACTCGAGCGCAACGGTCATAACCTTCAGCACTTCAGCCGGGAGCTCTCGCGCTACTTCCGGAATCTCCTTGTGGCAAAGCTCGGCGAGCCAGGCCTGATTGCGGCCTCGGGCGAGGAGCGTGGGATATTAAAGACCATCGCATCAACGTTTTCGGAGGAGGATCTGACGCGATACTTGCAGCTGTCGCTGGATCTTTTCAGGGATCTCCAGTACTCGCTTCAGCCGCGATTTCACCTCGAGCTTGGGTTGGTTCGTCTGGTACAGGCAGGAAGGTTGATCGAGGTTGAAGAGGCGCTCGCGCGGCTGGGAGAGATGGCGCAGCCGGCCGCTTCGCCGCCGAAGCCGCGCTCCCCCACGCAACCGGCCCACGCCCTCCGTCCCGGTCCGTCGCCCTTTGAACTGGATCGCACAAGAAAGACCCCCGCGGCTGAATCCCGCGGCGCCAACGCGCTCGCGCCCGAGCCCTTTGCGGCGCCTGGAAGCGCCCCGCCCGAGAGCTCTCAAGAGTGGAAGGAGCGCCTTCACGCGGCGCTGCTCGAGATGGGCATGGCATTCACGGCCGACGCCGTAGAGCATTCGGCCGTTGTTGTCGCCGCGCCGAATGAACTGCACTTCACAACCCCACCCGAATTCAAGTTATCGATGAAGGAACTCGACCTCAACAAGGGTGTTGCGCGTATAATTGGACGCCCGATCCGCATCAGGATTTCCTTCGGCTCCGGCTTCGATGCGGGACCGGCGCTCGCCGCCCCGGCAAACCAGGAACAGGACTCCGCCGTCGGGCGGGCGCTCGATCATCCCGAAGTGAAACAGTTTCAGGAAGTATTCGGCGGCGAGGTCCGCACGGTGAGAAATCTAAAGGAGCGAGATACGTGAAACTACCCGGCAACATGCAGAACATGATGAAGCAGGCCCAGCAGATGCAGGAGCGCATGCAGCAGGAAATTGCGCTGATCAAAGTAGAGGCTTCCGCGGGCGGCGGCATGGTTTCGGTGAAAATGGACGGCCAGAAGAGCGTTTTGAGCGTCAAAATTGACCCTGAGGTGGCGGGCGACGTGGAAATGTTACAGGACCTTGTCGTCGCGGCCTGCAACGAAGCCGCGAAGAAAGTAGACGACGAAACCAAGCAGAAGATGGGTGGACTTCTGGGTGGAATGGGTTTGCCGCCCGGGCTGTTCTAACCTATGCCGGATTTCGCGGAACCGTTGCAGCGGCTGATTAACGAGTTCAAGCACCTGCCGGGGATCGGCCAGAAATCCGCGCAGCGTTTGGCGTTCCACGTCCTGCGCACTGCACGTGCGGATGCCGAGCGCCTCGCGCAGGCACTCTTCGATGTGAAAGACAAGCTTGGTCTCTGCAAGGTCTGCAATAACATCAGCGAAAGCGATCTATGCCTCTTCTGCCGCGACCCTCAGCGGGATCAGAAGACGATCTGCGTGGTCGAGGAGCCGAACAACATCCTGGGAATCGAGACGACGCGCCAGTTCTCGGGACTGTATCACGTGCTGCACGGCTCGCTCTCCCCATTGCGTGCCGTGGGGCCTGAGCAGTTGAAGATCAAGGGGTTGGTGGAGCGCATCGGCACGGGCGTGGTTGAAGAGTTGATTCTCGCGACGAATCCGACCGTCGAGGGTGAAGCCACGGCGGTGTACCTTTCAAGGCTTCTCAAGCCTCTGGGTGTAAAGGTCACACGAATTGCCATGGGCATTCCGGTCGGCAGCGACATCGAGTTCGCCGACGAGGTTACGATCTGGAAGTCGCTTGAGGGCCGGCGGGAGATGTAATACGTTGCCCAGCCTTCAGGAACAATTCGGCGCGATCGACATCTATCTGTTTGACCAGATTCTCCGGGGGCGCCTCTCTCGCGGGATGCGGGTCCTTGATGCGGGCTGTGGTTCAGGGCGCAATCTCGTGTATTTCCTAAAGGAAGGCTACGAGGTGTTTGGCGCCGACTCCGATTCGAGGGCCATTGAAGAAGTGCGAGGTCTCGCCGCCTCCATCGCGCCGTCGCTCACCGGCCGGAACTTCCGCGTGGAGGCCGTCGAAGCCATGACGTTTCCGCCGGCCTTCGCGGACGTGGTGCTCAGCAGCGCCGTCCTGCACTTCGCTCGCGGGGACGATCACTTCCGCGCCATGCTTCAGGGAACTTGGCGCTCCCTCAAACCGGGCGGTCTGTTCTTCTGCCGCCTCGCCTCCTCGATCGGGATCGAACACCAGATCAGCCACATCGAGGGACGGCGCTTCCTGTTGCCGGACGGTTCGCGACGCTATCTGGTGGACGAAGGGCTTCTTGAACAGTCTGCGATGGAATTAGGCGGACGGTTGGTCGATCCGCTCAAGACCACGCTGGTTCAGAACCAGCGCTCCATGACAACCTGGGTACTGCGGAAAGGCGCGTGATCTTCGGGCGAGGCAAAGGACTGCCAGAGGCTAAGTACTCCGGTTTGTGACACTGAGGGTTGGAGGGGTGATCCGGCTTCCGGCTTCTGCTTGGCTTGAGCAACTTGAGTCCTTCTCCGTTGCGCGGTATAAATGATGAACCATGAAAAAATACATCGCTGAGTTTTTGGGCACTTTTCTACTCGCCCTCGTCGTTGGATTGTCTCTTTCCGGCAAGTTTCCCTCCGTCCCCACGCCCGTGCTGGCGGCTATTACGGTCGCTGTGTGCGTCTTCACAATGGGAGCCATCTGCGGCACACACATCAATCCCACTATTACGATCGGCTTGCTGTCGGTCGGCAAGATCGGTGTAAAGGACGCCCTCGGATACCTGGTCGCCCAATTCGCGGCCGGCGGCGCGGCGAATCTTGTAAGCAACGCCCTCCTGAACGGGGCCCGGCCTGCCGTCGTCGCCGTCGATAGTGGCGCCGTCTTCATTGCCGAAGTGCTCGGGGCGTTCTGCCTGGCCTACGGCGTAGCATCAGTGGCGTTCGGGAAGGCGCCTGGAGCGGCGAACGGGCTTACGATTGGCGGGTCGCTGCTCTTTGGTCTCTCGATCGCCGCGGCCACTGGGTCGAATGCAGTGCTCAACCCCGCCGTTGCCGTAGGCCTGAGTTGCGTTTCAGTTGCGTACCTGACGGCCCCGATCGTAGGCGGCGTCATCGCCATGCAATTCTACAAGTTTGTGCAGAGCGAGTAGTCTTCGACGTGAACTCGGCCGCCTGGCTCGCGGCGGCGTCCCTTGTCACGCGTTGTTCCAGTGTGCCGTACTTCTCGTGCCAGGCTTCAACCGGCATTCGCCCGGCGGGAAGATCTTCAGTTCGAAGGTCCCCTGCTCGCCGGTCACGGCGAAATAGGGATGACCCAACACGCCGATTTAATTTTCATCCGGGAATGGACATTGTATTTCCCGGAATAAATGCCGCCGTTCACGCGGATGCCGCCCTTTCGCGCGGCCGTGATCGTGGTAAAAGAGTTGTTCTCGCAGCAGAATCGCCGTTCGCGCCCATCGGCGTGGACCTGCCGTGGGACCTGCCCGTGGACCTGCCAATGCTCCATTGGGTGTCGGCGCGGACCGATGCCATGAACGAAGCCATCAGGCAGGCGGGCGCCAACCTACCAGGCCAACGCGGTCGCGTCCACTCTCGGGTCGGCGCCCGCGCTGAGGATGTTCGTTTCGGGGTCGATGAGAATGCCCGCCGTCGAGTTCATCGACCACGGTCCCTTCACGAGCACCTTGTGCCCCTTCTTCATCAAAGCGATTTTGGTTGCGGTAGGGATGCGGGATTCGATGGCCAGATCGCCCTTGTACATGGTGTGCGGGAAGGGGGACGAGGGAAATGCCCGCGTCGACCAGCGTGGCGCTTCGATCGCGTCCTGAACGTTCATCCCGAACTCCACCACGTTGAGGAACGTCTGCATTGTTCGCATACACTGGTCGTCCCCGCCGGGGCTGCCCAACAGGAAAAGCGGTTTTCCATCCTTCGTCACCAGCGTTCCCTGGAGCGTGCTGCGCGGGCGCTTGCCTGGCTCAAGTGCGTTGGCGTGCCCGGCCACTAGAGAATAGTAATCGCCGCGGCAGTTGAACGAGAAGCCGAGATCACCCATCACGACCTTGGTGCCGAAACCGCTGTGCAAGCTCGGCGTGAAGGAAATCGCGTTGCGGTCCTTGTCCACAACGACAATGTAGCTTGTGTCGCCTTCGTGGTCGGCCGCTCCGGTGTAATCGACATCGATTGGACGAGGCGTCTCGTCCCTGTCCACAGTGCCGGGACGCAATTCCATCGAGGCTTGGGCGGGGTCGATCAGTTTTCGGCGCTCCGTTGAATATTCGCGCGAGAGGAGACGGTCGTACGGAATGCGGATGAAATCCATGTCGCCGAGGTATTTGTCGCGGTCCGCGAAGGCCAACTTCACGGCCTCGACGCCCGTGTGAATGTATTCGGGCGAATTGTGCTTCATTGCCTTGAGGTCGTAGCCTTCGAGCAGGCTGAGGACGAAGAGTTCCGCGGGTCCCTGATTCGCGGACGGATTCTTGTGAACCTGATAGCCGCGGTAGGTGTAGGCCACGGTGGGTTCGACCTTCGCGCTGTAGGAAGCGAAATCCTCATACCGGAACAGGCCGCCGTTCGCTTCGGAGAAGGAGGCCATCGCCCGAGCGATGTCGCCTTTGTAGAAGCGGTCGCGGGCGGCCTGTAGCGCCGCGTGGCGCCCGTTCGGCGCGGCTTCACGTTCCGCGTCCACCAGCTTCTGCAAGGTCGCGGCGAGGCCAGGATTCTGCCAGATTTCGCCCGCTTTCGGAGCCTTGCCGCCGCGGAAATACGTCCTCTCGCTGGTGGGGTATTTGTGCAGCGCTTTCGAACCCGTGATGGCCTTCGAGAGCGACTCGGAAACGGGGAAGCCTTCGCGGGCCATCTCGATCGCGGGCGCGAGCGTCTCTCCGAAAGTCATGGTGCCGAAGCGATCAAGCATGATGTACCAGGCGTCGATCACGCCGGGCACGGTGCCGGAGAGCAGGGTATCGTTGACGGGAATCTTGCCTTTCGCATTCTTCTTGTACCAGTCGATGGTGGCAAGTCGCGGGGACGTGCCCTCGGCGTTTATCGAGAGGACTTGCTTTGACTTGGCGTCGTAGACGAGGAGCACCGCGTCGCCGCCGATTCCGTTTGCCGCCGGCGCCACCAGGCCTAGAACGGCCTGCCCGGCCACGATGGCGTCGAAGGCGTTGCCGCCCGCGCGAAGCACCCGTTCCGCCACCATGGTGGCTTCCGGTTGCATGGAGGAAACGGCGTGGTTGCGGCCGCGCGCGACGGGCCGCATGGCGCCAGGTGAGACTGCGGCGGAGAGGCCCACGGCGCACAGGGTGAGGCCGAAGTGATGGCGAGTCATTACGAGTTACGATATCAGAGTTTCAACCCTGCGGCTGGTTCCATTAGCGGCGTACGAGGAACACCGCCACCTCCGCCGTCAGATTGGGAAACATCGCGACTCGGCGATGGCCGGCCAGAAAGTAGCGCTTCTCAATCGTCAGGCCCTCTTTCAATGCAAGGCTTTCGAAATCGTGCACTGTCAGGAAATGAATGTTCGGCGAATCGTACCAGTCGTGCGGGAACAACTTGTTCCTGGGTGCACCGCCGGAGAGGAGCATCGAAGCCCGGACGGACCAATGGCCGAAGTTCGGAAACGCCACAATCGCACGGCGGCCGACGCGCAGCATTTCCCTCAGCACTTTCAGAGGCCGCCGGGTTTCCTGAAGCGTCTGGCTAAGGATGATGTAGTCGAAGGCCTGATCGGGATAGTCCTCGAGCCCATCTTCAATGTCCCCCTGGTAAGCGGAGACGCCGCGGGAGATTGCGCCCCGGACCTTCGCGGCTACAATTTCAATTCCGCGCGCGTCCACATTCTTGTTCTCGGCGAGCCACTGAAGAAGTTCACCTTCCCCGCATCCCAGGTCGAGCACGCGGGTTCCGGGCTCGACGATGTCGCCGATGATGGCATAGTCGCTGCGCCCGAGGAGCTCACGCACGAAGGGACCACGGCGCGGTTCGTGGGTAGCACTCACCGGGTCTCCCTCGAGAATGTGCTGGCGAGAAACCCGCGCACAAGATCGCTCTGCTCGGCGACATCGACGAGAAAAGCGTCGTGGCCATGATTCGAAGGCAACTCGCAGTAGGCGACGTCGCAGTTCCGGCCGCGAAGGGCGCGCACGATCTCCTGAGACTGGTAGCTCGGGTAAAGCCAGTCCGAAGTGAAACTGATGACGAGAAACCGCGCGGTCACCTTTTCGAAAATGGAGGCGAGACTGAGGCTGCCGTTGCTGAGATCGAATAGGTCCATGGCCTTGGTGATGTAGAGGTACGAGTTGGCGTCGAAACGGTTTACGAACTCGCTGCCCCTGTAGCGCAGGTAGTTCTCCACCTCGAAATCGCCGGAAAAGTCGTAACCTTTTTTTTCGCGGCTGCGGAGCTTGCGCCCAAACTTCTCGCGCATGGATTCATCGCTCATGTACGTGATGTGCCCCACCATGCGAGCCACGGCTAACCCGCGCGCGGGAGGCGTGCCGCCGTAGTAGTCTCCGTTATTCCAATCCGGATCGGCGAGGACAGCTTGGCGGCCGACCTCGTTAAAGGCGATCTGCTGCGCCGTGTGACGTGCCGTGGTGGCGATAGGGATCGCGGCCGCCACACCCTGTGGGAACGAGACGGCCCATTCGAGAGCTTGCATTCCACCCATTGAGCCGCCGGCGGCCGCCAGAAGCCGCTCAATCCCGAGTGAATCGGTGACGCGCTTCTGCAGCCGGACCATGTCCCGGATGGTGATGACCGGAAAAGACATGGCGTAAGGTTTGCCTGTTGCCGGATCAGGAGACGAAGGGCCTGTGGTGCCCCGGCATCCGCCGAGGACATTCGTGCAAATTACATAATACAGATCGGTATCGAAGGCCTTACCCGGGCCAATCATGTTGTCCCACCAACCAGGCTTACCGGTTTCCTGGCTGATGCCCGCGGCGTGCGCGTCGCCGGAGAAGGCGTGAAGGATCAGGATCGCGTTCGACCGCGCACCGTTGAGCACGCCGTAGGTCTGATAGGCTACCTCAACTGGGGTTAGGGTCGCGCCGCTTTCGAGCGTAAAGGAATCGCAGCGCACGGTGCTTGGATGAATCACCATCGAATACTCTTATGATAACAAAGGGCCTGAGATAGACCGTTGGTAGACCGTTGGAGAAGATTCCTTCCGGATCAGGCAACAGAAGGTCGATATGATGATGAATCGCAGTTTCGCTGCCGTTTCCCTTTGGGCAGCTTTGGTTCCAGCGCTGTCTGGACAGGCGAGGCTGAGACCCATTCCTAAGCTCGACGAAAACATGAAGACCGGCCCGGCAACGGGCGCGAAGATCCCGGCGTTCGACCTTCCGGATCAGGACGGAAAGCGCCGGACGTTCGAAAACGTGCGAGGGCCGAAGGGTGCCATACTCCTTTTCCACAGATCCGCCGACTGGTGACCTTTCTGCAAAGGCCAACTCGTGGAGTTGGAACAAAAGAGGGCGGATTTCGAACGAAGCGGTTACGGCGTGGCGGCAATAAGCTTCGACCGCGCGCCGCTGTTGAAGAATTTCGCGGAACGCAAGGGAATCCACTATCCGCTTCTTTCTGACGCGGATTCGAAAACCATCGAGTCCTTTGGAATTCTCAATACCAACGTGCCGAAGGACCACACTACCTACGGCATTCCGTTTCCCGGCACGTTTGTGGTAGACGAAAAGGGAGTGGTGCAGGCGAAGTACTTCGAGGACGACCATGTTGATCGCTATACAGTGTCGAGCATTCTCGTGCGAACGTTGGGCCATCATGCTAGCGGGCAAAGCGAGATCGAGGCGAAGCATATCAAGCTAAGGCTCTCGTTAAGCGATGCGGTTGTGCGCGCTGGAAACCGCCTCATTCTCTCCATCGATGCTGAGCTTCCGGGCGGCATGCACGTGTACGCGCCGGGCGTGGAGGGCGGTTACATCCCAGTCGAGTGGCGGATGGATGAGACGAAGGAGTGGTTCGCACATCCGATGACCCCGCCCGGCTCGAGAAAGCTGCATCTTCCAGCGATCGGCGAAACGGTGCCCGTTTACGAGGGAAAGTTCCGGCTGATTCGAGACTTAACTATCGGTCAGCTTCGCGGTCCTGCGCGTGACCTCGACATCCTCGGCACGTTCCGGTATCAGGCCTGCGACGATAGGATTTGCTATCCGCCGGAGAACGTGCCGCTGAAGTGGACAATGCGGCTGGAGCCGCATGACAGCCAGCGAGCGCCGGTGGAACTGCAGCGGAAGTAGCTCATCGATCGTCATCATCCACGTCGAGGGAGTAGGGCGAGAACACCGCATTCCGCGCGGCCGGGTAGGGAGTGCTCCAGCCTTTGACGCTATGCCACAGGATCTTGTTTAGCGCGCCGGAAGGGGCCGCGTCTGGAACGTCCCATCGCATTTTCGCCGACGCGAGAGCGGCTTGCCTTGCAGGGCCGCGCAGCGCGGTGGCCGGCGGATTCAACTCGAACAGGTCCTGTTCAGGCGTAACGTGAGAATAGGGAGTCAGGTCGGGTGTCGCCGAAAAACTGGCGCGCATGTCGTGCGCGATCAGATCGAACAGGGACAACGTCGGCAGGCCCAGTTGAAGTTCCATTGTCTTCAACATGCTCTGATGCGAGTAGAATGTTGAATCCACGTGCCCGCGCTTGATGTAGGGGCTGACCGCGAGCGCGACGGTACGGTGCCCATCCACGTGATCGACGCCATTCTGGGCGTCATCCTCCACAATGTAGATTGCCATCTTTGGCCAGAACTTCGATTTCGTCAGCGCTTCGACCACAAGGCCGACGGCGAGGTCGTTGTCGGCGACCATCGCCTTCGCCGATGACACGCCTGGCGATGCCCCGAGAGTGTGATCGGAGGGCAACTGCAGAAGGGTCATGTTTGGCATTTTGCCCTCCGCCTCCCAGCCTCTAAGATCCTTGAGGAAGATCTGCGCGCGGACCACGTCCGGAACCGATGTCGCGTAGGCTGGGAAGTTGCGAGCCAGATGCTTGTTCATCGAGGCGATGGGCGCCGTGGTGTTGAAGACATTGGAGAAGTCCTCTCCGTCGCGCCAGCGGCGCAGAAAACCGATCCGCTGCGCACTCGGAATGGAGAGGCGGCCCGCGTACTCGCCATAGATCCGTACCGTCTTTCCGAGCTTCACCGCGGCATCCCAGATGGTCCCGCCGCGAGCGATCCCAATCGGATCGGACCCGTCGAAGGGATAGCTGCGGCCCTGATATCCAGGCCAGAGCGTGTAGGCGACTTCGTTCGCCTGGGTGACCCATTGATGTCCGTCGGCTGAGTTTCCGCCCGTCGAGTAGAAGTTGTCAAGCAGCACGAAGTCACGCGCGAGCTTGCGCTGGTTTGGCGTGACGCTTTCGCCGAAGAGGACGAAGTCCGGTTCGCCGTTTCCCTTGGCGAGGTCTCCGAAAAGCTGATCGTACGTGCGGTTTTCCTTCACGACGTACACCACGTGTTCGACCAATGAAGGGTCGCCTGCTCGAACCGGCACGGCGAGCGCCCCTGCTGCCGCCACCACCGGCTTCACCGGCGTTCCCGCAAGCGGCAAGTGGTTGTTCTCGGAAACGGCTGTCGTGTAGCTCGCAAGCTGCGATGGGCTGGGAATTTCGACCACGTTCACCGAACCCCGGTAGGCGTGCACGAAACGCTTCTTCGGCTCATCCCTCCATCCCGAACCCACGCCCAGCATGGAACCAATGGCCAACTGTTTGCCGTCGGGACTCACGGCGATCGCATTGGGATACCAGCCGGTAGGGATCAGTCCCTCCAACCTGCCGAGCGCCGGGTCCAGCACCGCGACGGCGTTGATGCCTCCGCAAGTTACGAATAGCCGCGCACCGTCCTTGGAGACTGCCACGGCCGTGGGAGCGACGCCCGTCACCTCACGCTGAAATGGTTGAATCTTGATGGCTCGGAGCGCGGTGTTCGATTGCGTGTCGATCACAGTGACCGAGTCCAGGTTGTTGTTTGCCGTATACAGCCGGCTTCGAGCTTCGTCCCACGCAAGCCCGTTCGGGTGCAGTCCGGCGGCGATAGTGTGGGTTGCGCGCAAGGCCTTCAAGTCGATGCGCGTCACCGAACCCGTGGAGGCGATCCCGCGCGCGTCCACCACTACCTGATCGGCATCTTTTCCAAGGCCCGCGGGCGCGGTCAGGTCTTTTGGCCGCGGACGCCTCCCGCCCCAGTTCGAAACATATCCAACGGTTCCGGCGGCGTTCACGGCGGCCGCAAACGGCGCGATGCCTGTCTCGACCATGCCTAACAACTTGTCCTTCTCCACGTCGATGACGGCCGCCTTGTTCTCGAATATGAGCGGCACGAGGGCAATCCCGCCGCCAGTCGCGACGCCGCCCGCATTGTTCGCTCCCAGGCCCGTAACAACCGGCTTCAGCGAACCATCTGTGAACCGGAACAGACCGGCCTTGCCCCCACGGGGAACCGTGGCCACCAGCGCCGTTTGCGCGAAGGCGATCCCGAGGAGTCCCGGCGTCCCTCCATGGGTGACGCTGTGAAGCGCCCGGTTCTCGCGCCAGTCGATGTGGTAGACATGGGTGGCTCCGAGTACCCAGAGTTCGGACGCGCTCGAACCGAACTTCACGCCGTAGACTTTACCCTGGAAGATCGCGGGCACCCCGGCGGGCGCAATGGTTTGTCGCGTAGTAACCGCGCCGGCATCTGTAACGGAGCGAACGGGGCGTTCGGATGACTGGGCGCTAAGAAGCGCGTTGGCAAGAAGTGGAAGTAGTAAACGCTGCATGGCAACGGCAGTATACCGCGCGCGGTGGTACTACGTCATGACAAGTGGGCAACCGGCGTTTAAGATCGACGCTACGCCACCGCGTCCCGAATCACTTCCCCACCCGTATCGGTCAGGCGCATATTGCGGCCGGCATGATAATGCATCAGGCGCATGTCGTTCAGACCCATCAAATGCAAGATCGTGGCATGCACGTCCCGCATCCGGAAAACTTTATCGACGGCTTTCCAGCCCAGTTCATCGGTTGCGCCGACTGTCACTCCGGGCTTCGCCCCGCCTCCGGCAAAGAACATCGTCATGGCCTTCGTATTGTGATCCCGCCCCGCTTTGTCGCGCAGGTCCGCCGGATGATCCGGCGTCCGGCCGAACTCGCCCATCCAGACGATCAGCGTCGAGTCGAGCAGATTGCGCCGCCGCAAGTCCTTGATCAAGCCTGCGATCGGCAGGTCCACCTCTTTAGCGTTCTTGGCGTGTCCCTTCAGAATGTCCGTGTGGCTGTCCCACGACTGGCTCGGCGTATACAACTGGACAAAGCGTGTACCCTTCTCCACGAGTTGCCGGGCCATAAGGCAGCGCGTTCCAAACGATCTCGTCACCTCGTCGTCGATCCCGTACATTTTGCGGGTAGTCTCATCTTCTCCCGCGACATTCAGCACGCCGGGCACCTCAGACTGCATGCGAAAGGCGAGTTCATAGGCGTCAATCCGGCCCTGTAAATCCGGATTTGTAAAGTTGCCGTCCAGATAGGCGTGGTTATACTCACGAAGCAGCGACATCTGATCTTGCATGTCTTTTCGGCTCAGTCCGCCCGAGGGGAGCAAATCGTTGATCGGATCGCCCTTCCATTGCATCATCGTTCCCTGGTAGCTGGCCGGTAGAAATCCGGCCCCCCACTGTTGTGAACCACTGAAAGGAAGCGCACGGTAATCGGGCAGTACGACAAACCCTGGCAGATTCTGATTCAGGGTGCCCAACCCATAGGTAACCCACGCTCCAACCGAAGGACGGCCCGGCAACACCAGACCGGTGTTCATTAGAAATGTCGCCGCCGGGTGGTTCCCATTCTCGCCTGTGATCGTCTTTACGAATGTCATTTCGTCGACGCACGTAGCCAGGTTCGGAAAGAGTTCCGAGACGTCCATGCCGCACTTGCCGTACCTGCTGAACTTCCAGGGGCTCCTGAATATCAACCGCGGTTTGGCGTAGAGATCCGGCTGATCAGTACGTTTCTCGTTGCTCCAGTCGAGGACGGTGTTGTCGAATTTTTCCAGTGCCGGCTTCGGATCGAACGTGTCCATTTGCGCCACGCCGCCAAGCATTGTCAGAAAAATACAGGACTTGGCCTTGGCCGCATGATGCGGCGCTTTGCGCGCGAGCGGGTTGGTTGAGGCCGCCGCCCGCAAATCCGAATTCAGTAAGTCCATTAGCGCCAGGCCCCCCGCGCCCACAAGGCTGCGATAAAGGAAGTGCCGGCGATTCCATTCAGGGTTCATGAGGCTACTCCAGGTAGAGAAACTCGTTCAGGTTGAAGAGTACGGTCGAGAGCCGTGTGAGCGCCCCCTCGGGACTGCGGCCTTCGTAGAGTGCGCGTGCGGCCTGTAGTTCTCCGCTCGAGGGTTCCCGCAACAGCGCCAGCGAAAAGGCCTTGACGATCTGCCGCCCCGGGTCGGCGCCGGCCAACTCCACCACTCGCGCGGCGAATCGCTTGGATTCCAGGGCTGTCAATTCTCCGTTGAGCAAAGTGAGCGCCTGCGGCGCCACCGTGGTCACGCTCCGGCGGGAACAACTCTCGCTCATGTTCGCCGCATCGAATACTTCCATTAGGGGCATTGATAGCGAACGCCGTTGAAAGGCATAAATCGAGCGCCGGAGTTGCGCCTTTTCATCCGACGGATACCACTTGAACATCTGGAAACCCTGAGCCACCTCGTCCTTCACGCGGAAGAACATGCCCGGCCCGCCGGCCTCGTGATTGAGCCCTCCACTCAGCGCAAGGATGGAGTCCCGGAGCACTTCCGATTCGATGCGCAGCCAGTTCATCCGCGAGAGAAGGCGGTTATCCGGATCGCTCTCGCCAATCGTTTTCGCATCCGGGTGCCTGGTCGACTGGCGATAGGTGTTCGACGTAAGCATCAGCCGGTGCATGGCCTTGACGCTCCACTTCTTCTCGACGAACTGCGTGGCGAGCCAATCGAGCAGTTCCGGGTGGGACGGACGCTCGCCGTTCATGCCGAAGTCGGAAGGCGTTCTCACCAGGCCTTCACCAAAGTGGTGCTGCCAGATCCGATTGACCATCACGCGCGCCGTCAGCGGATTCGCCGGACTCACGAGCCACTCCGCGAGCGCCTGCCGGCGTCCGGAGCGGTAGCGTCCCGCGAAAGGGATCTTCGCGGCTTCACTGTTGCCGGTAATGCGTTGCGGGAAACCCGGCTCCACCGCCGCCATTTTCGCCGAGCGTTCGCCGCCCGCAAGCACGTGCGTCGGTTCGATTTCCAACACTGCGGGCGGCGCCACTTCGTTCACGCTGTAAGCAATCGGCTGGAAGCGGGCCATTTCAAGAGTGATCTTTTGCACGCGTTCCGCCGCGCCCTGATGCAGCGTCCGTTCTTCAGCCGTCAAGGTCCGGTTATCTTTGTCGGCGAGGACGCGTTGCAGATTGTTGGCTTCGGCCTTCTTGTCATCGGTTTGCTTCGACGCTGCCAGTTTCGCGCGCAAGTCCTTTTCGATCCCTTTCAACCGCTCGCCGGCCGTTTCCAGTTCGTCCTCCAATCTGCGTAGTGTCTGCCGCATCGCGAGGCGTCCTTCGGCCTCCAGGAACGGCATGGGACGCTCATCGATCCGAGTCGCGGCGAAGAACGCCTGCATCCGGTAGAAGTCCTTTTGCGGAATAGGATCGTATTTGTGATCGTGACACCGGGCGCAACCCACCGTGAGCCCCAGAAAGACCTGTGTTGTCGTGCCGGTCATCTCATTCAGCCAGTCGAGCCGGAGTTGCGCATCGAAATTGGCATCGCGCTCAAAAGGACCCATGCGCAGGAAACCCAGGGCCAGGAGCCCCTCGTTCTCGATCTGGCCGCCGCGCACCGCCGGACGGCGCTGCATCTCGTCTCCCGCCAGTTGTTCCTGGACGAATATGTCATAGGACTTGTCGTCATTAAAAGCACGGATCACGTAGTCCCGATATCGCCATGCCGTCGGACGTTCGCCGTCGATGGCGAAGCCGTCGCTTTCGGCGAACCGGACCAGGTCGAGCCAGTGACGTGCCCAGCGCTCGCCGTAGTGCCGGTCCGCGAGCAGCTTGTCCACAAGCTTCTCGTAAGCATCGGGCGTCTCATCGTCTAAAAAGGAGCGCGACTCTTCTTCTGTCGGCGGGAGCCCAATCAGATCGAAGTAGATGCGGCGAAGAAGAGCGCGCTTGCTCGCGAACGGGGCCGGAGTGAACCCCTTCGCTTCGAGCTTGGTCAACACAAACGCGTCGATCGGGTTTCGGACCCACGCCGCCTGGTTTGGATCCGGAACCTTGGGTGCCACGGGCGCGGAGAAGACCCAATTGGCGTGGTCATTGGCCGCCACCGCCTGCTTGATCGGCTTCATCGAATCGATGGCAGATGCCAGTGCGGCCACCAAGCCATCCTGCAGCGGCTTGCCGCCGACCGGCATGCGCGGGTTCTTTTCCCCTTTCACAAACTGCACGAGAAGGCTCTGGCTTGATCGGCCGGGGCTAATCGCGGGACCCCGCTTGCCCCCCTTCAACAGATCGGCGAGGTTCGCGACCGACAAGCCGGCCTGGGCCTGCGGTCCGGAATGACACGCGGTGCAGTTCGCCTTCAGAATCGGCTCGATCCTGTCGCGGAAGACGGTGTCCTCCGGTGCCGCCCACACCGGCGTCACCGCAAGTATTGCGCCCAGTATTCCGGTTCGAATCATTCGCCCGCCGCCGATTTCTTAAGAATAAGCTTCCACCCAATTGTACATTCCGTTCGGCGTTCCGCGCTGTGCCGAAACGAAAACTTCCGGTCCGCGGACTGCGGGTACGCCGGTCTGTCCGGCAGTCACGCGACCGTCCAGTTTGAGCGTTATCGCCCCACGGTTTGAAGGTCGACCGTCCTCGGTCCGCTGCCGTTCACGGCTATTGGCAGGCGGCGCGCATCGCAGCCTGCCGCTCGCATCCGCCACCGTTTCTTAGAGCAGCCGCCGATGCCCACCGGACCTGCGCAATCACATGATTCAGGCTCATTCGCCGCTTTCGAGAGGCGGTCTGAAACTTTGCCAACTATCATCTTTGTTTGACACGCTGCCGGATCGGAGCGTTCCTGACGGTTCTCTTCTGCAATATCAAAATCACCCATTGACGCTCCAACCGGGCTCTCCCGCATAGGTTCCGTTCGGCTTTCGATTCCGCGAGCGGATGCGCGACTGCTTCGCGTTTAGCGCTGCCGCTATGTCCCGTCGCCCGTGCCGACTCTTAACACCGCCAGGAAAGCTTCCTGTGGAATATCCACGCGGCCGACGCGCTTCATGCGCTTCTTTCCTTCCTTC